>JAJZJZ010000001.1 GCA_021809755.1 Thermoplasmata archaeon
AAATATCTATTTTAACATGAATTCACCGCCAATTGTTATGCCCATTAACAGCACAAACAATTCAGTCGATCACCTCCATAAAATGAGACAGATAGGAGGTGGAGGGGGAGGTGGCGGAGGAGCTATCCGATGCAATAACGATGTTACGCAGTATATCTATCAATTCAAAGGACCAATGCCCATACTTATTGGTAATATACCAGTAAATGCACTAAGCGCGTTATCATATTCCTACTCATCTTTGCAAGGTTCATATACAGTCTCTCTTGATGGTAATCAGGAATCATATACGACGGGAGGTTGGGTAGATCAAACAAGCACTTCAGGAGCATGGTCTGATAGCAATGCAAATTTCCAAATTGCAACAAGGGATGGAGGTTCAACAACTTCATCAAATCCAGAACAATATCAAAATATCAGCATGATAGGATATGGAAACTTTACAATGCAAATGGTATTTACGAAAACTATCTATGAATCAGTAGACGGGTCTTATTGTGTAGACGACGGAACATCGTATTCATCTGTAACACAAGTAATTAATGCTAACAACGGTTCGTTCGATTATGAGGAGGGTTTTGCAGTTAATTTATATCATATCCCTGAACAAGATGCATCTACGTTTGTAAACTTGGATTGGAATGCATTTTTTGATTCAGGTCTTACAGTTGATCATCAATATACTGGTGTAAGACCGGGTTCAACCAATATTACAAATCAGTTTTCATTTTTTGCTAGTGGATATGAAACTGCCACACAACAGGAAATTCAAAGTATAAACACAAAGGCTATGATACTCGGCGCTGTTTCACTTGGATTGTCTATAGCAGCAACAGTAGCAGTATTAATTGCAGCACCAGAAACAGCTGGGCTATCACTAGCCGCATTGGTCTTTACCGTGGGAGGATTAGAAACAGCTGCTGGTTCCGTAGGTGGAGCTATATATGCATCATATCTTCAATCCCAGTCTACTCCAATGTTTATTTCAACGGCTCAAATAAATGTGGATACTTACATGTTTTCAAACACTGCTGAACCATTCGACAATAGTAATATTACAATAAACCTTTATCAATCAGCACAGCAGGAAAATATGAATATTGGCGGAACTATTTACAGTTTCAACGTACAGTCTCCATACGTTTATGCGTATACCACATGATTTAGAACCATTCTAATTTGTTAAAATACCAATTTTTTTTACGATATAATTAAATTTTTGTTAATCAGAATACCCGCAAAAATTAATAATAAGCTGGGCTATATAATCAACTGTAATTTATGACGAAGGAACTATACATGGAAAAATCTATGGACAATTATATCATTGTGATAATACTAAAAGAGGGAATGTGAAATGACAGAAATTTCCAGTATGATTGATATGGATGTATACTCCGAAAAAGCCTTGCTTATTGGTAAGGTTTCAGATATCATTATAGATCTCGATTCAGGAACTATCTATGGAATTCTAATCAGGGAGTCAAACCCGGCTCTGGTTGATGGCGGTGCACCAATTTCAGTTCCATACAGATGGGTAAAGGCTGTTGGAGACGCTATAATATTAAGAAAATTCCCATCAAGAGTCAGGATTGTCACCGGAAGTCCAAATTAGTTGTGGATATAGATTCCGAACTCTCCTGAGACTTTCTTCACGAATCCGTATCGTTCGAACTGAAAGATTCCATTCCTTTCAATACCCTGCGGTTCAAGTACTCCTTCATCGAACGAACCATCTGGTCTCTCTACTTTAAATGGTTTGGATTCAGAAGGACACCAGTGAATGATCTTTATTTTCTCCTTTGATGGTTCTATTTCCGAAAATCTAAAAGTTCCTTCATTATATCTTACATTAAAAAGATCTTTAAGTCGTATTTTTTCTCCGTCTTTTATATTTTCAAGGTCTTCTCTGGTTATGAAAAGTTCGGACGATGCCTTAATCATATACTCCCTAAAACCTCTTTCTGGTTTTCCCTGATATTTAGGTATCCTTGACATGACCTCAGGAGAATCTGCAATCTTAATAGGAACAGGATTTTTTACGAAGAAATATCTGTCAGCACCCGAATCGATGAACTGGCGGTTTATGGAATTAAATATATCCCAGGAAAATTCTGCGTTTACCTCCCTTAGTCCTGAATCTATCCAGTACTTTCTGAATGTTTCAGGTTGATACCCCCTGCGGGCCATTGAACATATTGTCTGTAATTTAACATCATCCCAACCTGAGTAAATACCTTCTTTAATGCCCTTCTTGATTATGGATGTTTTCAATATGGAATCCGGTATGGAAATATTTCCGTAATGGAAATATTCCGGAATTTTCCATCCAAAATAGTTGAATATATATTTCTGCTTCTCCGTATTGCTTATATGGTCACTTCCTCTGATTACATGGGTCAAACCAAGTTCATGATCATCTATGGCAACACTAAAATTCATCATTGGATAGAAAGAATATTTGTTACCTGTTCTGGGATGAGTTCCTTTTATTCTCCGGAAAGCGATCCAATCCCTCACTGAAGGGTTTGGATGAGCTATATCTGTTTTTATAATAAGGACTGGTGAGGCGTCTCTGTTTTTTCCGTCGACTACTTCCTGAAACTTCTCAAGATTTGATTCAGGTTCAATATCTCTGTGGGGGCATGCCTGTCCAGCCATGAGGAGTTCCTTGAAGGTATCCACCTCGCATGTGCACATGTACGCTGCTCTTTTTCTTATGAGCTCTCTTGCTTTCTCATAGTATAACTCAAACCTGTCAGACTGTATAACTATCTGCGTAACATTTACATTTAGCCACTTAAGATCCTCTGGAATCATTGTATATGCAACAGGATCGATATTCTGGGGGTTTGTATCCTCAATTCTCAGGATTAGCTGACCTCCGTAACGCTTCACATATTCATCATTGAGTATTGCCATCCTTGAATGGCCGAGGTGAAGTGGACCAGAGGGAGATGGGGCCATTCTCATTACCACAGGGCCATTTACATTCTTAAGATCATGGAGTCTGTGTTCCTGTTCCTTCTTCTCAATTGTCAATATATCAGCATACTTTTGTGAAATGAGAGCATTTTGCTGCTCCTGAGACATAGAATTGATCATAGCCACAATTTCCTTTACAGTTACTATGAGTTGACCTGCGTTTTTTCTCTCCTCAGGAAATTCTCCAAGGATCTTATTCATTACAGATCCTACATCAGCTTTTCCATCGTGTCCATGGGCATTTTTCAATGCCGTTTTTTCAATGAGTGACCTGTATTCCATGGATTTCATTCTCCATTACTTTTAGAAGTTCATCTATACCGGTATAATTTACTGACGAGATTGCTATATTTTCCTTCTTCTCAGAAATATCTGATTTTGTTTGAATCCTTATTACATTCTTCATAAATTTGGCTTTGATCTCAGTATAAAGATGTTCCTGTTCTTCCATTGAATATCCTGAGGTTCCGCTGTGATCTATGAGGAAAAGTATGGAACCTTTGATATCCTTAAGGCACAGGATTGCCTTTCGTTCCATTTCATTTCTTTCTTCCATTGGGCGGTCAAGTATTCCCGGCGTATCAATAAGTTGAACTCTATTATAACCAATTTGAACATGTCCTATCTTAACCGTTTGTGTAGTAAATGGGTATGGTGCCACCTTTTCGTCTGTACCAGATAAAGCAGATAAAAGGGAACTCTTTCCAACATTTGGAAGGCCAGAAATTATAAAAGCCCACTCGTCCGGATCAACATCAGGAAGTTTTCTTATGAAATCACGGCATGAATTCAAAAGAATAAGTTCATTGCTTATTCCTTCAATTACGGAACAGAATCTTCCGTAAAACTTCTTTCTTTCTTCCACTATCATGAAAGCCTTTCTCTTCTTCTTGATGCTTCTGATAGATTCAGTGGCAAGATTCTTAATTTTGTTGCTTGCCCACATCACTCTGGAGAGAGATTCTTTGTATTTGTCTCTCCCATAACTTAAATCAATCAGGTCTTCATAGAAGGGATGTATCCTCTCTATTCCCGGAAACTTCTTAACAAGACGGTCAAGATGTGAGCAGGCAGCGCCTTCTATTGCGGCAATTCTGCTTATATTCTCTCTTCTGACTTTTTCTTCAAATATGGGATTATAAGGTTCTTCAATTTTGGATGCCTTCTTCAGACATTTATCTATTATTTCATCCGACATCAATACGGTTGGTATTTTAAAAATCATTTCGTCACTTTTCTTGGATTGCTTTAGTTATTTTTTCCTCAATTTCTGGAGGAATTTCAAACTCGTTATGTGCATATCTGTTATGAATTCTAACTTTGGCCCAAACATCTTTGCTCGTTGGAGCATTTATTTCCCAACTGCAATCAAATCCTATGTCCCTGCATTTATAATAAAATCTTGACATCAGCATCTATCATTAACAGAGATAAAAATTTGCTGTTATACTTTCCTGATGGAATATCAACAATGGATATTGGAATCAATTATCCAATTGAACAGATCTAAACAACTTTGGAAACAAAGTAATATCATTTAGGCATATGGAAAGTATGATAGTAGAGGATCACAGATATATTTCCTGTGGGGGCGATCCGTTTAATTATATGAAAAGCGTCTTTAAAGGTCTGAGCATTGAATTGGATGAGGGGAATGAGGCTGAGGTAATTATGATGACGGAGAAATTTCCTTATGAGCAGAAGGTTTTCGAGGGCCTTGCATCAACCACAAAGTTAAAAATAAAGGATTTTAAGAAGGAAGGAGATGAAACACACATATTTCTTATTAAACCGATGAAATCGCAGACAGAAGAAGTTTAAGAATCAATTAGGAATAAGGTACATTCAAAGTTTGGTGAAATGATTGGAAGATTACAACGCATCTCAAATTCAGGTTCTGGAAGGACTTAAAGCTGTCAGAAAAGTTCCTGGAATGTATATTGGCTCAACAGATGAAAGAGGATTGCATCACCTCGTCTATGAGGTTGTAGACAATGCAATCGATGAGTCTGCTGCAGGTTACTGTAATAGAATAATCCTCACCATTCATTCCAACGGAATGATTACGGTTGAGGATAATGGAAGGGGTATACCGGTGGATATTCACCCGAAATATGGGAGACCCGGTCTGGAAATTGTGCTAACGGAACTCCATAGTGGGGCGAAATTTGACAAGAAGGTATACAAGGTAACAGGCGGACTGCATGGCGTTGGAGTTCATGTGGTAAATGCCCTTTCGTCGCAATTGATTGCCATAGTAAAAAAAGGAGATACTGTTTATTATGAGGAGTTCCAGAAAGGAGTTCCCTCAGGTATTTTGAAGAATGTTAAAAGAGTGGATTATGAAAAAATCCCTGAATTGAAAAATATCGAGATTAAGATGGAAGAATCAACGGGGACTCTCATCGCATTCAATGCTGATAAGGAGATTTTTGGCGATTCAAAATATTCCTATGAAACACTTCTTTCAAGAATGAGAGATCTTGCATTTCTGAACCCAAAAGTAACCATCGAAATTGAAGACAGAAGAAATGGAAAGTCCGAAATATTGAGTTATAAGGGTGGGCTCGTTGAATTTGTGAAATATCTTGGAGAGGGTTATTCTCACGTGAACAAAGAGATCATTTATAATTCAGGAGAGAAGGACGATTCTCAGATTGAGTATGCCTTTCAATATACTACAAACACATCTGAAATTCTGGAAAGTTTCGTGAACAATATTAGCACAATAGAGGGTGGAACTCACGCCACTGGTTTCAGGGCTGGTCTTTCCAGGGCAATTCAGGATTATGCAAAATCCAAAAACATGATAAAAGGTGTAGAATCAATAACTGGCGAGGATGTCAGGGAAGGCCTCGTAGCGGTAATACATGTAAGGATGCGGGAACCGCAATTTGAAGGGCAAACCAAATCCAAACTCGGCAACAGTGAAATGAGGGGAACAGTTCAATCTGTTGTGGAGAATCATATGAAGCAGTATATGGAGGGATACCCGAATATTGCGGAAATTATAATTAAGAGAGTTCTGGCAGCCGCAGAGGCAAGGGAAGCCTCACGAAAGGCAAGAGAACTGGTGAGAAGGAAAAGCGCCCTAGAAGGAGGAGGTCTACCAGGAAAGCTTTCTGACTGCTCATCCAACGATCCGGAAAAAACTGAAATATATCTGGTGGAAGGAGATTCTGCTGGCGGCTCAGCGAAGCAGGCCAGAAACAGGGACTTTCAGGCGGTTCTTCCTTTGAGAGGTAAGATTCTAAACGTAGAGAAAGCAAACGATTTCAAAGCTCTTAGCAACCAGGTTATAAGGGATCTAATAACTGCCATGGGAACCAATGTTAAGGAAGATCTTGATATAAAGAAACTACGATACGGAAAGATCATCATAATGACTGATGCTGATGTTGACGGAGCACATATAAGAACACTACTTCTGACATTTTTCTATAGATTTGCAAAGGAACTCATAACGGCAGGTAAAATTTACTTCGCAGAAACACCATTGTACCGTATTCAGAAGGGAGACAAAATAGCATATGTATATACAGATAACGAACTTGAAAAGTTATCGGCGGAATTTGGCAAAAACGCAGTTATTCAGAGATTCAAAGGATTGGGAGAGATGAACCCGTCTCAGCTCTGGGAAACCGCCATGTGTCCAGAAAGCAGAAAACTGGTTCAGGTAACCGAGGACAATGCATCAGCGGCAGATCACATGTTCTCCATCCTGATGGGCGAGAAGGTTGAGCCGAGAAGAAAATTCATAGAAGAAAATGCAACATATGTCACAGAAATAGATACATGAGGATGATTATTTGGAAAAGAAAAGCATAGAAGAAGAGATTAAAAAGTCATATCTTGAATACGCTATGAGCGTAATAGTAAGCAGGGCTTTGCCCGATGTCAGGGATGGGTTGAAGCCAGTTCAGAGAAGGCTCTTATTTTCAATGAGTGAAATGGGGTTCACCCACGATAAACCCTATAGAAAGTCGGCAAGAATAGTAGGTGATACCATGGGAAAATATCATCCTCATGGTGATTCCGCCATATACGAAGCTCTTGCAAGAATGGCTCAGGACTTCACCTTAAGATATCCTCTCATTGATGGTCAGGGGAATTTTGGTTCAATAGACGGGGACGCTCCAGCTGCTATGAGGTATACAGAGGCCAGACTGGGCAAAATTTCAGAGGATATGTTAATGGATCTGGATAAAGACACAGTTAACTTCAGGTTAAACTTTGACGGTTCACTTAATGAGCCTGATTTTTTACCTTCAATGATTCCGAATTTAATTATAAATGGCGCTTCAGGAATTGCAGTGGGAATGGCGACCAATATTCTTCCGCACAATCTATCCGAAGTTTGTGATGCCATATCGCTATTAATAAAGAATCCGGAAGCAGAAACAAAAGATTTAATGAAACATATAAAGGGACCTGATTTTCCAGGAGGGGGGATTGTATTCTTCTCAGAAGAATCAATGGCTTCATATGAGACTGGAAGGGGAAAAATAGTTACCAGGGGTGAGGTAAACCTTGAGGAAAAGAAGAAGATAGTCATTACCAGCATACCTTACGGGGTCAATAAATCTGTGTTTCTGGAGAAGATGGCCAACCAGGTCAAGGACGAAATTCTCACCGGTATCACTGACATCAGGGATGAGAGCAGCAGAGAAGGCATGAGGATTGTAATCAAGATCAGAGATGACGAGACAAAGGGATTGGTCCTCAATCAGCTCTACGCTCACACCGATCTGGAACAATCAATGGGGATTATAAACCTGGTTCTGGTTAATAATGTTCCAAAGGTATTGGGAATAAAGGGCATACTTGGATATTTCATAGAACACAGACTTTCCATAATTCTTAAGAGAAGTACATTCGAACTGAAGAAGTTAAAAGAAAGAGACCATGTGCTTTCAGGTATTGAGAAAGCACTGGGTAAATTAGATAAGACGATTGAGATAATCAGGGCATCAAGGGACCCATCTGAGGCAAGAAAAAAGCTGGTTGAATTCCTTGAAATATCGGAAATTCAGGCAAACGCAATCCTTGATATGAGGCTTCAGAGATTGACGTCGCTTGAAATTGAGAAGATTAAGACCGAAATCGCTGAAATACGAACTAACATCGTAAGGCTTGAGGAAATTATATCAAGCGAATCAAAGAGAAGGGAAATAGTTCTACAGGAAATTGCTTACGTTAAAAAGCAGTATGGCGATAAGAGAAGAACTACCATCATATTTAGAGGCGTTGAAGTTCGATCAATAACCGATGTAATCCCTCTTGAAGAATGTGTTTTAATATTGACGGAAAAAGGGTTCCTGAAGAGAATCGCTCTGGAGGAATACCGTGCGCAGAAGAGAGGAGGCAAGGGTATTATAACATCATTTAGATCGGAAGACTTTCCAAAAAATATAATGAATTGTACCTCACATGATACAGTGCTATTTTTCACAAATACAGGGAGAGTTCTAAAGAGAAATGTATATGAAATAGAAACTAAGAGCAGGAAGTCGGTAGGCGTCTCTCTCAGTGCAATTCTCAATCTTTCTGAAGGGGAGGTTATCAAACACATTATGAGAGATTACGAAGATGAAAAGGGATATCTCATAGTAACTACACGAAACGGAAAAATCAAGAAACTTAAAAAGGATCAGCTGAAGAATATCAGGTCAAATGGTTTGAGGCTTATCTCCCTTAACGATGATGACGAGGTTGTGGCCGTAGAAGCAATTGACAAAGATATGCCATTAGTCGTTGTATCAAGCGCAGGGAAAGCCTCTATGTTTAATTCTGAGGAAGTGAGAAGCACAGGCAGGGGTTCCATGGGTGTTAAGGCAATGCGGCTAAAGCCAAAAGACAGGATAATCAGCGCATTTTCTCTGCCCGAGGGAAATACTCTGCTCACTGTTAGTTCAAATGGAATTGGCAAACGTACAAACCCGAAGGAATTCCAGTCTCACAGAAGGGGAACAGGTGGAGTATTGTGTATGAGACAGAGCAAGAAAACAGGTCCAATTTCAGCTGCCCTGCCTGTAAGGGAAGGAGAAGACGTCATAATCATGACAAGAAATGAAATGACCATCAGAATCAACGTTTCTAAGATTAAACTCCTATCAAGAGTGACATCAGGTGTGAAGCTAATTTCTCTGAACAAAGATGATGCTGTTATTGCAATAGGAAGAATTGGTCCTGAAGATGAGTGAAAAGAAAATCTTCTTAATGGGTCTTGGTTCTGTTGGAAGGAACCTGTTATCTCTAATAGGGAAGGATAATTTTAGTGGGATTTTAGGAAAGGAGTTCTTTCTTGTAGGAGCTTCTGACTCAAAGAGTATTATATTTGAAGAAGAAGGTATCAACCCGGAAATTGTTCTGGAAAGCAAGAAAAACAAAGCACTGGAAGCGGCAGGAACAGTTCTGAAGAAATTGCCTGGGCCGGATGAGGTTGATATCTTTGTAGATATGAGTACGGCCAGCAAGGATGGTGCAAGGGAATTCAACATTTATAAAGAATATTTGAAAGCAGGAAAATCCGTAGTAACGTCCAACAAATCGCCATTAGCCAATTTCTGGCCGGAAATTATGCATTTCGCAAAGGAAGGTAATGCGAGCATATTGTATGAATCAACAGTTTGCGGTGGGCTACCATTATTCAACATGGTCAGATCGGCATTGCCGGGAATGGAAATCTTAAGCTTCAGAGGTATAGTAAATCTTACTGCGAATTACATTCTTGAAAGCATGAGAAAAGGTGGATCAAAGGAAGAAGCAATAAAAAACGCCATTAAGGAAGGGTTTGCAGAAACAGATTATTATGATGATGTATCAGGGCTTGACAGTGCAAGAAAGACAGTTATTGTGGCAAATTCTCTTTTTGGAACACAATTACGGTTAAAGGATCAGAAATTTGAAGGGATTGGATCAAGTATAGAATTCCATGAAAATAGAAGAAAAATGCTTATTTCTAGTGTTAGAAGGACTTCAAATGGGGTATTGGCTGAATCTCGCATTGAAGAAATCGAAGCAGACGATAAATTTTACAGTCTTAAGGAAAAGGCAATGGCATACGAAATTAACCCCAAGTTAAGATCCAGTATATTCGTGGCAGAAGATTATGACGGCCCGGTGGAAACTTCCTTAGGAGTGCTAAGTGACATATTGTCTTTGTTACCTTAAAATAATCCAAACAAAAAATCTGAGAATTTTTAAAGTTGGACACGGTTTTAGAGCACCAAATAATCTCATTCTATTATTCACAGAACATAAATATAGATAATGTTAGAATAAACTAAATAAAATTCGTGTCTTCCATCATGGATAGCCACGTCTATACCATTATGAACAATAGTGATGAACCTGTTATTTTAAAAAAAGATAGTTTTAAAAATTTTGAGGATTAATAGTTTTTGACTATTGACTGACACTGATTAATCCAGTCTGCGAGTAGACCAATGGAGAAGAACCTGATGGTAGGTAAAGCTGTTCACCTGCAGAAGAACCGTATTCTGTGAAAGTAGCACTTGGACCATTTGCACCAAACACAGCTGATGTAAAAAACATTCCAAATGTTAAAGCATAAATAGGTATATATTCCATCCCAAGACCTCCAATTGTTATAGACGCCATATCAGCAATAACTTCTAAAAATGCAAGAGGAGCATCTAAACCGTCAGTTGCTATTGTTGATCCTATACCTAATGCCACCGATCCCATCCCAAAAGTGATTAAGAGATAATATGCACTGATTCTCCATGTGGAGGATGATTTCATATTGGAATAACCATAGAGATGTGAATTAGAAACCACATCAGAAGGTCCTACCTTCTGAGTGAATACAGGTTTTGAAATGGAGTATAGTTTATTTGTTAATTCAGTCATGCTTGTATTCCAATCAGTTGAATTTACACTATCACTCTTATTCCAGAAGCTATCAAGTAAACCTTCTTCTATTTTGAATTCATTATCATTTTGATTTACTATGCTAAAGCTTACTGTGCTACCCTCGCTGATGTAATAGTAGTAAGAGCCTTCGCATACATAATAACCATAATCGGTAACGGTTACAGATTCCGTTATATTGGGGATAAAAGCCATAGCTGGACCAGAATTGGGGTAAATACCCAAGATCATAATTAATCTACTTGGGGTTTTGGAAGGTCTGCCGCTCATAACATTTCCGTTTAAATTGTTGGAATACCACGTCGGGTTGTCACTGGTTGTGTATTGATCTGAAAATGGTATTGTTGAGACTCCTTGATATGACAGGGCTTGCAGAATTGAAGAGTCGACATAACTTACTATTGGGCTACCATCTGAAACCTTGCCACTTAGGATTGCAAGTGGAAATGGTACTGTCATTGTATTTGCATATACTGTCCTTACAGTTGAATATGATCTGCAACTGCTACCTCCTCCAGAACCTATGATCCTTCCGGGATGGATTTTGCTTATTCCAGGTGATTGAAGGGATTTGACCATGAAGGGTTTCGACAGATTGAATTTTGGTTCTATTGACAATGTATTCGTTCTTGAATATGGGTTATAGTCTATTGCATTGTAATAGTAGTATGCATAAACATGGTTATTAAAAACAAAATTGTATAGACCATATATGGAAAGAGATGCAATTGCATCAAAGTGCATTTCTCTCCATCCCTGTGACAGATTATTGTAAAGATCGGTAAAAGGAATTGAATAATCCCATGAATTGTTCAGTGAATGATCAAACACAATATCCATTGATCTGTCGTTAATCGGCACAAAGCTCTGCTGTTGATTTATGATTGAGAGAAGTGATGAGTTGCTGGTTGCGTTGTTTGCCAGATATTGAGTGTTGAAATTGGATAATGAAGAGTTGACTGCAGTGATTAGAAATGTTGCATTTGATGGAGTGAGCATGAAATTGTTCTCATAGGACGAAGGAGAAGTTGTGCTCAGGGCAAATGGATTCATTCCTCCTACCTTAATATCCGTTCCTGCAGTCATATTTGGTATTGAACCTGTAAGAGAAACATCCAGATTGATGGAAACTGAATTATTGTTATGGTTTAGGGAATTAATTATGTAGGCTGAACCCGATATAATCATTACAACCGCTGCAATGATAGCAAAGGTTTTTTTCTTGTTGGCTTTTGTAGATTCCATGATCGAACCCATCTTTCCGCGGATCGATTCTCTATTCAAATATTCTTTTATTCTTTTCATCAAGGTCTGAACTAAACCATATATATATTCCGTGATATATGTTAACATTTAAATGGAAAGCTATCATTATTCTTTTTCTATAGAAAGAACTGAAATTTTTAAATTTCAAAGAAAAATTCGATGATTTTCCAATCCTTCTATTTTTTAAATAGTTTAGTTCATATTTATATGAGATCTAGAAAGAGCTTCAAATATTCGCTTTTTGTATTAGTTCACTCCATAAGCAGAAATAGATAAACGATTTCATTTTTAATCCAAAAAGAGGATTTTTGCGAATTGAACGATTCAATTTTTTCTCAATTGTCCACGGAGGACGAGAAAAAAATCTGCATTTAAAAGGTGCATATTACGCTCATTGATGTTTCTCAATTCGAAAGAGCATATCTAAGAGAAGTCTTAATTCGTAGTTCTCAGAAACTCTAATATTCTAAATTACCGTTGAGATATAAACATCGATTTATTTTTGAGGGTAGCTAAATTTCTTAATTTCCATTTTTCTTTAAATCAAGCTCCAAAAGCATTTCATTGCCTAGTTCCCCAAGAACACGAAGTCTCTCTCTGATGTAACTTTTGGATAAACCACCATTAACGGTAGGTTCAGTTGTTTTCTCAGGCAAATTTGCAATAAAATCCTTTAGATTTTCTTTCATTATATCAAAAATAAATTTACCAAATTCCAGATAGGAAGACGTGGTTAAAATGTCCTTTCCATTCACAGATAACCGAGCCAACTTGAGCTTGTTCTGTTCTAGTTCTAATAAAGTTCCGTAGATTCTGTCAAGGGGATCTTCAATTCTTTCGATCTCCAACATGTTATTCATTGCTGGTTGACCTGTAATATCAATGCTTCCGTTTTCATCCTTATATTCCACTGATAAGAATGAATTGTCTGTTCCTCTTGACATAACAAATGTGAACGCAGATGATTTTTCCGGATCCTGAAATACCACAAACAGGTTTCCCTTTGTAATTGTTGAAGAAACCATGCTGTATTTATCAAGCTTCTCATAATCAAGTTGAGGATCCTTTCCTATCCAAGTTGAGGCAGATCTTACTGGAATCTTAAGACCCTTCTCCAGCATTGAGAATTTTAATGATTCCTTAAGAAGTTCGGAATCCCTTGTATTTAGGGTAAAATCATACTCTATATTGTTCTGACAGGAATATCTTGCAATCCCTTCATAAGCGCCATTTGACCATTTTATTCCTATTGAGTAATCGAGTATGTCTATGGGATCGCTTGAGAGATATGCCTGCATGGACTTGTTTGAGTTTAGTATTAAGGCATTTATATTTGCCGTAAGTTCATTTATCTTCTGGTTCTTCTCCTCCACCACTCTCTTTTTGTAATTTTCAATCGCTCCCTTAGCAAAATTTACAATGGTTGTCTCTGTATCTAATATACTTGATATACCCTTTTCGTTTCTATAGGTTTCAAATATTTTGGCAATTGAATTTGTCAAAGAATCTATATCTGCCAACTCCCCCGGTATTGAATTTTTCAATTTTTCAAGGATTTCACTCTGTTGTGAGGATTCCTTCTGACTACCTATTGCATCAATCATATAAGTAAAGAACGACTTCAATTGCCTTAAATTCTTTACATTGGAGGAATCCTGCATTTCCATCTTTAGAGACAATGAATTATCATTTATTAATTCTTGTTGAAAATTTTTGAACAATCTTATTTAGATTTACTATTAAGTGCTAATAATTAAATGGTAAAGCTAATATTGTTCATTCTTTTCCAAAACAGTGGAAAATCAAGAATCAAAAGACTCTTTAAAGCCATTAATGGATCAGCTTAAATTAACGATAAAAGGTGTTATGCTGCTTTCGGAACAGAATCAGGAAATTTCAAGATATAAAATTGTTAAAATGCTAATGGAGGATGATCCGCAAATAAAGGAATTCTTTGCTTCGGTAATCGTGGCTAGAAATCAGAGATTTAAGGAACTTCTCATAACGGGCATAGGTCAGTTTATAATGGCTGCGGTTTTGTTTATTGCAGGTGCATTATTTCTATACCCATCACTTTCCCCAAATTTTTCTTTGAAGGCATTTCTTTCTTATTATTCAAATGGAATAGCTTACTATGGGCAATCTTCAGGTATTTTATATATATCCGTTATAATCTCGTTCCTTCTAGCAGTATTTCTTCTCGTATCAGCATTCTATACAATAAGAGTGGCAAGAAATTCTCTTTTGACACTGGTTAAATGACAGTGTATGGGGTATTAAAAAAATGCAAAGAAGAAGGCTGGCAAGGATTCTAATCTCACTGCGTTTAGTTTCAACTATTTTTGGTGCAATATCCATAATGATAGGAGCAATACTATTTCTTGGTTCATTTAATAAAATTTCGAACATATCTCATATAGAAATAGGAACAGTGGCATATTTTGCATTAATACTCTCATTGGTTTTCTTTGGTCTTATTTTGGTGTTATCTTATCCCACGACCTATAGAGTCAGATTTGTTAAACCATCTATTAGAAGCAAAGGAAATCCGTCCTATGGAATTTGGATAATGATTGGTCTTGGAGTTGGATCTACGTTGGGTTCTCCACTTTTTCTTCTCATACCTGAAAACGCAGTCCAATACGGCTTTATATCTGTTATATCACTATTATTGGCTGCCCTTATATCATTTGGAATGGCCAAAGTATACTCAGACGTTTACGCATTTCATGCAAGAAACGGTAAGGATATAGTGGGAGGGCCAACATTTATAAGGGAAGCCTATGGGCGTGATTCTTTAAAGTATTTTGTATCCAGAACTTCTATGTGGGTTGCCAATTCGTCTTTATCGGCATACTGCATCATAATATTCTACGATTTTCTATATGTAATCCTGCCAAATACGATCTCATCAGGTTTTCTGTCAGGTTATGGTGAGCCATTGATCGTTTATTCAATCCTGACAATGATAATTATATGGTTCATCATTAATGCATTTTATGAAGAAAAGTTTCTTATAGCCATCGGTAGAGTTCAGCTTATTCTTGTAATAATAATGGCTTCAATTTTGATAGGAGAATCATTACTCATATTTGGCCCACATCTAAATTTTGCAAGATTTTACAAAGTCTCATTTGGATCAAACTGGATTTTTGATCTATTTATCAATACCGGATACCTATACATTTTATTTTTTGGTTTTCAGGAAATCATGGCATTTCAGCGGGAAGTTAAGGAAGAAATAACCATGAAACTCATATTCATAAAGAAAAAAATAAAGGTCAAAAAGGTAACAATTTTAAAGGTCTCAATGTTCTTGACCGTTCTTATATCCTCTTCCATTAACATTCTGTATTCTGCATCCGTGATGCTTTCTGGAATTGCAACCGGGGCCATTGAAACAGCTACTATTCCGGCTTTTTATATTGCTGAAAAGCTCCAGGGTGATCTTGGTTTATTTTTCCTCATCGTAGCATTCCTGATTGCAACTATAACAACTTTTACACCGGCATTTCTGGCTGCATCAAGACACTTAAAAGCACTGGGTGAAGATAAGATATTTCCATATTCTGTGTCAAGGGTTTCATGGGTTTTCACTCTGTTATTCATAATAGTATTGGTAAGTGCAGGTGAAAACTTTCTGCTGAGCATCACTGATTTCATGGTGTTGATTAGTTTGGGGTTAATAGTTTTCTCTGGGTTTAATTATAGAACTCAGCTAGGTAGAAAGAATGGGGTTATATTTCCATTAATGGTATCAGGATTAACCCTCTTCTTTGCCATAATGACTTATTTTATCGATCCCATCGTTGTACTCTTTGCAATTATCGTCATTGTTTTTAGCTATCTTATCCATGACCTGATTTCAATGGAAAGAATTTCTTTGCGGTTGTTCAGTGGATTCTTTGAAATTGTCCTTTTTTTAATAACTTCATTGCTTATGATTTCATATAATGTATTTCAACCTGTTCAATGGAGTTTCATATCTATAAGTTCTGTGAATGCAGCGACAATAGCGTTGATTCTTCTGTTGTTTGCAGGGATATTAAGTATTTCCGATGGAATTTTGGAATTATACGCCCTCAGTAGAGGCAACACTTAGAACCGCTTCTTAATTACTTTATTAAAGAAGTGCATAGCTTTATCGAAATTCCCTATATAAAAAAAAGGAAAATTAATAATAGTGAATGGATAGGGATTATGTATGAAAAACAAAGGACAGGACGTATATATGATTTCTGGAGGTGTAACCAAATTTACCAAAGCATCCCCGGAAGCGGACTTTAGATTGCGAACCAAGAAAGCATTTGATTATGCCTTGAATGATGTTGGGATGACATTGAAAGATATCGACGGCTCCGTAGCTTCATATTTTTCTGACCATTTTCAAAGACAGTTAATGTCGGGCATTATGGCCCAGGACTATTTGGGTCTCACACCAAAGCCAAGCAAGAGAGTCGAAGGTGGTGGAGCAACAGGCGGTCTTTCTTTCCAAGCAGGAGTAGAGGAAGTTGCATCAGGAAGAATGAATACTTGTGTTGTTTACGGATTTGAAACAATGTCTCACGTTAATACATGGAAGGGAAATGAATTCATTGCCCTTGCAAGTGATACCAATTTCGATTATCCAATTGGCGGATTCTATACTGGATATTATGCAATGATGGCCACAAGGCATATGCACGAATTCGGAACAACTGTTGAACAGCTGGCAAAGGTATCAGTTAAGAATCACGGAAACGCTCTGCACAATCCATATGCGCAAAGCCCGATGAAGATAACAGTGGAAGATGTGAGAAACTCACCAATGGTTTCGTATCCATTAACCAGACTTGACGTTTGTGCAATGTCAGATGGAGCAGCTGTTGCAGTTCTGGCAAATGAAGAGAAAGCGTTTGAACTCTGCGACAATCCCGTTCTTATTAAGGGTATCGGAACAGGAACCGATACAATGAGACTGGCAGACAGACCCCATGGAAAGGTAATCCTTCTTCCAAATGAATCAGAATCTGATTATAAGAATCTCAAATACCCGGGAATACATTCATTCAGAGCAGGAAGGTCTGCGGCAAAGGAAGCTTATTTGTCAGCAGGTATAACCGATCCTCTGGAAGAATTGGATATTGTTGAGCTCCATGACGCATATACATCATCTGAGATTCAGACTTATGAAGACCTTGGTTTATGTAAATATGGAGAAGGAGGACATTTTGTAGAGGAAGGCAAAGCTGATCTTAAGGGGAAAGTTGCTGTAAACCCTTCAGGAGGTTTACTGGCATGCGGGCATCCTGTTGGTGCAACAGGTATAATGCAAGCGGTATTCATGTTCTGGCAACTTCAAAGAACCATAAAAAAGCATTTCAAGGATGAGACCTTGCAGATAAACAACGCAAAGCGTGGCTTGATTCACAGTCACGCTGGAACCGGAACGTATGTTACGGCAACAGTCATGGAGGCGGTAAAATGACAATAAACCCAAAGGCTAAACTGGAAGAAACACAGGATGGTACAGTGGTTTACAATTTCGATCCACTCATAGTCAAATCTCATTATGAAATTGACTACGTACACAGCTATGCTCAGGATTCAGAGTTCTTTAAAGCTCTTGGAAGAAAGGAAATATTAGGCAGCAAATGCAAGAAATGCGGTTACATCTATGCCACCCCTAGAGGACACTGCATGGAATGCGGATCAGAAACAGAATGGTATAAGCTTCCAAACGAGGGAAAGATACATGCATACACCACCTGCTATTTTGGCGGGGAAGCATTCCTTAACGAAACGCCATTCCATCTGGTGCTGGTAGAATTCGAAGGTGTAGATTCCCTGTTTATGAGCAGAATAATAGGTGTGGACACAGAGGATCTATACATAGGCATGCCAATAAGGGCAAAATTCAGAAGAAACCTGAAGCTGAACCCAACTGATGTATACTTCGTCCCTAAAGCATAAAAGTTTTAATAATGCCAAAAAAACCTTTTTCTAATTTTGATAAAAATATATTCCTTATAAATCTTGAAAGCCAGCTAGACAGAGGGGCACTTTTATCAAGGTATAGCAGAACATCATCATTGGATATCCGGGAACTATATTCAAAGGAATTTGAGAACAATGAGTCAAGAGGCAAGGATTTTTACAGGAGAGTTTTCCTGGAATATGGAGACGAATCTGTTGCCGAGCTTGTAAATGTTCAACTATCCATTCAAAACATATCAAATATATCAGCTAAGTTGATTGAAGAATCCAGGATTGGCCTATCTTACCTCGAGAAATCGTCAAGATATGTTCGCTATGACAAAAAGCACAAAGGGAAATTTCTCTTCATGAATTCAGAATCTATTGGTCTTAATGGGAAAACAGGATCAGATTATGATGATTATTGCAACAGGCTTTTTCTGTTCTATGAAAAAAATTATGATAATCTTCTAAAATTGCTTCGAGAGAAATATCCAGAGGAATCCTACGCAACATCAACTTCAGATCGGGAAATTTTAAAGAAATCGTATGATTCAGCAATTAGGGCAAGGGCACTTGATGATTTGCGCTATGTACTTCCTGCATCAACACTAACTAATATTGGCATATCTGGCAATACAAGAGCATTTATCAATCTTATTCAAAAACTGAATGCGTCAGGGAATGATGAGGCTAAAGCAATATCGAAGGGACTTTATGAAGAACTTGAACCGGAATATCAGGAAATAATTCAGTCTGCCATCTCTAAACATGGAATGGAGCAGACGAATTACAGGATCAAACTTTCTGAGATTTCAAAAGTTCAAATGCAGTTACCCACAGGTCAATGCGGGATGGCAATAAAATCAGATTTAAATGAAAAAGAGGCCATTGATAAAATTCTTACAAACTTCTTTTATTCAAATGATTCTTCATATCTTGAAATAGAGCAGTATGTGAAAAATCTAAACGTCAAAGAAAAAGAAGAAGTCATTCAGAAGATAATCGATGCCAGAAAAAATAGAAGGGACAAGCTTCCAAGGTCATTTGAATCGATTAGATATACTGTAGAAGCGAATCTTAATTTTGGCGCTTTCAGAGACCTTCAACGGCACAGAATGTTCACCATATTAAGGAAGCATCTTACTCCTGACTTTGGATATGATATTCCATCTGTAATTTCTTCGGAGGAAGCTATGAGAACAGAATTTCTCTCTCTCATGGAGGAAGCAAAGAATATTTTCAAAAGCATTAGCTTATCAAGAAACAAAATCATAGCTCAATATACGATTCCATTTGCATACAAGCATCCAGTTCTAATACACGGTAATTTTAGAGAATTCGCATATTTCATAGAATTGAGGAGCACTCCACAGGCGCACTATGATCTGAGAAATTTTTCCATAAAACTTTATGAAGAAATTGATAGGATCCATCCTAACTTATCTAGGCTTATTAAGTTCTGCGATAGGGGAGATTACCCATTAGGAAGATATTCCCAGGAGTATAGAAAACAGCAAAAAATGAAGCACTTGGGATTTGACTGATATTGTATTTCAAAAAAGAACTTGAATTTAATTGAAAAAAAACCATATGAGGATTGGCTAAAGTACATTTATTATGGAGTCAAACTCTTTACAATCAAAATTGCATAAATGTAAGGGAGTATTGGCTGTTAATCTGAAAATCATATCAAAAAAGTTTATATTGAAGAACAAATTTATCCACCAATAGAGGTGTACAAATAATGTTAACAGGAAATATGCCAATATTCGTGCTAAAAGAAGGGACAAACAGGGAACAGGGAAAGAATGCTCAGAAAGCAAACATAGAAGCCGCAAAGGCAATTGCCGATGCAGTTAGAACTACATTAGGTCCTAAGGGAATGGACAAGATGCTGGTTGATTCAATTGGGGATATAATCATATCAAACGATGGCGCGACAATTCTCAAGGAAATGGATGTGGATCACCCAACTGCTAAGATGATTGTAGAGGTTGCCAGAGCACAGGATTCAGCTGTTGGAGATGGAACAACAACGGCAGTTATACTTGCTGGTGAATTTCTTAAACAGGCTGAAGAGCTCCTTAGTCAGGGGGTTCACCCAACTGTTATTGCAAATGGTTACAGATTGGCTGTGAATGAGGTTAAAAAGAATCTTGAAGCCATAGCAACAAAATCTCTTGATGATAAGATATTAAAGCAGATTTCAGAAACTGCACTTTCTGGAAAGAACATAGGTTTAAAATCAGATATATTGAGTGATCTAGTTGTAAAGGCAGTTAATGCTGTTTCTGAGGAAAAAGGTGGAAAGATAAAAGTAGATACAGCTAACATAAAGGTTGATAAAAAGTCAGGCGGAAGTGTAAACGATACACAATTCATAAGCGGACTCGTTATAGACAAGGAAAAAGTTCACTCAAAAATGCCTTCGATTGTAAAAGATGCAAAAATAGCCCTCATAGATTGCGCTCTTGAAATAAAAAAGACAGAAATAGAGGCAAAGGTTCAGATAACGGATCCATCAAGAATACAGGACTTCCTGAATCAGGAATCTGATACATTCAAGCACATGGTGGAAAAGATAAAGGCCAGCAAGGCCACAGTAGTCCTATGTCAGAAAGGGATAGACGATCTCGCTCAGCACTATCTTGCAAAAGATGGAATTTATGCAGTAAGAAGAGTAAAGAAGAGCGATATGGAAAAATTAGCTAAAGCTACAGGTGCAAAGATAGTTACTAACCTCGATGATCTGACAGAATCAATGCTTGGCAAAGCCGAAAAAGTCGAGGAGAAAAAGATCAGCGATGACAGGATGACATTCATTACTGGATGCGCAAACCCCAAGGCAGTTAGCATACTTATCAGAGGTGGAACTGAACATGTGGTTTCTGAAATTGAAAGATCATTGAATGATGCAATTCGCGTAGTTGCCATTACCAAGGAAGATGGGAGAACCTTACCAGGAGGAGGCGCAATAGAAGCTGAACTTGTCCTGAGGACGAGAAACTATGCTGCGTCAGTAGGGGGCAGAGAGCAGTTGGCCATAGAAGCATTTGCAAAAGCTCTCGAAGTAATCCCAAGAACACTTGCAGAAAATGCTGGTATGGATCCAATAAACACACTCATAAACCTAAAGGCAGAACACGAACACGGCAAGATAGATTTCGGGATAGATTTCACCACAAACAAGATTGGAGATATGAAGGCAAAAGGAGTCTATGACCCTCTGAGAGTAAAGAGAAATGCTCTTGAAAGCGCTGTTGAAGTTGCTACCATGATCCTGAGAATTGACGATGTAATCGCCTCCAAGAAGAGCGGTCCAGGCGGCCAGGGAGGCGGCATGGGCGGTATGGGAGGCATGGGCGGTATGGGCGGAATGCCACCATACTGAAAAAGCAACACAAATTTAGTCTAAAATATTCTTCTCCCTATTTTTTTTCCAATTAATCTTATTTATGTTGAAATGATTTCCCTCCGGTGATTATTTGAATCTCTATGAATATATGGGGAAATCCATTTTCAGAGAATATGGAGTACCGGTGCCCGAAGGCTATGTTGTTGAAAACTTAAGTGATGTGAAGGCTTTTACAAAGCCAGTTGTTATAAAATCCCAGATTTTGCTGGGCGGAAGAGGAAAGTCGGGCGGTATTAAATTCGCCAAAACTGAAGCAGACCTGAAAAAGGGGGTTTCGGAACTACTGGGATCAAAGATAAGGGACTATACTGTATCCAAAGTGCTCATAGAGGAAATGATCGATATTAAGAAAGAGCTCTATGTTAGCGTAACACTTGACAGAACATCAAGAAGTCCTATTATTATGGCGACCTCTCAGGGAGGAGTTGAAATAGAAACCCTGCCAAGAGAGAATATCTTCATAAAGACAGTTGATCCAATACTTGGATATTCTGATTTTATGTCAAGAGAAGCAATTAAATTTATGGGATTAAGTCCGGAAGTAGGGAAACAGTTTGCGGGAATTCTAAGAAAACTATATCAAATATTCGAAGAAAAAGACTGTGAGTTGGTTGAGATTAATCCACTTGTAATTACAGGGGATGGTAAGGTAATAGCTGCAGATGCAAAGGTTATAATTGACAGCGATTCGATTTTCAGACACAAGGAATTCAATGTTGTTGATCCTGAAAAAACCCCGCTAGAGCTTGAAGCTAACGCAGCTGGTTATTCATTCATC
Source organism: Thermoplasmata archaeon (assembly GCA_021809755.1). Classification (GTDB taxonomy): domain Archaea; phylum Thermoplasmatota; class Thermoplasmata; order Thermoplasmatales; family Thermoplasmataceae. The sequence continues at coordinate 22,299 of JAJZJZ010000001.1, forward strand.
GAACTGAATGGAAACATAGGAGTCATAGCCAACGGAGCAGGTTTAACAATGGCCACACTGGATGCACTTACACTTCACAAGGGATATCCAAGAAATTTCCTTGATCTGGGTGGAACCGACAATGTTGAAATTGTTGCAAAGGCATTTGAGTTTGTGCTCAAAGCAAATCCAAAGGCAATTCTGGTAAACATTTTCGGAGGAGTCACAAAATGCGACACAGTTGCAACTGGAATAGTTGAGGCAAAGAGAAGGTATAAAATTGCACAGCAAATCGTTGTAAGACTTAGCGGAGTAAAGGAAGATGAGGGAAGAAAGATTCTTTCAGATGCAGGAATAGAAGCATTCCCGGGGATGATGAGTGCGATTGAGAGAGTTGTAAAAATTGCAGGAGGTAATTAAAATGAGTTCATTTGTAGATGAAAACACAAAGGTAATAGTTCAGGGTATCACAGGTCACCAAGGCTCATTCCATGCCGGTGAAATGCTAAAGTTCGGCACAAAAATAGTGGCAGGAACATCTCCTGGAAAGGGTGGAACTAAATTCATGGATAAAATTCCAATTTTTGACAATGTAAGCGAGACAATCCATCTAAAACCAGATGCAACCATGATAAGTGTTGCGGCGCCTTACGTTAAGGATGCAGCCATGGAAGCCATATATTCTGGCATTAAAATCATATACATACTGACAGAACATGTGCCTTTCCACGATTCCATGGAAATAGTGCACAATGCAAGAAGGATGGGTTCAATAGTTCTTGGACCAAACGGCCCAGGCATCACCGCAGTAGGTAAGTGTAAAATAGGTATTATGCCAAATAAGATTTTCAAAAAGGGAAAAATAGCAGTGGCTTCAAGAAGCGGAACCCTTACCTATGAAATTGTCAATGCCATAACCGAGGCAGGAATGGGAGAAAGTACAGTTATTGGACTGGGCGGAGATCCTGTCGTGGGAATGAATTACATAGATGTCCTCAAGGAATTCGAAAAGGATGATGAAACAGAGGAAATAGTTCTGGTTGGAGAAATCGGAGGAAGCAATGAAGAGATTGCTGCCAGATACATCAAGGAAAACATTTCCAAGAAAGTTGTTGCATATATAACCGGAAGAAGCGCCCCACAGGGAAAAAGGATGGGTCACGCAGGGGCAATCATCGAAAAGGGTGTTGGAACGGCTGAATCAAAAATAAAGGCATTTGGGGAAGCTGGCGTAAAAGTAGCTGAATATCCAGTTGATATCCCATCACTTTTGGAGTGATGACTATGAAGAGAGATCTCGTATCAATTCTAGATATGGAAAAGGATATTGAAGATGTTATTTCGCTTGCCCTAAGACTCAAGAGGGATCGCTACTCAAAGAGATCAGAACTTGATGGTAGAACTGTTGGAATGATCTTTGAAAAACCAAGCACAAGGACAAGAATCTCTCTCGAAACTGCAATCACACAACTAGGAGGACATGGAATTTACCTCAATCCAAATGATATGCAGATGGGACGAGGAGAAACTGTGGAAGATACAGCTCACGTTCTCTCAGGATTCCTTGATGCAATTACCTACAGGGCTTTCAGCCATGAAAACGTGTTGAAACTTGCAAAAAACTCCTCCATTCCGGTTATAAATGCACTGGACGATGTGGAACATCCCCTTCAAGTGCTGGCGGACTATATGACCATTGCAGAGAAGAAAGGCAGAACCAGTAATCTCAAATTTTCATATGTAGGCGATGGAAACAACATGGTAAATTCACTCGTTCTTGGTTGCGCCCTTTTAGGAATGGACATGTCCGTAGGTACCCCTGAACAATACAAACCCAATGAAAAGTTCATTGCAAAAGCAAGGGAGATTGCAAAATCAACAGGAGCTAAGATAACAACTACAACGAATCCTAAGGAAGCAGTTGCAGATGCAGATGTTGTATATACAGACGTTTGGATTTCCATGGGTGAAGAGAAGCAAAAAGAAATTAAGGAGAAGGCCTTTAAACCTTTTCAGGTAAATGCGGACCTTGTTTCAGAGGCAAAAAAAGATTACATCTTTATGCATTGCCTTCCTGCACATAGGGGATTGGAAGTCACAGATGAGGTTGCAGATAGCATCAACAGTGTTATATTCCAGGAAGCTGAAAATAGATTGCACAGTGCAAAAGCGGCATTCATTACACTGTTGTCCTGATACTCAATAAAAAAAAATTTTTATTTTGATTAAATTAATCCTCTTACAACGTATATTTCAGTTAATATTGCAAGTGAAATTATAATTATGTATGGTCTAAAATCCCATTTAAGAACCTTGTATCCATCAAGAGGAGGAATTGGAATTAAGTTGAACAGGCACATTATTGCATTTATCTCACCAACGTAAAGGGTTATACCATGGGCGTAGCCTGTAAGAACAGAGGATGACGCCATGAATAATATCCCAAGGATGAGGTTAGTAGCAGGGCCTGCCAAAGCAACAATACCAATATGCTGAGGTTTGTCTATTGCATATATCTGAACGGCTCCTGGAGCTGCAAAGAGGAAACCGAAAGGGCTGGTAATAAGGGAAAGAAGTAATCCCAGTGGCCAAAGCCTGAAATGCGCAGCACCCCCATATCTTATGGCCACCTGTCTATGGGCCAATTCGTGCATAAGAAATGCAGTTATTGCACCAAGAAAACCAATTGGAACTAAATAATAAAGAGTAAAGTAACTATTCACTGCAACGTTAAAATCTGCCGTCAGGGCTATGGTAAACGCACTTCCTAAGACTATTACTGCAGTTATAATGTCGACAAACTCATTTTTACTAAAAATTGCGTCTCTGAACATAATTATCTCCATGGATTCATTTTTGACACATAATCCATAAGTGCAAGGAGATCCAAGGATCTATTGAGACCTATGTCAAACCTTGCTATTATATTTAAAGGATCTGGCATTAAATTTTCCTTCATAGCTATCCTCAACATTCTGTTTAAATCCTCATCATCAATTTTTGCCATCCTTTTTTCCTTAAGCATTCTTCTTATGTAAATATAAAGGTTCTTGGCGACTAAGGGGTCTTTCCTTTGCATCATATTGAAAAGAACTGATATTGTGACCTCGTTGATACTTCTTACGTGTGTCTTCTTTCTAATCAGTTTTAGCGTTTCCTTTCCAAGAGCATCGTATGCTTCTGCAGGCAATTTAACATCCTCATCCATTTCCTTGAAAAACTGAAAAACTTCATTGGCAATTTCCACTGGTATTTCAGCCTTTATTATGGCTTCTCTTTGATCTAACTTTCTTCCGGCCTTGAATTCAAGCTTCATTATCCTCACTGCAAAATAAAGAACTTCTGCAAACTCTTCCTTTTTCCTTAGTAGTTCCTCATATTCGTCAAAGCGATCCTGAGGAATCAGTTTATTATGAAGTTTGGATATTAATTTCTCAGCCCGATCATAAAATTCGAGTTCTATCATAGATCGAACGATGTAATTTATTGAATCCTTGTTTATTAGCATGGGATAGTCATCAAAACCCTTCATAACAACATCAAACATTCTGGCATTGAAATTTATCTCAGCGAAGACGGTGAATAGCTGTTTCAAATCCTCAGCCTTGAAATTTTCCTTAAGGAGCCTTTTCAGTATAGCATTTGCTTCTTCTTCTCTCGCAAGTTTAGCCAAAGTTTCACATAGCATGATTGCATTTTCTATGTCATTTGGAGCATTTTTCAGAATGTTCTTCATAATCTGAATTGCTTTTTCTGAGTCTCTGGAATCCAGTAGTTTCCGTGCAATCAACCTACCAAGAACAGGATTACCATCTCTTTCATAGAGAGAAATAAGGCTATTCCGGACCTCAGAATTTTTCCAAAGAGTTAAGGTAATAAAAGAATAAACTTCGTCATCAGACGGTCCCTTAGCTTTCTTATTCCTCAGCATGTTAATGATTCTTTCTATTTCTCCAGATCTTACATACAACTTCACTTCTAGAATCCCTTTGTCTTTCATCCGAGAAATTATTCTAGAAGCATCGCTATACTTTCCTAGTTCTATGAGGCAGTCAGCGTAACCTGGCATCTTGTCCGGGTCAAATCCCTCTGCATCAGCCTTATTGTAATGGTATATTGCGTTTTCAAATTCTCCCTTTGATTGATAATAATCCCCAAAACTTGCGTGAATTTCTCCATTCAAATCTGTTCCTGAGAGGATTTCAATGACTTCCTCGATCATTGATCCTTTTCCGGATCTCTTTAAGACAGCTAGGTATGTCATCACGTCCCGTGCATTTCTCTCCTGCATTGAAATTATATTTTTTGAAAGTTCTATGGCTTTAGGATCATCCATGATTTCAATGTAATGATCCCTTCTAATTCTCATTGTGAAGATGTTGTCCTTTCCTGAGTAATCAAACAGATCAATTATATTGCTGCACACTTCAGCAGACATCTTCCTTGAAAATTCATATATATGGGAAAATGGAAGTACATCAAAGCCACCCATTTTTATTATCTTCTCAGTCTCTGCAATAACATGTTTATCGTCTCCTGCGTTTATATATTCCTTAAGCAAGTAACACCTAAACGTCGCAGAATCTAATAGGGAAAGAGCTTTTTCCAAGCTTTTTGAGGCATTACTGGTGTTACCCTGATTTCCGGAAATAACTCCTTCCAGATAATAGTAGTATGGATCAGGATTTCTTGGATTAGTAGATTTTACTAATGTTTCTGAGGCTTCCTTAAATTTTTTCATGGAAATAAGGATTTGAGTATTGGGGTAGTTAAGATATGGATAATCTTCTATATTTTTAAGAACACCTCCCTTTTTAATTTCTTTGATGGTTTCTCTGATTGGATCAATAAGGTTTCTTGCACATTTATATACATTCTGGTCAATGTTTGAATCTGGATCTGCCATAATTGATGGAAGGCTGATTATTGTACCCAGTTTTTCTGAGCAAGAATTATAGACTATATTTCTTAATTTGTCAGAGTTCATAGGGATCCCCTTTGCCCAAGATACTATTGAATTAATTATTTCAATTTCGGAGTCAGAGACAAATTCCCTTAACGGTTGAAGCTGCTTGATCTGCTCTTCTGTTCTTATGGTTTCTATTAGAGCATCTGCAACATGTCCATCTGAAATATTCACAGAATATTTCTTAACATATTGCACCATGGCATCAACTCCATTTACAAACAGATTTGCAGATGCTGCCATGGGTCTAAATTGCGAAATGATGGTTTCATTAATGGTTTTTTCATAGAACTCTATAAATTGCTTATAATTCTTGTTTAAATAAAATGCATTTAAAAGCAGTCTTGCAGATTTATCATCGCCAGGATCATTTTCAAATATTCTTTGTGCAGTATTTATGGCATCAGATCCTCTATTCAGGGTTGATTGTATAAACAGCCGAGCTTCTAGGACCTCCCTTGAATTCTGAAACAGGTTCTCCATTTCAGTAAGCTTTTTGTTTGCCAGATCGAATTTTGAATCCCTTGCTAAGAACGTGATGAAATATTTCCAAAGAATCTGATTTCCCTGAATAGTATCCTGTGCATTTGTTAAAATATCTAAAGGCACTCTATAATTATTAATTCGCTCTCCTGCCACACACAGGAGAAGAAGCAAATCCTCGCTTTTTTTGCTCACGGCTTCTTTTTGCTGCAGAAAATAGAGGCATTCTTCTGGTCTGTCCAGTGAAAGAAGCGACTTTGCCTTTACTAATATAATTCCTGGGGTTTCAAAACCTGAGTTTAGGAGTTCGTTTGAAAGAATCAAGGCCTGTTCACTTTCCCCGGCCTGATCGTATAATTCAGCAAGAGAATTTTTCTGTGCACTATCATCTATTTTTCTTATATCAATGGTGCTTAGAACATCCTTCATAGCATTAATATCTCCAAGTTTCCTTAGTGTGGAAGCAAGTTCAATAGTGTAAACTTGGTTATTAGTAGCTATTCTTAAAAGCTTTAAAAACTCCGCAAGTTCCATTAATTTTTGCTTTTCTTTGAAATTTTTTATTATTATTGAATTAATCACTTCTGTCTGTCTTCCAGATACATATTCAGAAAAAAGCTCTCTATCAAACCTTCCGTTCATTGAAAATATTATTGCTGCATGTTCATAATCATCAGTCAAAAATGCCATTTTTTTCATGAGATCAGAAGAAGTTGGGAGATTTGGAATAACCGTTTCACCCTTTAGGAACTGTGCAGCCAGTTCGCGATTGTTAGTCATTACAATAGACTTCATATAATCTAGAACTAGGTTTTCTCTTCGCATGTCAGCGTGCATAAGCGCTTCCATTACTTCTGGGAGTGCAAGTTCTGGATAATTTGCAACTAGAGAATCAGCAAGTATTGATAGTCTTTCTCTGGCCTTTTCATTGCCCTGAAAAATCTTGGGAATATCCTGTTCATTTAAAAGTTTTAAAAAAGTTTTTAACTTCTCTCCCTTTTCAAGTGAATTATTGGATTTAATCACACTATCCAGTGCAGATAACACTCTTTTATCTGAAATTGCATCTGCTGGTTCATCTGCCATCGAATTACTACAATATTAAAGATATATATTACTTTGCACATCTTTATGCATTCTCACAAACTCATTTATGGAAATTAGCTAAGACACGTTTTGGATTTGAATTTAATTAGTGTGAATGAAATAATAATAGATACAACGAATACCTCATATTAGTAAATGGGATACAACAATATTCGTTCCTATCATGGTGATCGATATGAGCCACACCATTGCGACGAAGTGGTGAAGTCCGTGAATCAATTTGCCACCATCGCCGACCTTCAAAGCAGTGCCAGCCACGAAAGCGTGCATAAACAAAATAATAACTATAAACAATTCCACCGTAAACATTGTATTTGCAGGCTGAGCAACGAAAATTCCGAGATCATTGATAAAACTGGTTGGAAATGTACTGAAGATTCCTCCTATAAAACCAAGGATGGCATAAGATATGGAGAGAGCAAAGGCAAGACCTGCAGAAATACCGTACATAACACCAATAAAACTGCTGATACTGGAATGTCTTCTTTTTCTCATTCTTGTCACACGATCGAAATTATCCGCAACTATATCTCCGCATTTTTGTGCATCTGATCCAAGTTCAACACTTTCAGAAAATGATTCAGAAAATACCTCTACAAGTCTTGATTCTGTATCTGCGCTGAAATCTTTCCATGCAATGAGTGTGTTTATTCTATAGACCAGTCTTTTGTATAAATCTCGTATGTTTGCGGTCAACTTACCAAAATCGTGAAGCTGTATTTCACCAAGCGCTTCTATTATGATATTTCCTCTGGAAGATGCAGATCCGGAAAGGGCCCTTATAAAACTGCCGAACATATCCTCTTTTTTCATAATTTCCTTTTCCGAATTCGAACCGATTATGCTTGGTATTGCAAGGGGGGTAATTGCAACCGCAAATAGGATGTAAAAAGGAATGGAGGAGAAAAATGGGGTCAGGAAAAACACTGCAAGAAGTCCCAATGTCATTAATCCGAATCCTACAAACCATATCTTCAGGACAATTTCAGTATTCGTTCTTATGCCGGTCTTTTGCCATATTGGATCATATGGAAGCACTGTTTTTATTCCTACTACAATCATACTTTCTCCCATTACCATGGCGAGAATTGCAAGGATCATCATCACATCCATATTTACTGGGATCAGAATGGGCATTATCATGATGAACGCTATCATAAATGCGAAGGCGAGGAGCATTGAAATGTATATGTCCTTGAAGAGATCGAAAGAATACAAAGCTGAAACATAGTTATTTTCATAGTTTGCCATAACTGTACTCGTTTCCGTCTTTAGAAATTCTTCAAAATTTTGACCGCTGTCTGTGGCCTGCCCTAACCTTGAGAGAAAATCTGCGAAGAGATCACTTGGTGTCCTTTCGGCCAAGAAATTAGATATCTCTCCAAGACTCATCTTCCAATTCTGGGTAAGATTAACTATTTTTTTCAGTTCTTCATTTATATATCCCAACTTTTCTTTCCGTGCAAGAATTTTAAGAATTTCTACCCTGTCCGCTCCGCTTACTGCCAGAGTTGCAAAAGCCGTGATAAAAAAAGGTATTGATCCATCTATGTTTATTTTTCTGTTCTGTCTCTGAACTATGGGATTTAAAAGGCCATAGAGGAGCATTGACATGGATATTGATGCTAGTATAACATATTCTGTACTTTTTGTTTCAATATATAATGGGAAAAATATTGCTGATATTAAAGTAAAAATCAGTACAACTGCAACACCCTTTGTACTGAATTCAATACCTGTTAAAGCTCCAAGACGTTTAGCCTCATGCATACTAATTACCTGCCAGGATAGCCGCCTCTCCCTGATGATAGAATTTCTTTATGCTTTCAAACACCTCAAAGTAACTGTTCAGATTTCTCTTGATCAATAGCTCAATTATCCTGGCCCGTTTGAAGAGTTCGTCGTAAATGATCTTCGGATCAGCTAGACCAGCTGTTTGGGCAATTCTTCTTTCAAGGATATATGAATTGTTCATACCTCTGAAAAGGTGCTTATCAGTGGTAGGATCCCATTGAAACACCTGTTTGGTTGAAACACCGTTTAGTTCCTCATAATACCCCTCAATCTCATTTATGCTTGTTGTTCTTCTAAGAAATTTACCATTTACATATACAGCCTGCTGGATGAGAGCTATGTTAAGATTATCCATAAAAGTAACAGGGATATTGATTGGAGTACCAGTAAATCTCTGTATCATTCTCTTGACCGAGGCAGCGTGAAAGGTTGCAATAACCGGATGGCCCGTTTGCATAGCCTGGAACGCCATAGATCCTTCTGCTCCTCTTATTTCTCCAACTATAATGTAGTTCGGCCTTGATCTCAATGCAGTTTTCAACAGGTCAAAAAGGGTTACTCTGCTCTCCTCTGCGCCTCTTTCCCTTGTTACAAGCTGTTGCCATGCAGGTTGAGGGCATCTAATTTCCGGGGTATCTTCCGCGCTGAATATTTTTGCTTCAGGTCTGATAAAAGGAACAAGGGCATTCACCACAGTTGTTTTTCCGCTTGCAGTTTCCCCGCAAACGAAAACACTCTGACCATATTCCAGGGCAAGCCAAAGGTAAGCGGCCTCCTCAGCTGACATGGTGTTGTATTTAACAAGTTGAATTATACTAATAGGTATATCGGAGAATTTCCTGATAGTAAAACTAGGGCCTCTAATTGACACATCACTACTATATACGATTGAAAGTCTTGAACCATCAGGAAGTGTTGCATCAACAATGGGTACCTTATCACTGACTGGCCTTCCAATTCTTTCACTCAATCTTTTTGAATATGTGGAAAGTCTCTCCATACTACCAAAGACAATGGACGTTTTCAATGTGTCGAAGATCTTATGCACAATAAACACGTCAGACGGTCCTATTCCACTTATATCCTCGATGTTTGGATCCCTGATGAGTGGTTCAATTGGACCCAGACCAACAACATCTCTCTTAAGATGGTATAATAGTCTGGGAAAAAACTCCTTTGTCACTGTTGCTTTGGATCCTGTAATTTTGTTACTGCCACTTACCGATACAACCTTTGAAAACAGGATGTCAATGCTCTTTTCAAGTTCGCTTTCATTTTTAGGTGCAGGAAATTCTGCAGCTCTCTGCAATATCAATTCCAGTACTCTTTCAAGAAAGTCAGATTCCTCCATGGACATTTCCGGTTCTATTGTTTCGTAGAATTGTTCACCGTCAATTCTGTAAACATGAATGAAAATTGGATCTCCTACAGGATATACAATATCGAACTCCTTCATCGATTTCATAGAAGAGTCAGGAACCGTAACGAAATTTGGAGTTCGCTGTCTCTCATTTCTGTATTTCACCAGATGGTTGTACAGATGTGGATTTCTACTAACAGCTTGTTCCAATGTATCTGATCTTATTCCTGCTTCCATCCATTCGCCTCACGACACGCTTGATATTTCCACTATAAGACCTCTTCCCGGCTCAATCCTATACGGGATTGTCTGCTGAAAACTGTGTCTGGCCATTGGAAATTTTATAAGATCAATGATATGCTTTCTCTCCCCAAGCATATCCTTGGAATTCAGACTAATTACAGTTGTTGAAAGCTGGTGAATTTTCAGCAAGGTTTGTTCATCAAAATCAGAAGGATTCAAAGTTACCATTACTATTCTTCCCTCTGAGAATTTCCTCAGTGAACTATAAAACTGGACAGGTTCAAAATCCTTGAACATGCCTTCTTGAAGTGAATCCAATATGACCACATTCTTCTCCCCTATTTTCCGATTTAAAAGTATTTCCTCTAAACTGGGTTTCCGGGCTCTCATAAGCACAAATACAGATGTCAGATAGGTAACTCTGTCACTCATTATTGAATCGAAAAGAGGATAACCAAGGGTTTCGCTTTCAGATATAAACTCTCTAATGGGGAATTGCGAAGAAACATATGCGACGGTATTTCCATTTTTAACCAATCCATAGGCAAGCCTTATGGAGAAGAGCGTTTTCCCATCTCCAACGCCACCCATAACTGTGATTATCTGTCCCTGATACAGGCCACCACCCATTCTTTTTTCAAGCTCATCACTTTCCAATCCAAAATTCAAATACATTTTCACACCTCAAAAATTAGTTGCTTGCTGATCCCGTTATAAATAGTTATGGTCAATGTGTAATATCCCGGGGAAAGCGTCACGTTAGCAATGATTGTACCTACTTCCCCAGGTGCTAAACTGCCATTATTTCCCGAATTGCTGAATAGTAGCTGAGAATTCATTATTTCACTCCCGTTGATCATAACATTAACCGTATTGTTTGTAAAATAGAATGCCTGGGTTCCAATATTTTTAACATAGAAAGTATAGCCAACTCCCTGCTTGTATGGGATTTGAGAGGGATCATTTATTATTTTGAAATTATCATCAAGCATGGAAGAAACTTGAGTAGATGAGTTTTTCATCCCGATTGTAAGATCAGATGTTTGGTATGCAAGTGCCCCAACCACAGAAGCCGTTACTATGAGAGTAGCTATAAAAAATATCAGTTCAGATATACCGGTGGAACTCATTTGAAAACCACCTCAATGAATTTTTCGTACCCTGTATTGAATATGATCAAAACAGAAGTATTACCGCTTGGATAGCTTACTGATATTGATTCTTTCGTTAGTGGGAGAAAATAATTACTTGAGTAAATGAAGTTCATTTCTGTCCCATTAACTAGGACATTTGATTGTGACATCGTAAGCGCCACACTGCCATTATTTGTCATATTTATGGTTATATTAAATCCTGAAACTCCTTTAATTACGGAGTAATTGGACACTGAAACCTTTGAATTTTCAAGTCCACATATTATCTTATTTTTATTTGAAAGTGAATTATCAAGCTGAACATTGCCAGTTTGAAATTGATCATAAACTAAACCAAAAAAAATGAGGGAGGAGCTTAGCAAAATTACCACAGCAACTGCATAGCTAAATCCCATAAAGTTCGTCAACCCCCTTCTTAAGGCTTCTAAACTCTCTTTCCAGTGTTTCTATTAGCTCTCTGTTTACCTCTTCTCCGTTAAGCTTCTCAATGAACAGCATGGTAATGACATGATCCTGGATAGTCGGTTTAATCTTGTATTCCTGAACTGGTCCAAGCATTCCTGTCATTTTGGTAAACCGTGTCATCTGTTCCTTAACCGTGGAGGATATCCATCCCAGATTCTCATAATAATCCAGGACATCGAGAGTGTTCTCAGGGCCATAGTTATCCAGCAGGAACTCAAGCCACCTCAAGGCTATGACAAGGGATACAACATCATCGCCAACCTTTTCCAGCTTTGGGGCTAAAAAAGGTCTTTCGACGAGTTTGGGTTTTTTCTCTGTATCTTTCCTGTCACCATCCTGAAGATTTCTAGATTTGCCCGGAGTGAGCATTTTTTCAATTGCGGAAATTTCATCAAAGAGCTTGTCGACCTTTCCAACAAGGGATTTTTCTTTCTGTGCCGAATAGTTTTCTGTTATGCTCTGAAAGAGTGCATCAATATCATCCTTGGAGAACTTCTTTTGAGAATTTACAATTCTCTGTTTCAATTCTTCAAGAACAAAGTGTGGTGCTTGCTCCGAAAGATTTTTTATCTTTTCTTCAACATATCCTTTCATTGCTTCATTTATCATTTAAATCCTCCTGTTCGATTACCTTAAAGATCTGGTTGAGATCAGGAGTTCCGTAGAGCTCCCTCAAATCATCAAGCGCAGATTCTATTAGTGCTTTAAGTCCCATTAGCTCTTTTCGAAGTTCCTCAGTTATCTCCTTTATCTCATCAGGCGTATTGTCCAGAAAAGGGTTGAAGTCTTTAGATACCACCTCGTAAAGCGATACCACCATCTTCACATTTTCTGAAATCATGGTCAATTTGTCTCCCGATTCCTGAAAACCTCGTTTGAGGGATTCAAGTAAGGTTGACATTTTTCCCACTTCATTCTCCATGTTTCCCATTCTTCTGTTCAACCCGTCAATGAGTTTCTGCTCCGGGGAAGGTTCTAGAGTTCCGGGTGTTATGGACTGCATCTGATTGGCTGGAGTGCCAACATTTGCAGTTTGCATTCCCGGAATTGGCTGTGCTGCTGCGGTCTCTTTGTGTAATGGATTTTTTATTTTGTCAAAGAGACCCATCTTTTCACGCTCCTATTCCTGGATCAGGCCAGTTGCATAACTTGAGATGTGTATGCCAGGGGTGTGGTAAAGTCGATCTGAGCAGCTGCCCCTACTTGTGGAACTATAGATCCAGTAATCAATGTACCAGGCTTTATTCCAGATCCCTTAGCGAGGGAAAATACAGCTGTAACATTGATTAGTATAGCAACCTGATCTCCCTGTGTCAGAACAGGATAATTGCTGACGAAGCTGCCTGAGACATCCTTGAGGACCAGAATTCCAAATTGGGCTTTTCCAGCTACTGAAAGTTTATTTACGTATGTCTTAGCAAACAGGTTTGTTGTTCCTGAGGTACCAGTTGAGGAGGTATTTGCCACATTATTGTATGCTAAATCATCGTATGTTAAAATAGCAGTCATATTAGCGTACGTTAGAGAGATTGTTGTGTTAGCGAGGTTTATATCACCACTCCCTGAGTTAGGTTGCACTATTATGGCAATCACGTTTATTGCTCCTGATTCAGGGGATCCTCCGGCTGAGTATGTATTATTTCCCCAAATTGAATTAATGGTCAATCCGGTTGAGACCTGGTTTGTGGTCTGGGTTCCAGTAGCTGTCGCACGGGTTTGTAGATTTCCAGCCGTTGTGACTAAAACAGCAGCTGCTACTGCCGCAACAAGAACCATTGCTATGAAAACAATTAGGGTTCCGATTCCGGTTTCCGCATTGCTGTCCGCCTTCAGGCTGAACAACTTATGGAGTTTTACAACTCCTCTTTTTATCACTTTATTCAAGTAGACACCAAAACAAACATTGCAGAACGTCCTTTTATTGGTTTTTTGTATGAAGAAGCACTTTTTCTATTGTATAAAGAGAGGTTTAAAGTAGTGTAAGGGGCAGTGTATGTGTTGAAGTTAGTTAGATTTGTAATTGTATATGCAAAAACTAAATCTTTATAAGTGTTCTAACATTTGTCAGACATTAAAGAGGATTGTAATGGGAGTTCCCTACAGAATAACGGTTAGAGTTTCGGAAGATACCATGTCAAAACTTGAGGAACTTGTGGAGAAGTTCAGGTACGAGAACGTTTCAGATATAGTTAGGAAAGCTATTGATGAGTTTGTGGAGAGAAACCTTGGAAAGGGTCCTGTAAAAAAGATTGATTTAGAATTACCCAGAAAGTTGATTGAAGAACTGGGAAATGATATTGCTGAGGGGAATGCAGTTTCCATGGACGATCTTATTAGAGAAATCTTAAGGGAACACATGTCAGCTAAAATAAACAGCAAGTTAAAAGAAGTTTCCAGAGAGCATACTCACAGTTAATATGTTTAGAGATGATTTTAAATGGTTGTAATAAGGGCTTCAACTGAGTATGTTAGGAATATATTGGGAAGTGAGGTATTTGATAAAATCGAAGCATTCTCTAAGGTTATGGGTTATGAATATGAAGCAGGGGATGAAATTAAAATTGAATTCAACCCGGATAGACCTGATTTATTTTCTTTTGTAACTCTTGGTGATGCCATAGGCAAATTTTATGGAATTAAAAGGAATGATGTTTATAATTATACAGAAGGCAATATAGCAATATCGAATGAAAACAATAAGGCGGGTCGGCCATTTATTTATGCGTTCATTGCAAAAGGAAAGCAGATTGGTAAATTTCTAAGCGATCTTATAGATTTCCACGAAAGCATTTCGGAAAACGTAGGCCGCAATAGAATAAAAGCGGCAGTGGGGCTTCATGATTATGATAAATTACATTTTCCATTGAAATATGGGAAGAATGATCTCAATGTTAAATTCTGCCCATATGATGAAGATAAAGAAAGAAGCCTTGAGGAAATAGCAGTAACACATGAAAAAGGAAAGCTATTCATAGACTTGGCAAAGACTGGAAATCAGGTTTATGTATTGGAAGATGTGAATGGCATTATATCGGTACCACCTATGTTAAACAGCAGGAGAACCAGGATTAATAATGAAACAAAAAATTTTCTTATAGATATAACCGCAACTAACAAGGAATCTGGAAGAAAATTAATGCTCCTTTCCATGTATTACTTTATTTCTCTTGGGTATGAGGTGATTGAGAATACCGGAATTTTGAACTCTGCGCCTTTTAGTCAGGGGTTTGAACCGTTCAGGTTGGAAAATATAACCAAAATCGCGAAATCCATTGGTAATGAACTGGAAAATAAGGATATATATGAGTACCTAAAAAGAATGGGTTACAGAATCAAGAATGATAGTATTGGCATACCATTTTACCGAGTTGATGTTATGGGTTTTGTAGACTTGGTAGAGGATATATCCAAGGCCAGAGGATATGATAACATAACTGAAAAGGAGATACAGTTAAAATCATTTGGCTATGCAAATGAGCGCAATAAATTCAGCAATATTCTATCAGAAATAATGATCGGAATGGGCTTTCAGGAGATTATGTCTTTTTTTGTTACTAATTCAAAGAATGTTGGTTTAGGAGATCAAAAGCAGGCTATAAACATATTGAACCCAAAGAGTCAAGATTTTTCCAAGTTGAGAAATAATATTTTCCCAGAGATGCTTGAATTTTTCCAGAGGAATGTTAGACGATCATATCCACAAAGAATATTTGAAATAGGAAGGGTTTTAGCAGAAGACACCGAAGTGGAGCACCTATCATTTGCAATTGCAGATTCGAAAAACGGATACTCATACATAAAAGGGTATTTGGAAACTTTTCTAAAATCAATAACTTCCAAGGATTATTTCATAGAGAGTTCAAACTCTAACAGAGCAATTATTAAAGGGCGAGGCGGAATGATTTTACTTGATGAGATACCTGTTGGTTACATTGGTGAAATCCACCCAGAAACGCTGACAAATTACGAGCTTGTAAACCCGGTTACTGTTGTGGAAATAGACCTTTACAAATTATACTCAGCCATTAGATAGGAAAAATTTCCTGTTTTTGACCCTCGGTAAGATAGATTCCCAGCCTTTCAGAATCAATGGAAAATTTAGAATATTCATAAAAATAATGGTAAGAATCCAAACTCTTTATTATAACTGATTCTTCAAAATCCAGGAGTTGACAAATTGTGTCTTTGAACTTAATAGATTTATTTCCTTTTGATCTTAATTTTCCTACGTTTTGAATTTTATGAGCCAATCCATTTTCCATTTTATAGAATGATTTAGCAAAAGTTATTACACAACATGGCAGGTCTAAAAGCATATCCTCGTATTTTGCCTTAATTTCGAGGTTATATTTCTTCAAAGCTATTGCTAAATATGGTTCCCATAGTGCAATGAGTCCTCCATATTTTAAAAAATATTCAATGTTTTTTTTCATATTTCCCATACTAACCATTTTTATATTTCGGTGAGAAGAAATATAAGCTTGAGCAAATTTTGCCATTGTACTTGTCTCTGAAACATAAAGTACATCATCTCCCGGGAGAGAAACTATAGCAGAACCGCCTGAGGCAACTGGGCAAACAATTGGATTTGCATAGATAAGAGAATTTAGTAACGAAGGGTAAAACGGAGCCATTACTATTTCCAGGAGTGATTGATTCAGATCTTGAAGAAGGTCTATGGTCGATTCATATACCCGTATAATCAACTCTTTTTGTTCTCTCTCCATAATTTCCATAATGTAAGAGAGGTGAACAGCATATTCGGAAGAGCGGAGTATGCCTATTCTGACCTGATGATCTAAAGTCCCTGGATAATATTTAGGGAGCCATAAACGATTAATTTTACCAGAAACTTTTCTCACTTCTATTTTTCTTTCATTTTGAAGTTTTTTTAATGTTTCAGATATATATGAACGCGAAAACTTCAACTTCTTTTCTAGCTCTGCTTGAAGTATACCATTTTGTTTTTCATTCGTTAGCAGTTTTATTATTTGTCCCATTAAATGATTAGGTTTCATCTTCTTCAGTCTATTTGTTCAGCAATAAATGCTTTTTCCTTAGTCATACTAACTATCAATCACTTAAGTTCTCTTCTTTAAATGTGGTGCAACAAGAAGAAAAAAAGCATTCAAGAATCTTCATATAGAAAGATTCTATTAGCTTTTTCTAGGTAGTTAAGTAATGGGTAAAATTCAAGTTCAATCAATACAGGGGCTCAAATCTTGGGTCTCTAGAAATTCAGAGCTTACCATAATAGCAATGCTTGTTGCAATTTACTTATTTATAGGAAATTATTTTGCGTGGCAACAAGCGTTCGTTGGATTGGTAGCAAATGTGTCAGGGGGAAGTGATCCGTATTTCAATTATTATATAATTCAGCAAATTATAGCTACTGGGCATCTTTTAACTTACACGCAAGCTCTTAATTACCCCATAGGATCTGGAAATCCACGTAACCCATTCTTCCACGAACTGATCGTATTCATAGCTGAAATTCTCTCACCAGTACTTGGAGTTAAAACGGCAGCTTATTACGCTTTTATGGAGTTTGACGCCGTTTTTGGTGCATTACTTATAATACCTGTTTATCTTTTGGCAAAGGATGTCTTTGGTAAGAAGGTTGGGTTAATTTCTGCATTTGTTTATACTTTAATACCAAGTAATCTTAGCTCTGGTGTTCTGACTGATGGCAGGATGCACACGCCTGAACTTATCTTCGCATTCTTCGCAATATATTTCTTTGAGAAAGCTATGAGAATGTCTTCCAAAGAAAAAATCATTGAAAAGTTCACCGATATTAAATCCTATTATGGATCTATAATTAAGTATGTGAAAAACAACCTTTTATCAACTGAATATGCTATATTTGGCGCCATCTCTTATGGTGCACTAATGCTTTCTTGGCAAGGGGCAGCATACATCTTGGCAATAATTGCCATATATATAATTATACAACTGATTTTCAACTTATTTATTAATCAAAATACTGGGTATGTAACGTTTATATCGATCATTTTTGTATCAATATCTTTTGCCATGGGTTATTATTATTACTATGCTGCAAATAATGCACCAAGTATATGGTTTATACCTCCACTCTTCATAGGGTTAGGAGTTATTGCACTTTCTATACTCATTGGTATATTAGGCAGAAAGCCTTGGATTATCTCAATACCGTTACTCATCATTATTCTTGGCGGATTACTGGCAGCCGTCAGATTAGCGAGCCCTCACATCTTTAATGAAATTATCAGCGGTGAAGGATATTTCATAAAAACTAGGGTATATAGCACAATTGCTGAGGCTCAATCTCCACTTACTGCAGCTCCCCTTCTTAGTTCATATTTATCTGAATTCGGAATTGGAATCTTCGCTATGGGTATGGGCGGAATTATCTATATGTTTTATCTGGCTTTCAAGGAAAAGAAAGATTCAATCATATTCATACTAGTCTTCTCACTCGTTTCTATATATATGAGCTTTGCTGCAGCTCGATTTAATGTAACGGCAGCACCTGCTTATGCGATTGGTACCGGAGCTCTTTTAATGTATATTCTTGAAATATTAAAATTAAACAGAGGTTCTGAACAAAATTCAAGAAAGACCATGAAGCAGCGGAGGAGCGCCATTAAGGCCGATATTAAATGGCTTCAGGTTATTCTAGCCGTTGTCATATCATTAGGTTTAGTTCTGCCAGCTGGTCTGTCTATGATTTCAAATGGAATCCCAGCAAATAATGCAGAGCAGGTTAATCAGCAGATATACAATTCACTTCCATCCGCTTTAAGACCATATGCCTTCCAGGCAAACAGCACTGATTATATTGGAGGAACTGGTCTACTAATAACAAACAGCTCTTCCCCACTATCATCTTCTCTTGCATGGCTTTCAACCCAAAACACAAATGTTCCTTTGGACCAGAGGCCTGCATATGTATCATGGTGGGATTATGGGTTCCAGGAATTGTATCAGGGGCAACATCCCACAGTGGCAGACGATTTCCAGCAAGCTTATCAGGTTGCGGGTCAGATTTTGCTTGCTCAAAACCAGAGTCAGATAATTTCTCTTTTTGCAGCAAGACTTCTGGAGGCAGACTATATTGCTGCAGGAAATGGTCAATTTAGCTCTCAAGTTAACAATACTTTAGTTCAATACTTGGGGCATAATGAAGCCAACCTAGTTCTTTCAATAGAACAGAACCCGTCAATGTTTTCATCATGGATTGGAAATAATCAGTCCATCTATGGCACTTTCATAAAAGATATAGGTCCGGTTAACTCTTACTTTGCTTTGATTAAGGGGCAACTTTCATCAAAGTACTCAACTGCTACTATAGTTAATTTATATCAAGCCCTTGAAGAAGAAACAGGTTACCGGATATCATATATTCAAATAGATCACAGCTTGTTCCCTTTCAGCGGAAATAATCCTGGAATTTTCTATGCACCAGCATATCTCACAGAGACTCCATCAGTAACAACCAGTTCCGGAGAGGTCATACCAACGAACTATTACAGTATTCAAGCAGTTACGTCCAACGGAACTTATAATGTAACGTCACTACCAACAAATGTTCAACCAATAGGTTATGATATAACATACACACCTGCTTTTTATAATACATCAATTTACCGGTTCATGATTGGAATTCCTCCAAGCTCTGTTGGTCAAAGTAATGGAATTCCAGGAATTACGTTTGGACAAACAACCTATAGTTTACAGCCTGCTTACAATATGAGCCATTTTGAGATAATGTATGAGTCTATTCCATATAATCCATATAAGAATTACTCTGCCCATCAAGATGCATGGACTCTTATACCTTTACAACAAGCATACAAATACGAAAAGGAGAATAAGGGGACAGAGATAATATTCCCACCCTCATATCAGATAACAGGTAGTGCTGATCCAATTGTGGAATATTTCCCTGGTGCAAAATTATATGGGCAAATAACAACCCAGTCTGGAGTTCCTGTCAGTGGAGCATATGTAACTTTATTTGATCAGTATGGAATACCTCATGGATATACCAGAACCAACAGAAATGGATTCTATAACATATCTGCCGTTCCAGGGAACGACACACTATTTGTAACATCCGGCACATTCCTTCAGCAGTATCTTTCAGGTTCAAACACCATCAAAATTTTCAATGTTAATGTAAGCATGGATCAAGCTGAAAGAACTGATACTACATACAATATGACTACTGGTCTTCCAGGCTATTATATTGAAAACAATTATAAGATGAATACGACGCCTATATCGGGGTTGGTAAATCTCTATTATCAGAAGGGTTATTATTCCAATTCTTCGGCCGACTTCATAGCTAAAAAAGTTCTCACTGGAACCGTTCAGCTTTACAATTCCACTAACAATCTCACATTGACTGCACCAATTGTAAATGGTCAATATTCATTTAGCAATATCCCAGCATATTCATATACCGCAAACGTTATAGCAAATGGTACAACATACAGCAACGTAGAAACCCTCAATATTACATCTTCAACATCACCCGTTGTTTACGACCTCGATGTTAAATTGGACACTATTTTTGCAACGATGAAAACAGGAGGGGTCCCCAATTCAGGTTATACAATAACAGCAAGGGGCTACAGTATCCAAACTAGTGCTGTTACTAACTCAACTGGCGGTGCCACTCTTTATGTCCTTCCTGGGCAGTATAGTGTGTTTTCAGGGTATAAGGGATATAGTAGTTCAATAGAATCAGTTGTATTCGGTGCACTTGGTCAGAATCAGACTGTAAATTTATCAACCGCTGCTTCATTTGGATTAACTGTAAAAGTTGTTGGTTATTCTAACTTTAATAGTGTAAGAGCACTTTTTGATGGAAATATGAATCAGTCTTATGAATTATCAAATATTGGAAATGGTTATTATTTCTCCAATCTGACCATAGGAACTTACACAATATATGCTGAAGGCAACGGTTATGCCATATTGAATACAACAAATCTAAACTCAACGAAGATGATTTCAGTATACTCGGAAAGTGCAACTACAGTTAAACTCACCCCAATGATTGCAAACGCAACATTATTTTCAGGTGAAGTTTCTGTCACTTACAATTCAGGATTCATTTCAAGAGATTTCAACCAAAATGGGACATTTACTTTTAACATTCCGTCGGGTTTTGAATATGGGCTATCGGGTCAAGGCGTATTTGCTGGTAAAATTTACGCTTCAAATGGCATGAAATTTATTACATCAAACAGTCTTAATTACATATTCAAAATGGTAAATTCAACAGCTATAACAGTGCTTACTTATAACAAAGAACTTGGAGCATTTTCTTCAACATCTGCTTTTGGTTCCGGTGTTAGTGTTTTATACTTTGACAACACCCCAATTAGTATGTCAAGAATTTTGAGTGATGGTTACTCATCTCTCTATGTTCAGAGTTCATCCATGGTTGGTTATTCTATAAGGTCATATTCATCGGGCTTCGAATCGAGTATTATATCAGTAAGTGGACTTACAGTAAACGCAGGAATTAACCCACCAGCTTATGCTGTGAAAGTGCAAATTCTTTTGAACAATAAGAGTTCAGCTAATTTGAACGGGACTTTAAAGATATTTGGAAATCAGAATTATACTGCTGTCATAACAAATGGTTTTGCCAATCTTTCATTGACACCAGGCATATACAGCATGTCAATAACCGGTTCCAATCAGGAAGTATACCTTTTCAGGAATATTCTCTCAGTCACTGCTACAAATCAGAGCATATCCTTGAATGCTATCAGTAAGGTTATGGTTACTGTGCTCGGCTCTAAGACTATTGAACTTTTCAACGGGACTGGCACTAAATTTTCAGGTTCCGGTTATGTTGTTCCGGGGATTTATACGATTTACTCAATCTCGAACAACGGAGGAGTAAACCTTACAAAATTAGACTTAAATGTAAATAGAACTATATCTCCAACTTATTCAACAGGATACATACTTACACTCAAAAACAGTATTGGTATCTCTGGAAATTACTATATAAAATCGAGTGTGGGCACTATTAAGACGTCCTTATCCTCATTTTTGATTCCGGCAGGTAAATACAGCATAACTTTTCAAAATAATCTGGTAAACAGCACAGGTTCATGGACAATAACAGGAACGACCAATCAACTAATTAGTGGAAATTCTGTTGTTAATATATCTGTTACTCAAACGCCGTTCACTACGGATCTAACAGGTACGGTATCATTCGCTGGAGTTAACTCATCTCTCAGTTCAGTAGTATTGTATAGAAGTGGAATTATGTCTTATATATCTCATTCCAACACTCACGGTCTCTATTCCATGGCGGTAAAGAATGGGTCTTATACTATATATGCGTTTAACAACTTGACAGAGTCAGCATACATTGGAACAGTGGATATTTCACCATTCGAAAATATTGCAAATTTGAATATAACTATGACAACCGCATACAAGACTTATTTTGCAGTAACTATGGGTACCTCAGTAATCAAAACCCCGGTAAATATCAGTTTATCCAATGAACTCATAATAGTAAATTCTACCTCTCCTGGTATCCTTCTACCGCAGGGTAACTTTACATTTACTGCCTCAACCAATACCACCATAAGTTCAAACAACTATTCTGAATCAATTTCCTATACTAACAGCACTGTTATTGATATAGACACTGCAATGTCCGTGCAGCTTACCTTGCAGAAATTATACATATATAATTTGACTCTTACATTTGGGAAGATCCAAAACATTTCTTCAGGCTCTAGTTTCAATTATACACTATCAATTAGGAACAGGGGAAATTCCATGGTTAATGTATCCTTATCTTCTGGCTCGAGTGATTGGAATATAACATTTGCCAAGAAGAATTTAAAACTCGGAATAAATCAGTCTTTAAATGTGAATGCATCGTTTAAAAACTCTACACTGGTCCCGGCTGGAAACAATTCAATTCCTATCCTCTTAAATTATCATTCTGGAACTATTACCGACTATGTAAATGTCAATATAACAAAATCTTATGGATTGAAATTGGAGTCAGTATACAATAAATATGTAGTTTTTGATTCAGGTTACGGTTCAATTCTTGTAAAACTAGTAAATACAGGTAATACAAATGAGACAGCACACCTGACAATCGGGGACCTTTCAACTATAAATCTATATAATTGGAATGTAACCATCACTTATAACGGGAAAAATGTAAGTGAAGTAAACTTGAGCTACAATCAGACCGCAACCATTTATGTAAAACTAACACCTATCAGTGGTCAACACATATCCAGCCAAATATCACTAGTCCTGAATGGAACCGTTCAAGGAAAAGTCTATTCTATGCCTCCTCTTTCTGTTTCATTCCCAAGTGTTCCTGGGCTAATGGCATATCCAAGCGGAAACAACCTAATAGCAAACTATACGGGTAATCCAGATAACACCCTTTTAACGGGCTCAATTATATTGGTTATAATTATTATTGTAGGAATTGGTTCCACTGCAGTTGTTTCAAGGAGGAACAGGAAATGAAGCTAAAGTCAATTTTTCCCATAATTGCCATTATACTCTTGATCGCAGGTTTAGTTACCATAGTTCCAGTTGATTCGCAGGCAGCCAATGCAACATTCGGCGCCACCCTTAGCTACCCTGGAACAGTTTACAGCCTGGAGTATTTCCATCTCAATGTAACAGAAACACCGGGATATTCTAATTATTCAGCCACAGTTTATGCCGCAGCTCAGAATGTAACAAACATGAAACCCATAACAGCTGATCAAAAAGTATCTGCCAAAAATGGAACATTTGAATTTTCATTAATTGCACCTAGTTATGCTCCTCAAACTATGTACGTTTATATACAGGAATCAGCAGAATATAAGGGAGTTCAGGTACAGCATTCACAGGAAATACAGATTAAAGTAGTCTCTCCAATTGTTTTCCATGCACAATTGAGTGATAGCCTTCCAGTTCCAATATATAATTTAACGGTTCTATTTTATCTGGATGGCCAACAAGTTGGTTCTAAATTTGTATCCTCGCTAACCCCAAACGATACGGTTATGGTTAATTTAACTCTCCCTTCTAATCTTGTATCTCAAGGCACCCACACTCTTGAAATTACAGTTAGCAACGCATCGGTGTTTATAGACAGCAGTAAGCAATCATATACAACAACATTCTACTACGGAACACCGCCTAACTACAATTGGATTTATTACGTTTCCATAGGAGCTGCAGTTTTCATGGCATTCCTGTTTTTCGTTGCTACAAGAAGGAAAAAAGGTATGGGTTATGTACCAAAATGGAAGAGAGCCAAGAAAAAATGAAATTTAAACCAATATTTTTATTGTTCTGAATTCAGATTCTATGGCATTCTTTCTTTTTACTCCCGGCTTATCCGAATACTTCTTAAATTTTGTATTGTCGACTAACGTTATCCGAGCTGCAGAGAGCGCGTTATTGTGAATAGAGTGAGGACCGCTTGTCCCCCTTTCATTTACAATAGTATATTCTAAATTTAGATTCGAAATTTCAGAAATAAGTTTCTTCCGGTTCGGTTTATCACCATTTCCAACCTTTATTTCGAAAAACTTGTAATTATAATCACATAGTGCATTTTTTATAAATAAGGCAGCTTCATGGATATCAGGCATTTCCGTTGCTTCAGTTATTATTAGATCAGCTAAAATTGCTACCCCTGGCCTGGGTCCTGGATCCACACCTATTATGACAGAAGAGAACTGTCTTTTGCCCGCTAATATGGGCAAGGCCCTTCTTATTGCTCTTATTGGTGAATTCTCTCTTATCTGAAATCTATCCATTAGCTTATCCTTGGAAGAGCTCAGGATTACAGGAATATCTACAGGTATATCCGAAATATCATCAATAGAACAAAAGGGGAGGCCCCAGTCTTTTAACTCCTTAATGGTCTTATAATAAAATCTGAAGTCGTCGGTATAAATCCCGAACCGTACCATTCAATATTGTATGCATAAAATATTATTAAAACCTTTTGAAGTTTGATTTTATTTCATATTACATTCTATTACTTTCTAACTGATCTGATACCATCTTATCCACGATCTCTATGAATTGTTTTTCAGTTCCTCTGGGTATAACTCCTCCTGCGGCAATATCATGTCCTCCTCCACTGCCTCCAACTTTCTTGCAGGCATCTTTCATTATGAGAGATAGATTAAGACCTTTATTAACGTGGTTTCTTGTTCCCCTGGATGAGATTAATGTGTTATTATCTCCGGCATTAAAACCTATTACTGGTTTCGTTTGATCCGCTACATATAACATAAGGATACCGCTTATGGACCCTGCCATTTCAGATCCTGGTGCGTAAAAATATTGGATATTTTTCTCCTTTACCATTTCCTTATAAGAACGGTAAGCATAATCAATAAGTTTAGTTTCAAAGGCCTTCCAATTTAATTGCATCTGTTCTAAAAGCTTTTTATCACCAAGGAAATAATGAACTGGAATGGCGTTCGATCCAAGTTTAGCATTTGCATCTATTATTTTTGAAAGAGATTTTCCGGAAAATCCATCTTCAAAAAGGAAGTCTTCTGTTTCCAAATACTTCAATGCTTCTGATTCGCATCCTTGAAGCGCTAATTTGGCAAAAAGAGCTTTTCCTAGTTTTAAATTTTCATCATCGTTTAAACTTGCAATTTCCTTGCCCGGTTCGAATCCAAGACCTGTCAGGAACTCCTTTATATTATCTGTTTTGCCCGTTAAATCATAGTAAAAAGGATCCGTAGAAAAGGTGAGTGCATCGAGCAGGGTGGTTCCGTTCAAGTTCAACCGTTTGTGAAGCTTATATGATTTTCCATACTCTTTAATAATGACTGAATTTAGCCCCTTAAAACCTCCGATGTCCTGTTTATCTGCTATGGCTCCTGCCACCATAAATTTAAGAAGATCTCTGTTCGATTCATCTATTGCCAAGGCCATTAGTAAAGCCATTGTAGCACCACACGCCTCAGTAGTGCCGTTGAAACCATAATCCCTTACATTTATGTTTAGAGATTTCGAAGATGATTCTTCATAATAGTGGTGATCAAGAACAATTATATTTTCCATATCTGGTACAAATTTCATCTGGTCAGAACCTGCATCTGCTATCAAAGTAAGATTGTAAGGTTCTTCCTGTAACCTTTTTTTGAATCCATCTTCGCTCAGATCCTTTATAAAACTTAAATGGTAGGGTATCTTAAGTCTTTCAAGAGCTGTAACTAAAATAATTGCCGCGCTAGTCCCATCACCATCATAATGGGTTAAAATTCTAATGTATGGTGAGTGAATTATTTTTTCCTTCGCTACGTTTAGTGCATTAAAAAATTTTATAGGAATAATGTCCTTTAACATAACTATAGAACTTTATTAAGTTCCCACTCTGGAGCCAAATATCCTTCTCTCTTGTAATATTTTACTAATCTCAGCATTTTGGCCATGATCAAGTTTTTCCCCCTAGTATTGCTCATATCTCTTTTATTAGCGACAATATGTTTTGATACCCTTTTATATTTCTGGATAAGACTGTTTAGGTCTTCTGGTATAGCTGGACTACTATTGTTTTCCCGAAGGATCTTTCCAATTTTTGCGTTAAGCACGTGCTTTGTTCCAGGAATTCCATATTGGTCCCTAAGTCTGATTCCAATCTGAGAAGAAGTTAAATGCTCCTTCTGTGAATTCAATATGATTTCTGTTATTTCATTAGGGCTCTGTTCTACCCAAGCATGGCCATTCGCCAAATATACATTCTTTGAGCCAGATTTTCCCCTCTTCCTTTTATGCATTCTCGCCATTAATCATCCCTGTTGGTTAACAGAGATGAATTTGGTATTAATTATGTTTATGATTTTCTGTTGTTTGCATTTATCGTATTTTCGAAGAAGAATTTTAGTTTTGTGTAAGTTACACAGATTTCAAAGGTAAATTTTAAGCGTGTAACGAGTTGTGAATCACTTTGAATTCAGAGAAATCATCCATGAAGGCTTATTTAAAAATGCTATTAAAGAGCATATAGATTTATAACGCAGCTCCTTAAAGGAAACTTTATTCCCACAACATGGCATTCTTGGAATACACAGATCTAACTTGAAAAATTTCAGAGATTCAATTGCGACATTAACCGCATTATTTGAGAAGTATCAAAATCGTTGATGGAATACCCGGATATGGGAAGAATGTTTTTCTAAATATATTTGCGAGTATTCCGCTATTTGTTTTTCTTTTCATAGATGCCATTTCTAATCTCCACATTAACTTCTTTTCCATGTACGCATTCCGGAATATCTAAATCCTGCGGAACCGAACCAAACCTAACTTTAAATGTCTAAAAAAGTAGCACTGTAAATATATAGAATGAAATTCTATGGATATTATGAAGACTGATGTCTTAATTATAGGAGCAGGAGGAGGAGCATACCCTGCTGCATTCAGACTTGCCCGTTCTGGTTATGATGTTGTTATGGTTGATCCTAAAGGGGTGCTGGGGGGAAATTGCCTTTATTTGGGATGTATACCGTCAAAAACGATAAGGGAAATGATACAGCTTTATGAGCGTTCAAAGAGACTCTTAGAAGCAAACGTTGGTAAGGATTTCAGTTGGTATCAGGTTCATAAGGAATCTGTTCAGAAAATTAGATTTGAACAGCACAACATTGAGCTATCAGAATTTCCGAATGTGCATTTTTTAAAGGCAACTGCCTCATTTAAAAATAAGAATGAAGCTTTGATAAAACAGGAAGGAAAGGAATTCTCTGTAACATTTGATCATTGCATCATCGCAACAGGAACATCCGTTGCAAGATTGAAATTTCCAGGATCAGAATTTTGCATTACAAGCGATGATATTTTTTCTTATGGGTCATCATTCAAGAAGATTCCTGAAAGCATCGTAATTGTTGGTGCAGGTTATATTGCACTAGAGATTGCAAGCATGTTCTCCGCTCTTGGATCTTTAGTTCATCTTCTGGTTAGAACTGATGTTACTTTAAGAAATGTGGATCAGGATCTTGTCAAGATGGCCCTGCCTTCTATCGCACGCTTTCAAATGCACTATAATGCAAACATACTTGAAGTTACAAAAAATGGAAGTTACCTATCTGTCAAATATAATGAAAGTGGAAAAGAACAGGAAATCACTGCCGACACTGTTATAATGGCAGTAGGCAGAGATCCGCAATTACCTGAAGGAGTCAACTCGCTCGGAATTGAGATCAATCAGAAAGGATTTATCTCAACAACTGAGACACTTCAAACCACTATTCCTTGGATATATGCAACCGGAGACGTGAACGGTAAAGCACCCTATTTCCATGCGGCTGTAAGGGAAGCAATGGTGGCTGCCAATAACATAATTGCAGGCGATCAACCAGTTGATTATATAGATTATAGAAACATC
Source organism: Thermoplasmata archaeon (assembly GCA_021809755.1). GTDB lineage: Archaea > Thermoplasmatota > Thermoplasmata > Thermoplasmatales > Thermoplasmataceae. Next base: position 50,261 of record JAJZJZ010000001.1, read on the forward strand.
CCCGTGGCTATTTTTACTTTTCCACCAATTGCATATGTAGGTATAACCAGATCTTCAGCAACAAAAATTGGCATGAAGATTGTAGAAGGCTGCTACAAACTATCCACTGATTCAAGAAGCCAGATGTATGATGAAAAAGAAGGAGAAATAAGATTGTTCTTTGAAAAAGGCAGCATGAAAATAGTTGGCGGATGGATTTTTGGCATTGATGCTCCTGATCTAATAAATGAGATAGGTCTGGCAGTATCAAACTCACTGACTGCTAGGCAGATGGCAGAATTTGCAGATCAACACCCAACTACCAACGAAGGCATATCAAAGATTGCTAGGAACTTTGTTTAATCTTAGAATGTCATAATATGTTAAGCAAGCTTTTAACACTCTTTTCAAGTGGATTATTGATCAGTTACCACTGATTTATAAAACTTTTATTCATTAACAGATTGAATTTGGTTTTTGCTATCTTCAAGTTATACTCAAATCAAATCCATATAAATAGGTTATCGATTTCTTTGGTTTACAATTCTAAAGCTCAATTACTATGGATTTTTATAAATTCCCGTTACATTATTCAAATGGAACAATTTCTAGTTTGCTTTCTTCTCTCTGTGACAGTAAACAAATTGCATAATGATGGTCTCATAGATTGAGCAAATGTGGCTAAACCTATTACATTGAATATGCTCTTGGATTACAAAATATCTGACGAGTATTCATTTGGAACAGACTGTGAGTAATGAATTTCTTAGCTCCGATTACTACAAAATACTTTTAACTCAATATAATTTGTACATTAACAACAGGTGATATGAAGAAATGATTGCTTTAGAGGAAAGAAACAAATTCCCGGAGATTAGATTCGCTAGTGATTTTGAGATAAGCAAGAACGCACCATTCAAAACTGTGGAAGAGTTCATAGGAACAATGGGTAACATTATCAATAGCGATATGATGATAATGAGGGTTACTGAAAGTCTTTGCCCTATATGCGTTGATGACGAAAAGTTTGATCAGATGAGAATCCCAGCTATTGTATATGAGCAGGGAGGAGAAGTCAGACTAATCAAAGAATGTGCTGAACACGGTATAACAAAAGAAAAATACTGGGAAGATTATGAAATGTATCAGGAAGCCAAGAAGTGGGCAGATGGCGGAGTAAGAATTTTGAACCCACATGTGGCTTACCTTGAATCAAAGATTGTATGCCCAACTCACTGTGGATTGTGCGTTAAACACAAATCACACACTGGTCTCGGAAATGTAGTTGTAACAAACCGGTGTGATTTATCATGCTGGTATTGTTTCTTCTATGCAAAGGAAAACGAGCCAATTTATGAGCCATCACAGGACCAAGTCAGAATGATGCTCAGGAGAATGAGAAACGAAAAGCCAGTAGGTGCAAATGCAGTTCAGATTACAGGAGGAGAACCAACAATAAGAGACGATATCCTTGATATCGTTAAGATAGCAAGAGAAGAAGGATATGAGCACATTCAGCTTAACACAAACAGTATCAGAGCTGCATTCGATCCAGACTTCCCCAAGAAGGTCAGGGAAGCCGGTTCAAATGTCGTTTATACAAGTTTTGATGGTCCAACCCCCAGAGCAAACCCGAAGAATTTCTGGGAAATACCAGCAGCGCTTGAGAACTACAAGAAGGCACCAATGGGAGTAGTTTTAGTTCCAACCGTTATAGGTGGAATTAATGATATGTACCTTGGAGATATTATAAAGTTCGGTATATCAAACATTGATGCAGTCAGAGCAGTAAATTTCCAGCCAGTAAGTCTTGTAGGCAGGATGCCTGACAGAATGAGAGAAAAGCAGAGAGTTACTATACCTGGATGTATAAAAAAGATTGAACAGCAGACAGATGGTATGATTGGAAGAGAAGACTTTTTCACAGTTCCTTCAACAACAAAGGTTTCTAACTTTGTTGAGCAGCTGAAGGGAAAGGAGATGTACAAACTTTCAATACACTTTGCCTGTGGAATGGGAACATACATCTTCAAGGAAGGAGACAAAATTACACCCATTACAAGATTTATGGATGTAAGAGGAATCTTCGAATATATTGGAGAAATGGCCGATGAGGTTAAGGACTCTAACTTTAAAGCTCTCAAGAAAGCTTCAACTGTTACAAGATTGATGGCTAACCTCAGAAAGTTTGTTGACTACGAGAAAGCTCCAAAGGACTTCAAGTTGAAGGATATGCTTTACAATGCATTCACAGATGGTGATTACCACGGTCTGAAAGCTTTCCATTACAAGAGTATGTTCGTTGGCTTCATGCACTTCATGGACCCATACACGTATGATGTTGACAGAGTAGAGAGATGTGACATCCACTATGCAATGCCCGATGGAAGAGTAGTTCCATTCTGTGCTTTCAACGTAATTCCTGAATTGTACAGAGATGCAACGCAGAGAAAGTATTCCATTCCAGCAAAAACATATGAACAGAAAACTGGAAAGATCCTAAAAAAGGAGAAGTACTTCAGAGAATATACAATGGAAGAAAAGAGATCGATCATTGATTTCTATGAAAGAAGCATAGGAAGAAAGCTTTCACAGGATGAAATTGGATTGAATCTTGAGGAACAGATACCAGTTATATCTTCAGAAAAGCCAGAGTAATTTTATTACTCAACTAAATTTTTATTCCAAAACAAATTTTCATTTATTTTTTTGGTTAAATATTTGTTTAACACTTCATTTTAGAAATGTTTTAATTTAACTGTTATTGTGAGTGTTACAAAGGATCAATCTTAAAGAATTATAAACAATAATTTGGAGTTATCAATTCTTATAATATCTGGAGTGAAAAAGACCTTGGAACGTAATGTGAACAGAAATAAACTATATGTTCCCTGAAATTTCAAGAATATTGTATTATTAGAGAACGGGTTTTGCCTGGCAAACAGACTAAATTTTTTTAGAGGCATATCTTTCGAATGTTATATACATTAAATTTAATAGGTTATTTTCTTTGTTCTACCCTGAAAGGAGAGAGAGTTAATTAAATATACGAGATAGAAGGTTAAAACCATGAAACGAAACTATGAATTATTAGAGCAAACCTCGGATATACGCATCAGAATTTTTGGAGATAATTTAGAGAATATTATTCTCAATGGTATCAAAGCTTTCAATGAGGTAGTATATAGTGGTCAGATTAAGAAATATCAAAAAATATTACAGTTTGAACTGAGATTTGACCGAGAAGATTTGATGATAGTTAATGTCTTTTCTTGGTTGATTCTTCAATTAGATTCTTATAATGTTCTTATAAATCCAATTGAAATTTTGGAAAATAAAGAAGAACGAATTTTAACTATTAATTATACCAAGTTTATCCCTCTCAAAGTTGCATATTTTAATTTTGTTCCCAAAGGTGCAACCTATAATGAAGTTATTTTCAATGTCGTGGAAGGATATGCAGAAATAACTATCGACACATGAATTGCTAAAAACTCATAATTCTTAATATATAATTAAATATAAGGGCTGATGGTAGATTTAGTTCCTAAAAAATTGTTCTTTACCCGAGGTGTCGGTAGAGGACATAGTATGTTGATGTCTTTTGAAGAAGCGCTTAGGGATGGAGGGATAGCTCAATTCAATTTGGTTAGCGTAAGTTCTATATTTCCTCCACATGCCGAGGCAATCTCCAGAGAGGAAGGCCTTAAACTATTGAACCCCGGACAGATACTCTTCACAGTGTTAGCCAGAAATTCCAGTGATGAATTGAATAGAATGATTTCTGCAGCAATAGGATACGCAATTCCTACAGACAGAAGCAAATGGGGGTATCTAAGTGAACACCACAGTTATGGAGAAACTGAACATGGTGCTGGATTTTTTGCAGAGAAACTAGCTGCTGAAATGCTAGCCAGCACAACTGGTATGCAGAATGATCTCACATGGGATCAGGAAAAGGAAGAATATGTCCTTAAGGATAAGATATTGACTACAAAAAATATATGCTCAACAGCCGTAGTTATGAAGGGTGGGGAATGGACCACCGTAATTTCAGCGGCTGTTCTCATCGTGTGAGGGAAATGGATCCGGTTGAGATATATTGGCAGGAGCAGTGGAAAAAAGACAGTGTATTTGAAGCAAAACCTGATAATCGTAAAAAATATCTTTTAACTGTTCCATGGCCATATACTAGCGGCCCATTACATGCGGGGCATGCAAGGACATATTCAATTGCAGATTTTATTGCACGCTATAAGAGGCTAACTGGATTTAATGTAATGTATCCAATGGGTTTTCATGAGAGCGGAACACCAATTCTTGCAATCTCGCAGAGAATCAGAAGAGGAGATCAGACTGCCATTGATCTTTACAGGAAATATATCGGAGAATACGAGCCTTCTCAAAATATTTCTTCTATTATTGACACGTTTAAGGATCAGGAAAAACTGGCCGGCTATTTTGCAGAAAAAATCAGAAAAGATTTCGATTCACTCGGATTTTCAATTGACTGGTCAAGGGAATTTAAATCTGTTGAACCTGTATACAAAGATGTTGTTTCATGGCAATTCAGAAAGCTCCATGATCTTGGTTACATTACTCAGGGAAGATACCCTATACTTTATAATTCAGATGAAGAAAGCGCAGTTGGAGAAGATGACATAGAGGATGGGGATACAGATAAGGTCAGCATAGAGGAATTCACTAGCATAATTTTTGAAGGTGAAGAGTTTTCTCTTGCAGCATCCACATTAAGACCTGAGACTTTACCAGGAGTTGTCAATTTATGGATCTCAAATGAAGAGAAATATGTACTTTGCACTCTCAATTCCAGAAAGATTGTCGTATCGATTTCAGCTAAGGAAAAACTATCTAGGCAGGAAAACAATATTAGTGAATTAGAACCAATTTCCGTGGAGAAAATTATATCTAATTCCTTTAGGAATCCATTTAATGGTGAAATCTTACGAGTTTATTCAGCGGATTTCGTTGATCCTAACAATGCAACGGGAGTTGTCGCATCGGTTCCAAGTAATTCAATTATAGACTTTCTAGAATGCAAAAAACTTGGCATCAATTACGAACAAAGGAAGTTTATCAAGGTAGGGGATAATTATTCATCCGCAGAAAGTTTTTTGAAAATACATAAAGTAGATCTCTCCGATCCTGAAGCAATTGCCAGAGCTAACTCAGAATTATACAAAATAGAGTTCTACGAAGGTGTAATGGACTATCCCGAGTTTAAAGGAAAAAAGGTTTCTAAAGCGAGAGAAGAAATAGGAAACACTCTTAAAACAAAGAATAGTGCTTTTATCATTTATGAAACTTCACGCAAGGCAAGAACCAGATCAGGAAGTCCGGTGACAATTGCTGTGTTTAGTAATCAGTGGTTTCTCGATTATTCAAACAGCAATTGGAAGATAAAGGCACATAAAACTGTTCAAAACATGAATTTCTATCCGGCACATTATAAAAACGGGATGAACGAAGTTATAGACTGGTTAAAAGAAAGACCGTGTGCACGTATGAGAGGATTAGGAACACAGTTACCTTTTGATGATAAGTGGATTATTGAATCACTTTCAGATTCCACAATATATCCTGCGGTTTATACATGCATTGACTCCCTTAGAAGGATCTACGAAGAAAAAGGCGGAGTTGATGATCAAACTCTCGATTTTATTTTTACGGACTTTGGAAAATCATCAGATGAAATGGCTATAAAAGCCAGAGAATGGTTCAGATATTGGTATGGCGTTGATTTGAGAATAACGGCATTTCCACATTTTACAAATCATCTTGCTTTCTACATTATGAATCACAGCGCCCTGCTTCCTGAATTTGCCCAACCCGGTGGAATAATGATTGCTGGCACCATGATATCAAACGGGAAGAAAATATCAAAAAGCAAGGGCAACTCAATATCACTTCTTCAGATAGCATCTAATTTTGGGGCAGATCTTTTCAGACTTTATGTAGCGGTAACTTCAGATCCCACATCGGTAGTAGACTGGAACGAAGAAGACGTTTCAGTGGTAGGATCACGATTTTCAGAACTCAAAAATCTGATCACAGAGGTCGTAGATAGTGGAATACAGAATCAAAGTGGAATATCAGATTGGTTTTGTCAGAGCTTTTATCTTCACCTTAAAAAATACAGGGAAAGCATGGAAGCTATGAATATAAGACTTGGATTTATTGAAATATTCTATGGAGTTCTTAACGACATTTCAAAGTTAAAATTCAGAGGTATCAATCCGACTGCTTCCATTAGAGTAATAATAAAACCATGGCTCAAGGCATTGTCGCCGGTAATATGCCATTTCACAGAAGAAATGTGGCACAAACTGGGAAATAAAACTTATATTTCCAGTGAAATGTTCACAGAGGATGAAATGAAAGAACCTCAAATGGGGCCAATAGAGGATGAAATTTATCTTGAAAATATTGTGTCGGATATTAGGGAAGTAATTAAGGTGACAAAGAAAAACCCAGAAGAAATTCGAATAATTGTGTGTAGTTCTGAAAAAGCATCATTAGTTGGAAAAATACTCAATGGTAAGGAAATAGAACAGAGTATGAAATGGGTCATACCGTTGGTAATGAAAAACAGAAAATTCATTAAAAATGACATAAATGAAAGGAAAATCCTTTTTGATTCCACGAGCTATCTTTCACAAATATTTTCGTGCAGGTTCGTTATTACAGATGATGAGGATGAAGGCGATAAGAGAAGAATACCTCTTCCCGGAAAGCCTTTGATTAAACTTTTGTAGGGTGGTATAAATGGTAGATGAAATAGAAGAGTTGGTAAAATATTCCAGATTATTGGGAAAGGATAAGAATCTAGTTCTTCACGGCGGAGGAAACACTTCAGTAAAGGTGATGGAAAAGGTTCATACTGGGAGAACAATAGAAGTGCTGAGAGTAAAGGGGAGCGGATCGGATCTCGCCACTATAGACAAGGCAGGATTCACAGGATTGAGGATGGAAGACCTGCTCCAGGCAAAATCAAAGGCATCAATGTCAGATTTTGAAATGATGTCTTATCTCAAAAAAAGCTGTGTTGATCCATCGGAACCATCACCATCAGTGGAATCATTTCTCCATGCCTTTATCAGCAGGAAATATGTTTTGCATAGTCACTCAGATGCAATATTATCAATTACCAACACGGAGTTTACTCAAGAAGAAATAGAAAAAATTCTTCCAAATGTAATGGTTGTTCCATACATCCCACCCGGTTTCAAACTGGCAAAGAATATACTCGATAAAGTGGAGAATATGAATGAAAATGTAAAGGGGTTGGTTCTTTCTAGACATGGTTTGTTTACATTTTCAGATTCTGCAGAAGAAGCTTACAACAATCATTTATCTATTGTCGAGGCAGCTAATAAATATATTATGGAAAAGGCTGGTCCAAGGAGCCTGAAACAGGTATTTGATCACAACGATTCATTGGAGGAATATCTACCTCTTATTCGGGGCTTAGTCTCAAGAAACATAAAAAAAATTCTCGAAATAGACACATCTGCTGAGGCAAAAGAAATTGCATGTTCCGCTGAGGCTGAAAAGTTCCAAAAGTCAGGACCTGCAACTCCGGATATGCTCATCAGAACCAAATATAATTATCTCTATTTGTCCGACTTTCAAAATATAGAACAAAAAATACTTTCCTTTGTTGATGAATATAAAAAAGAATATGAAACATACGTTAAAGATTTTCCAATGCATGATCCATATCCTACAATCATAATAGCCAGAGGTTATGGTATTATTACTGCTGGAAAGAATTCTAAGGAAGCACACATAGTAATGGATCAGATTAAACACAGTGTTTATGTGAATTGGGCTGCATCAAGGATCAGCAAACAGCACTTTATTACCAGGGCAGAGGCATATGAAATGGAATATTGGCCACTGGAAGAGGCTAAACTGAAAAAGGATAAACCAAAGCTTCTCGAAGGATCAGTGTCCATAGTCACCGGTGCAGCCAGTGGAATAGGACTTGAAACTTTTCGAGTACTTTCAAGAAACGGATCTGTAGTGGTTGCAGTTGATCTAGACCAAAATCTTGGAAACATTAGTAACGATATTTCAAAGGAAACTGGATCAGTCAGCTTTCCCGTCGTTATAGATCTCGGAAATGATGCTGCAATTCAGAATGCTTTCAAAGAAATAGTTAAGAAGTTTGGAGGCGTAGACATTGTTTTTAACAATGCGGGCGTTTTAAAATCTGAGATCATAGAAAATATTTCTGTGGAAACACTTGATCTTCATTATAGAATTAATGGTAGAGCTCCTTTTCTTGTATCGAGGGAGGCCTTTAAAATCATGAAGAAGCAGGGTATCGGTGGAAATATCATCTTCAACATCTCCAAAAATCTAACACATCCAGGCCCCGGTATGGCTAGCTACGGTTCATCAAAGGCTTTTGCTGCACAAATGTGCCACTACTTCGCAAAAGAAGGAGGAAGATTTGGGATTCGGGCTAATATCATAAATCCTGACAAGATATTCAAAGGATCCAAAATATGGGAAAATGGAGTGCTTGAAGCCAGGGCAAAGGCAAAGGGACAGACAGTTGAGGAGTACAAAACTCAAAACCTTCTAAAAAAGGAAGTTCTCCCGGAGCACGTAGCCAACATGGTTCTTGCAATGGTTAATGACCATATCTTTGGTGCAACAACCGATTGCATGGTGCCCGTTGATGGAGGCATAATCTGATTATTTTTTCCTCTTGGGTTTAATGAAGTGAGAAAGTACTGCTTGGGCAGTTATATTCACTCCAAATTCTCTGAACTCCTTCATTGCGGTTCTAGCAAATCTAATGTTGTTTATGGTCATGGTCTTTCCCTCCTGAAGATTCTTTACCAGCAAGTGTAATCCGTAATATCTCCCAAATTCTTTTCTTATTTTTTCACCATATTTTTCAAACAGCATAGGAATATCATCATATGTCTTGGCACACTCTATGAATAATTCTGCGGATTTAAGAGACGGAACAATACCTTCTCCTGTTATTGGTGATACACAACCGATGGCTTCTCCGATGCCCAGGATATTTTCCTTGGACATGTTTTCGAACAGAGGCTTAAGCCTTATCCTCCTCCCTGTTACAAGAATCTTATGGTATGAGTCAATTCGTCTCAGGTTCTCCACCTGATCCAATCCTCCAGCACCCACATGATATCTGTCTCCCATTGGAAATTCCCAAAAATAGCCTCTGGCTTTACTATAAAAGTTAAAGTAGAATGATTTATGATGTGCATTATCTGTGAGATATTCAATGGCCCCCATGGAATAATCATCTGAAGATTGACCTAGAAGGGCTCTTGATATGCCGGAACAGTCAAGAGATACTCCATTACTATAATTCGGCATACTTTTCATTATCTTGAGGTCTTTGATCATATCATGCTCAAACCTGTTTTTATCAAAGGTGCAGAGTCCTAAACTCTTGAAAGTGTGTTCAGCAAAATTATCTCCAGCTACAATAACATCATCTGCTCTCGAAATAACATAATCGTCAAAATTCATTCCTGCGAGCTTGCAGTACTCTTCTATCTTCCTTTCATTGGTAGCGTATCCGCAGGGTATGTAGTAATCCGGTCTCTTAACGTCGTATGCATTAACAGTAAACCCAAGATCGGTTAACCTTCTGAAAAGATATGATCCGGAAACACCAAGCCCACAAATGTTCATAGAAAGGGTAAAAGCTAAAGATTAAATTACATTTCCATTAAGTTGTATGGAAATTCTTGAAGACACTCAATTAAAGGCATATCTCATAAAATTCTCATACTTTGGCACTGACTTTGAAGGTTTTTCACTTAGTAATAGCCAAAGAAGCGTGGAGGCAGTGATTCAGCATTGTCTCTTACAAAATAATATTTCCACGGCCCTTAAAACCTCTTCAAGAACCGATAAGTTTGTGTCTGCAATTTCAAACTGTATGTATATTGAATCAAAGTTTCGTATTTCAAAGATATTGGGAATATTGAATGCAGAAATTCCTGAGATGGTTTTTCACTCATGGGCAGAAGTTGAACGCGGATTCAATCCCAGACATACCAGCAAAAAGTCATATGTTTACCTGATAAAGATTAACATAGAAAAACGGGAGGCAATAAAAAAAATATTATTGAAATTTGAAGGTACCCACGATTTCAGAAACTTTTGCAAAGTCGACACAAGAAACACAATAAGGACAATAGATCGCATTGAGTTCACAGAAACTAATGAATTCCTAATTGCCACAATCACTGCGAAAAGTTTCATCTGGCAACAAATAAGGTTTATCGTTGGTTACGCAAATGATCAATGTGGATTAAATGAAGAAGATCCATTTTCTGATAATATATCAAGACCTGTACCAGCTTTACCGCATTTCCTCTTTTTGAAGGATATATATTTTGATGGAATTACTTTCAATACTCGTTTCCCGAGACATAAAAAGAAGATCAATTATAGGATGGATTTATCCTATTTTTCATACTATTTCTTCAAAGAACTTCAAAACGGATATAAAGATGCTAACTGAAAAATCAATTATTTTTTTTCCTCTTTCCTGTTCTGTTCCATGAGTTCCTTTAATCTGCTAAGTTCCAGTTTATCAAGTTCTGCCCACCGGCTTTCAAGATGAGAGATCAAGTCATCTATCTCAGTATTGATTACTTTTCTTTGAATCTTCTTTTCAGTATTCCAGTGAATTCTGTGTGCTTCCTCTCGGAATTTTCTATGATCTCTTGATGATGTTGATGGATTTGCATGAGGAGTTGAAGCCAGTAACTTTGATTCAAGCTTTTCTCTTTCTTCTCTGATTTCCTGCTGTTTGGCCCTAATGGACTCATCCCTTTCCTTTACTTCAAGGAGCAATTTCTCGACCTTCTGGATCATTTCCTCAAGGTATTTCCTACCTTCTTTATATTCCAGAGCTTCTAATATGCTTTTTTCAAGAAATTCTTCATCTGTCTGCGCAGGATCTTTGATTGTATCTATAAGGTTACGAAGGTTTTCTTTGAATTTCAAATTTGAAGTTGAAGAGGATTTATCAGGATCCTCCACTTGGTTCAATATTATCACTTTCCAGTTTAACTCTCCGATCTTTGGGCCGCATCTTTATACCCAAGACAGTTGGCATATTGAACATCCTCATCTGGGATCTTTATGAGAAAACCCGGAGCTAATTCTTCAAGTTTATCGCCAATAAGTGATGCTCCTCCTCCCACTGGGATAATTGCAACAAGTCTGTCAAGATCTGCTCTAAGATTTGCTCTTAGACTGTCAAGAACCTTCGAGGTCAGCTGGTTAAGTATGGGTTCTGCAACCTGTGGTCCTCCAAATCTTTTCTGTTTAAAAGTTACAACGCGGGATAGTGCTTCTCTGGCAATATCTGTTGGTATTACGAAACCGGTCTCCTTGGCAATAAGTCTTCCCAACTGTGAAACTGCATCTCCAATACCACTCTCAATACTGAAACAGAGATCCACTACCGGTTCCATATTTTTAAGGTTGACCGTCAAAACATCAGTAGTTCGCGAACCAATATCGACCACGACACCAAATCCCGGCTGTTTCTCAATCATTCCCTTTGACAGCAAATATAAAGCTGCTCCAACACCCTGTGGTCTCATTATCATTCTCTTTATTGTTATATTCCTGACTTCCCCTGAAGAAGATTCTATTTTTAGGGTCTTTCCTTCCAGATATTCCTTTGATGCCAGCAGTTCCTGATTAAACCTACCTAGAGGTGTACCACTCCCAATGACAAGATCAACCGGCTCTCCATTTCTCCCCACACCTGCAAGCCAAATCGCTGCCCCTATGAGCGGTAACGAATCATCGTGTGCCAACCTTCCGTCCCCAAGAGGTTCCCTTATATTAGAACCAGCTGCATCCTCACCAAAGATAAACGATTCTCCGCCATTTACTCTCAAAACTGTCATTGAACCGCCAATACCCCATTGTTCAACCATGTATGGGGACCATCTTGAAGGGAATTTTATCTTTTCATTATTATTGCTCACAACTTTTGTATCTCCATACCCAAGGTCAATTCCTATAATTTCTGATACCATCACATTTCACCTTTTGCATTGACTAATTGACCAATGCAGTGATATACAATAGCATACACGGTTATTATATGTTTTGATCTGAATGGTTTGCATGTTCCATTTCGCATTGACTAATATTAATATTATAAGGGTAAACTGTTAACTAGAAAAACAAGGTCGTTTATAAAAGATTTCATGACGTTAAATTATTTTTGAAATGAAAGGGTTTAATTTGAATAGCGAAATAAACACTTATGATAGATCTGTTAAGGGAATCGCTTTCAGGAAAACTTGTTGTGGTAAATGGAGTAGGTGCAGGCCAGGGGATGTCTACTATTAGGGCCTTTATAAATTGCGGAGCTAAGGTAGTGATCATCTCCAGATCCGGGGATACATATGGTTTAACCGAAACATCCCAAATTAGAGCTTTTAAATGTGATGCATCTGATCCGATGACGTTAAAGGAAACTGCTAAAAAAATTTTTTCAGAAATGGGGGAACCTGATTTTTTAATAAACAATATAGGAAAATGGTATGGTGGAAACGAACTTGAAGATGAAGCAACTTTTTTGGATATGCTGAAGTTCAACACTTCTTCTCAATATAATGCCATATACGCATTTCTACCTTATATGAAAAACAGAGGAGGGGCTATCGTCAACATCGGTGCGTCAGGAGCATTGAGGGAGGCAAGCAGTGTTTCATATTCAACATCAAAGTATGCAATTGAAGAAATGACACGAATCCTCGCATTAAGACTGAAGAAATATAACATAAGAGTAAATTCAATAAAACCAGGTAGTGTTATTAAAGAAGACACATTCTTTAACGTTTTTCCATTCAAATTTGCAGAAATTTCAGAAGATAAGGTTCTCCAACCTCTAGAGGTAGCATATATCTCACTTTTCCTTTGCAGTAAACTGGCCCAGTCCATAACAGGGCAATCAATCACTGCTGACCGTGGCACCAGTCTTTAAACTATATGATGTCTATGCGAAGAGCCTAAAACGTATAGGCAAACATTCTTTTAAGAAATTGTAATGCTAAATTATGGGCTTTGAAAACGAATCAACGTTTGTAAAAATGGCAAAGAAAGGGAAGCAACAGGAATTCAACAGAATGTATGAGGACGCATTAAAAAATGTAACAAAACACTTGGGTCAGGAGTATCCTAACATTATAGGAAAAAATGTATTGGAAAAAGAAAAAATCCAAGAGATAAGCCCAATAGATGGGAGCACAATTGGAACTTTTCAATCTGCGACAAAGGCATCAGTAGATTCTGCTCTTGAAATGTTAAAAGGATCCTACAGAAACTGGTTTTCACTGGGATACGTGAAACGATCAGAAATTTTTATGAAGGCTGCTGATGAACTGAGCAAGAGAAAATTTGAATTATCTGCCATATTGGCTTATGAGAATGGTAAGACGAGGGCAGAAGCCGTGGCCGATCTTGATGAAGGCATAGATTTTCTTAGATACTATTCCCTTAACCTCATAGAAAATCAGGGTTTCATAAGATTTACAGGAAAAGGTTATGACAATGAAGAAAGCCAGAGCGTAATGAAACCTTATGGCGTTTTTGCGGTAATTGCACCTTTCAATTTTTATGCAATAACAGTGGGAATGGTTTGTGGTCCCCTCATAACCGGAAATGCAGTAATATTTAAACCTTCAAGCAACCTTCTTATTTCATCACACATCTTCGTCAATATACTCTATGATGCTGGGGTTCCAAAGGAGGTGCTCGCATTTGTATCCGGAAGGGGGAGTGTCATTGGTCCATATATAGTCTCCAACAAGCATGTATCAGGAGTCCTATTTACGGGTTCAAGGGATGCAGGGATGGATATATTTAGAAGAGCCAATGAAGCCCATCCAAAGGTAGTAATAACAGAAATGGGTGGAAAAGATGCAATAATCGTGACAGATAAGGCAAACATTCAGAAAGCAGTAAATGGAGTTTACAGGGCATCATTTGGTTATTCAGGTCAGAAGTGTAGTGCATGTTCAATTGCATATATTCAGAGTGGAGTATATGACAAATTCAAGGATCAACTATTAGACCTGGTCAAAAAGACGGTTCCGGGAGACCCAAGAAATGTTGAGACATACTTGGGTCCGGTTATAAATGAGGAAGCTTTGAATAAATATAAAAAATCAATGGAGATCATTAGGAAGGAATCCAAAGTCATCATCGGGGGCAAAGTGCTTGACAAAAAAGGATTCTATGTTGAACCGACCATAGTAGAAAATCCTGACGATGATTCATATGTGATCAAGAACGAACTGTTTCTTCCGGTACTTGCAATAAAGAAGGTAAACTCACTCAAGGAGGCAGTAGAAAAGGTCAACGCCTCAGATTATGGTCTAACAGGAGGAATATTCACGGAAGACAGCGAGGAAATCCAGTATTATTTTGAAAATGCAGATGTTGGAGTCTTATATGCAAACAGAGAAAGAGGAGGCTCAACTGGAGCAATGGTAGGTTCCCAGCCCTTCGTTGGGTGGAAACTGAGTGGAATTAGCGGCAAAGGGACTGGTTCCTTTTACTATCTGCAGCAATTCCTCAGGGAGCAATCTCAGACGATTGCTCACTGATAATTTCCTTCACTTCTTTCCAATTTTTCCTATTTTCAAAATCTATTTTCAAGGCTCTGGAGAGTCTCTCTCCAATTACCTTTTTTGCATGATCGATTGGTAATATGTTGTTCTGCGACATTTCTTTACACGATGTCATTATTTCAGGGTTGAAACCACATGGATTTATTCGAAGAAACCCGCTTAGATCATTAACATAATTCAGCGCAGTTCCATGGAGGCTGGCGTTTCCTTTTAAGGCAAGTCCAGTGGAACAGATCTTCTTGTCTCCAACCCAGATACCGGTCTCAGATCCCATTCTGCTTTCGCCTTTGATACCCAGTTCCTTAAGAAATTCTATCAATTCATTATGGATTACACCAATGAGGCTTTTCGCGTTCAAATTCAAACTTTTTAAATTTAAAATGAAATAAGACACTATTTGCCCTGGATTGTGGTATGTTATCCCCCCACCTCTCTCAACCATTCTTATATTTTGGCCAATAGAGACTAGTCCCTTATCTTTGTGGATCCCGCAGGTATATACATCCTCATGTTCAAGAACCAGGATTGCTCCTTCCAACTCATTTTCATTTACCTTTTCATTTAGCTTTCTTTGAGTAATTAAGGCATCATCATAATCGACAATGCCCTCAATTGATACAAAGCTCTTCATCTAAGGTCAGATTCTAGTCTCGACTTTAGATCGTAAAATCTCTCCCAAAGTTTCTCTGGGAATCTCTCCCCGAAAGACTCGAAGAATGGCTTTACCTGATCAAGTTCATTAAGAAATCCCTTTGAATCGACTTTTAGCAGTTCCTGGATCCTTTCAGCTGTTATCTCTTTTCCATAATTAAACTGAGAAATATCTGGAACATACCCAATGGGGGTTTTTATTACCTTAGTGATTTTATTCATAGCACGCCCCAAAACCCATTCCACTGCGTGCATATTGTATGTATATCCTGGCCATATGAACTTCCCATTTTCATCTTTTCTGAACCAGTTAACATTGAAAACAAGGGGGAGATTTTGAACCTTTCCTTTGAAAGAAAGGTGATAGTTAAAGTAATCAGCCATGTTATATGCCATGAACGGCCTCATAGCCATGGGGTCATTTCTAAGAACTCCAACTTTACCTGTTGATGCAGCGGTTGTTTCTACCCTTTGCATCGCCCCCACAAGTACCCCGTCCTCCCAGTCAAAGGATTGGTAAATCAAAGGCAACAGGTCACTTCTTCTTCCACCGTAAAGAAAAGCAGATACGGGAACACCATGGGGGTTCTCATAATCTTTTGAAAGTCTGGGATATTGACTTATTGGTGTAGTGAATCTTGAGTTTGGGTGAGCAACGGGACTCTTTCCATCCCATGGATTACCCTGCCAGTCAATGAGATTTTTTGGAGGATCAGACTTTCCTTCCCAAAATGGAATCCTGTCTTGGTCAATTCCAACATTTGTAAATATAGTATTTTCTTTTATTGCAGTCATTGCATTTGGATTGGTCTTTTCACTTGTATGTGGTATTACTCCAAAAAACCCATTCTCAGGATTTATGCCCCTGAGCTGACCATTATGTACATTCATCCAAGTTATGTCATCACTCATAAGATAGGTACTCCATCCTTCCCGTTTGTAATCTTCCGGGGGCTCAAGCATTGCAAGATTTGTCTTTCCGCTTGAGCTTGGGAATGCACCGGTAATATATGTGATTTCACCATCTGGCGATCTTATTCCAATCAACATCATGTGCTCAGCGAGCCATCCATTTGCCCTTGATTCAAAAGAAGCAATTCGAAGAGCGTGGCATTTCTTACTTAGCAGGGCATTTCCCCCATAATTTGTATTAATGCTTGCAATTAGACCATCTCCCATATTTTCATAGGGAAAATGCATAATGTATCTCTGATCCGGATTAAGATCTCCTGTAGCATGGAGACCAACAACGCACTTTCCGCTTTTTCCGATTTCGTCAATTGCCGAATCGCCTATTCTTGTAATTATTGCCAAATTCAATACAACATAAGGGCTGTCAGTAAGTTCTATTCCGCCTCTAGCATAAGGTGAATTAAATGGCCCGAGCCAGTAAGGAACTATATACAACTTTTTTCCTTTCATTGAACCGTCGTAGAGTTTCAGAATTTTACCGAGGGCTTCTTCACTATGCATCCAGTTGTTTGTAGGACCCACGTCATCTTTGTTCCCCGCTGTGCAGACAAATGTATCCTTTTCACTGCGCGCCACATCCTTAGGTGAACTTCTGTGTAAAAAGGAATTCTTATAATGGTTTGGATTCAATTCAATAAGTAAATTTTGGGATAAGAGGATCTTTTCCATGGCTCTTATTTGTGATGCTTCTCCTGTCACCACTTCATAAGAAGTTGCCCCGGTAATACCCATGAAATCTGATATGTATGATATAATCCTATTTCCCAATTCAGGGTTTATTTTTAGTACTCTCTTCATCGAATCGTCTTCTGAAATTTCCTTCGTAATTTTCTTTAACAGATCACTTGAAAAATTTTCATTTTCATAACTGAGCATGAAATCACACTTCTTAATTGAAAATTATTCATAATATAAAGATATTGGGTGAATTTTTAGAGAAAGTTACAATAAACACATATTCTCTTCAGAGCTAACAATGAAACAAATATCTGTTTCTTTAAACCTTTGTCAAATTTAAATAGTATAACGCACATTAGGGGAATTGAACATGCCCAAATCCAAGGATATAAATCTGAAGGAAATAGCTGTATTATCAAAAATAAGTCACGGTGAGAGGAGCATAGCTAAAATTTCAAGAGAACTATCCATAACAATACAAGGAGTGAGGTATTATATCCAAAATTTTTTGGAAAATGGTTTTATTACAGAGAAAGTTGAAATTACGAACTCAGGAGTTGAATTTCTCAGAAAAAATCTGGAGTGGATTAAGAATTTCCTTATGGATGACATTGATGACCTATATTCTGGAACAAAATGGGAAGCAATTAGTGACAGTTTTCTCACGAAAGGAGACATTGTTTCTCTATATATGAAGGATGGTTATCTACATGCCAGGTATGGAAATTCAGGGCCAGCAACAGCAATAGCCACAACAGATGCAAAGTTAGGGGAGGCAATATTACTAACAAATTTGGAAGGTATAATCTCAATAATACCTGGAAAGATTAGAATTTATTACATTCCTGAAAACAAAATAGGAGATATAGAACCACTGATCAAGTCAATGAAACAAATCATTGAAGAATCGAACGGGGCTTTAATAGGCATTATTGGAGAATCTGCGAAAACACTTTTAATGGAAACAGGGAACTATTCTTTGGTTGAGTTTTCAGCGTTGGAGGCAGCTTTTGAAGCAGCAGTTAGGGGGAAAGACGCCATGGTTGTAGTATCAGAATTCAGAATGGGTTTCCTTTTCGACACATTAAAGCTTTTCAAACTAAAATATAAGGATGTTAAGATAGAGATTATCTCTCTGTAAACGGCTAAATAGGCTCATTTTATTTATTATAATTCTTTTTCAGTTATTTACATATATAATATTATTAATATACAATATTGTATATGTAGATACCTATGAATGTATACCATTACTATTTTTAATGCCACATTAAAATGACACTCAATGAGAAAATAAAATATTTAAATAATAAAAAATTATTATCCTTTTAGAGGAATGGGATAAAAATGGAGGACGATGAAAGTGGCCGTGGGCGTACACATACTTTCGGATATGTATGGAGTAAGCCCAAATCTAATTGAGAGAAAAGAACCGATAGGGCAAATAGTTGAAGAAGCAGTGAGAGTTGGTGGGCTGACAAAGATATCTTCAGATTTCTATCAGTTTGATCCAATAGGTGCAAGTGGAATTATACTCCTTGCTGAATCGCATTTGTCTTTTCACACTTGGCCCGAGCATGGTTTGGTCACTCTTGATCTATATACTTGTGGAGATCCTTCAAAGGCAGAGATAGCCTACGAATATATTCTTGAAAACCTGATGCCCACTTCTGTTAGTACTAAAAGAATAGAAAGGGGTCAGATGATTGGGGAGAACATGAATACAATACAAAGCGATCATCCAATCCTCGCCTGATGACATTCAAAAACAAACTCGGCCTAATAATTCTATTAATTTTTTCAATATTATTTACTTTCATTAAATTAAGTTTTTACATTGTAATTGGAGGCTTTGTTCTAACAATAATCTCATTTGCAATAGGAGGAGACCTATTTGTGGACGAGGCCATCGGACTGGGAACAAAATTAGGTCTTACCAGAATGCAGACTGGGGCCACATTTCTATCTTTTTTTTCCATAATAGATGAAATATTTGTAGTCTTAAATTCATCACTAAGGGGTTATTCATCAATTTCATTTGGAGCTGTTGAAGGATCAAATCTTGTTGCAATGTTGTTTCTTCTCATATCGGTTATCGTATTAGGAATTTCTATTAAAAGGGAATTCTCATTTGAGTTGGCAATGATGACAATTTTAATGCTTATACTTCTTCTGTTCTCATTCTACTACTCATCAATATCCATCTTATTGGCAGTTATCCTCACAATTATCTTTATTATTTATCTTGCAAGAATTACCAAGCACAAGGGAACTTTGGAGATTCAGCAATATAATTATAGTTTAATGATTTTTGTTGTTTCTGGATTTTTAGTCTACTTTGCATCACAAAACGTCGTTACCATATCAAATTATTTCTACGTCTCATTAGGTAACAATTTGTTCTTTTGGGGGATGATAATTGCCGGAGTTTCAGGTTCAATCCCTGAGGGTATAATGTTCTTGATTTCATTGAAAAGGAATGAGACAGATTCTGCATTAGGTTTGATATTGTCTTCAACAATTTATAAGGGAACAATCCTTGTTGTCGTCGCTACGCTAATAACACCTGTGTATTTTAAAGGGAGCAGGTACACAATCTTAGCCTTATTAGGCATTTCCGTATTTATGTTAGTTTATGTATTCTTGAGGGGAGTAAAATATAGAAATCAGAAAGAACTCATTACGCTTTAGTTCCCCAGAATTTGTTCTCCTTTCTCTTTATTTTAATTATTTCTTCAAGAGCCTTCATAGTAGCTTCGTCCATTGGTCTTAACCTTAATACTTTAACAGTTTCTTCGGATATATCTGTAAAAATTGGCTCATCAGGAAAGATCTGTCTGTTCAATGTCACTCCTTCGATGGCAACAGCTACTTCTGATGGAGCTTCTGCAAATTTCTTCGAGAGTTCACCTTCCCTTATGCTCTTAATGGTGCCTGCATATCTTCCATCTTCACGTATTAAGTTGTCGCCAACCTTAATTCTTCCCCCTTCTATTTTAACTCCAACTATAACAGGTTTGTTTGCTCTAAATATATATTCTGGAATAATTTTGAATCTGGAAGGAACAGACATACCTTTTTTTCTTTCCTCCTCAATTTCCTTTTTCCGGTTATTAATCCACTCCTCGCATTGTTGAACTAGTGAATAGATTATACCTCCATTTATAACTCCAACATCCTGATTTAGAAGTACGTCCTTTGCTTCTGGAAGAATATCAACATTAAAACCAAGAATTATGCGATCAAGTGGTTCCTGCAAGGTTGCCACATCTATGACATCTCTCCTTGATATGAGACCAATCTGTGCATTTCTAATTTTGATGCCTTTCTCTGAAAGTTCGTATGCTATGGCTTCAAGCGACCCTAAAGTATCGGCCCTTAATGTTACTCCATGCTCGGAAAGATCAATAGATACTGCCGTTTCCTTCAAGATCTCCTCATAGGCTTCTCTCTCATCGTTTTCAATTTCAATAAGCGGTGATCCAGGGATGGCGTTTAGTTTATCAGATATTAGTATTCGTACTCCTGAAGCCGACTTAACTTTGTCCACTTCGACAATCTTCGAGCTGTTTGTTCTTTGATTGAGGAATAGGGCTTTTATCTTTGTTTTTGTTGGCCCCTCTCTTGTATTGAGAGCAACCAAAGCCCCCTTTCTTAGTTCACCTTGATAAAGTATGGAATCAAGAATATTTCCCAGTGACTCTTCCTTTTTTACCTCCATGATAGTAGCTCTGGCGGCGCCATCCTTCCTAGAAATGGACTCCTCAAGAAATTTTTGTGCAAGTCCAGCAAGAATTAGCAGTATATCCTGAATTCCAGTCTTATTTTTGGCACTTACAGGAATTATGGCCACAGTTTTTGAGAAATCTGTGATCCGATCGTATCTTTCTGATGGGAATCCAAAGGAATATAATGAATTCACAACTTTGTATATCTTCTCATCAAGAATATTTTTAAATTCTTCTCTCTGGGCAGCCAAGAAAGTCTTGAAGGAAGAATCTTTCACGGGGATTGCAAAATCTATGAGATCTACCTTATTGGCTGCAATGATGAAAGGAGTTTTGAATTTTTTTAAAATATTTATTGATTCTTCAGTTTGAGGTTTAATTCCCTCATTGATATCAATAACAAGGATTGCAATATCTGCCAGTGCTCCGCCCCTTGATCTCATATTTGAAAAAGCAACATGTCCCGGGGTATCAACAAAAAGAAGTCCGGGAATTGTAAAAATGGATTTGGAACCTGTCTGTTGTGCTATTTTCTTAATCCTTGTAATATCTATCTCGGTGGCACCAATTCTCTGGGTAATTCCACCCTCCTCCTTTTTAGCAAAGGATGTTCCCCGAATAGAATCTAAGAGTGTTGTCTTTCCGTGGTCAACATGACCAAGAACGCAAACTATTGGTTGCCTGAGCTCCCTGCCTTCGTTCTTCATTTCTCAAAATAGAACCTCATCACCGTACTGGAAAGGTAACAATTCATTGGTCTTGAAAAATATTGAGAATTCATGTTGATAAGACTCTGCTGAATCGGACGCGTGTATGATGTTCTTTTCTATGCTGATAGAGTAATCGCCTCGAATGGTTCCAGGAGATGCCTTGCTTCCGTCAGTTGTACCACAAATTGTTCTCACAACAGATATGGCGTTGTTCCCCTCAAATACAATTGCAACAATAGGGCTGGAAGTAATATAGTTCACAAGATCTGCAAAAAATGGTTTGCCCTTATGAACCGCGTAATGTTTTTCAGCTTCTTCTTTAGATAGCTGAAGCATTTTAAGACCAAGGATCTTAAGACCTTTTAGCTCAAATCTCCTAATAATTTCTCCTGCAAGCCTTCTTTTTAATCCATCCGGCTTAATGAGTACTAGTGTCCTTTCCTGCATTTCACTCACTGCTTGCCGGGGTCTCTTGTACTGTCTCTGGAGCGGCTTCTACGGGAGTCTCTTCAACTGGAGGCTTTATTGAATCCTTTCTCATCGCTTTGATAGTATGATACTCCTTTGTCCATTTTGTCCTTCTTGGAACTCTCTTTAGGTTTATCATATTTACCCTGCACTTTCTACTACAGAAATCAACTATATTGCCACTTCTTCTTACATAAATTGTACCGGTTCCAGGTTCAATATTGGAACCACAAAATCCACAAGTTTTTATTGCCAATATTATCACCGGATTGAGAGTTTTTTAGCTTCTCTGGCTGTTTCTCTTAGCATTAATATATCTCCAACCTTAACAGGACCCAGTACATTTCTGGCTATGATTCTACCCTGATCTCTTCCTGATAACACTCTAACCTTTACAGTTGTTGCT
Source organism: Thermoplasmata archaeon (assembly GCA_021809755.1). Lineage (GTDB taxonomy): Archaea > Thermoplasmatota > Thermoplasmata > Thermoplasmatales > Thermoplasmataceae. The sequence goes on from JAJZJZ010000001.1 coordinate 72,537, forward strand.
TCTCCGGTCATACCGGTTCTTCCCATTAATTCAACAACCTCTGCCTGTGTAGCTTCATCTGCCACTTAAGTCACCTTATTTCTTCAAAGAAACAAGTTCTGAAGTAATCTGCTTATAAAGCTCCTCATTTTTTCCATAGTCGGTAATAGATATGGAAGCAGCAGCTGAAATTCCAACTCTTGTACCTAGTTCGGATTTACTCTTAGCATATGCATAAGCTATCTTTCTCTCTTCACAGAGCATTGGAAGGTAATATACTACTTCTGGAGGTGTAACATCTTCTGCAATTATTACTATTTTACTTTCTCCCCTCTCAATAGACTTAATAACCTCGTTCGTGCCCTTCTTTATTTTTCCACTCCTGTAACTATTCTCTACTAGATCAAGAATCTTCTTTTCGAGCGTCTCGGGAGTTTCGAATTTAACAAATGACTGTTTTTCCATTTTATTTTCCTCCTTCACTTTTTAGTATCACCTGAGCCTAAGACGCTATATATAGTTTTTTTAATCTGAAAAAATCAGTGAAATTATGCCTTTCCTAAGACGAAGTCGAATTATTTTCAAGTCTCATCAAAGAATCTAGGGAATTAGTAACAAACGAGTCGGGTATGTGTTCCATAGTCGTAATGGGAAGCGGAATTTTCCCACCAATTTTATGTTTCCTATAAAATAGGTAATAATATGAAGAGGGGAAAGGATAAGAATTTAAAATTCTAAACACGAAATCTAGGTTTCTCTGAGCTTCTTCGGCACCTTTGAAGTCATTTTCTACATATAGGTTTAGTACCTTTTTAGCGGCAGACGAAATGTTTGTTGATCCACAGACTCCGCCACTAGAACCAGCCACAAGAGACTGAAGAAGTAAATCATCCTGTCCTTGATAAACAGGTATTTTAGAACCGAACTTGTAAATTATGTCATTAAAATATCTAATATTGCCTGAACTTTCCTTAATCCCCCTTATCTTTCCACCTGCGGTATCAATGATTGATTCAATAGTCTGTGCTTCTATGGTAACGCCTGCAAGTTGCGGTATATTATAAATTATGAAATTTGCATCAACTCTAGAGATAACTTCACTAAAATGCTTGATAATCCAAGGCTGCTCTGGCTTGATGTAATAAGTGGGTTGAAGGACCATGCTGGTAAATCCGAGATCAAAAGCATATTTTGCCAATTCCACGGATTCTTCTGTGTTTTGGCTGCCAATGCCTACAAACGTTTCTTTCTTTTCTGATTCCTCTGATACAATATTCAGGAATTTCTTTTTCTTATCCATAGTCAAAAGTGAAAAAAGTCCAGTGCTTCCCAATGGAAATATAGAATTTATACCCATTTCCGTAAGATCTGACATAAGCAGTTTGTAATATTCTCTACTTGGTTCATAAGAACTATCAAGGGGTGTTATGAGAGGGCATATTAACTTGAACTTATTCATTGTTGATCATGTATTCATCCTTTATCTTGATTATTATGAGACATAATTCCAAATGAAAGTCAAATAAAATAGCTTGCCATAGTAAATAGATCGAGTTCAGACTTGCCAAAGATTATTTATTTTTCTTTAATAAAGGGGTAGATGAGAAACAAAATAGTGGTAATTATTATTACATTTATACTATTATATTCATTTCTATTCACTTTGGAAAACGGTGAACTAAGTCAACACGGTAATAGCGGTATAAATGAAAATCTACAATCATTTATAATAAAACAAAAACATTCTAATAATTTCTTAACAGATTCATATTATATATTTTTTAATGAATCAGGGCTGCCATCGGGGTCAAACTGGTCCGTCTCACTTAAAAGTTCCCAAGGAAGTATTTCGGAATATACAGCATCAAGTCAGATAATATTTTATGTTTCGGGGGGAAACTACTCTGTCACAATTTATGTTCCAGATGGATATACTATAAATTCGCAATCAGGCAAATCATATTCCATAATCAATCAACAAAATAGTGCAGGTGGAGGAAAGAATATCTCTGTGGGATATATCAATGTCAATGGAAATGCGTATATTCCTGTGAGCGTGATAACTGACAATAATGGAAGTGATATAATCATAGTAACTTCCATAATAGTATCTCTATTAGCAATACTTTTCGTATTATATTACTACACGAGGTATAACGCAAAAAACAAAATACAAACAAAATAGAGTGAACAAATCAAACTAAGTGATTTCAAGTGAATTGAAAGCCACGATAAAAATAAAACCTCCTTTTGTAATCCACTTTATCAATGAACATGGAAAACTCTTTTTAACGGCCATATGGAAATCCTTATTACAGAAACTCGTAATATTGAATTGTGAAAGGCTCTTCCACGAATGCAGAAGATTACCTTAAATGCATAAATGAATATATGGATTTACAAGGTTACGCTGCTCTAAAAGATATCGCATTGATTTTAGGTACCGTAAGACAAACGGTACTAGACGAAATCAAAATCCTAATGGATCGGGGACTTGTGCAGAGGAAGGAGAAGGGAAAATATGAACTCACAGAAACAGGTATGAAAGAGGCTTTTAAGTTCCTTAGAAAGCATCGAGTTGCGGAAATTCTCCTTTGGAAAGGGCTTGGAATGAAATGGTCTGAGCTAGATGACCAAGCCATGGGCATAGAGCACGGTATGACCGAGGAAATAATTGAGAAGGTTTGCAAAAATTTTGGGTGTATAAAATGTCCACATGGTAACTATGTTCCAGATAAAAATGGAAATGTTAAAGAATCAAAGGATATAAAAGTCAGTGAATTCAATTCCTCCAGAAAAATAAAGGTATCAAGGGTAATATTTGAGAGCCCTGATATACTAAAATTTATGGAAAATAATGGTCTATATCCCGGTTCTAATTTGATAATTGTAGATGAGGAACACATTAAAGTCGCTCCGGATATGGAATCTATCAAGGTTCCAGATAATTTTTTTCGTGCAGTAAGATTCACAAGCATTGAAGATAATCAATAAAATAGAATAGACAATTTCCAACATATAAAAGAACTTCCTCAGATCGTCTTCGAAGATCACTCTTTATTTCTTAAATCTAATAGTTCTTAAATATTAACATGGCATATCTTTAAATTCAGGAGACAAAGAATGGTTGATAAAGCTAATGGAAAGTATACGAATTCTTCAGTAGAGGGAGAAGATCAGACAGTAAGAGTCATATTGCCAAATAAGAGAAAAGGGGAAATGTACGGGGTAGTCGAAAAACTGTCTGGGGCATCTCATCTAACGGTTATGTGTGAGGATGGTTTCACTAGAATTTCCAGAATTCCCGGTAAAATGAAGAAGAGAATGTGGATCAAAGAGAGAGATCTTGTGATCATAAAGCCATGGCAATTTCAATCAGAGAAGGCAGATGTTGTATACAGATATACCCAAACTCAGGCTGGCTATTTAAGCAGAAACAGATTACTTCCTGACGTAATAGACATTTTCAAGTAATTTTATGGATACCGATAAAAGTGCATTAAAGCAGCTTCTGGAGGCAGGCGAGTTCAGGAGAGGGGATGACCCCGGCCGTAAAACAGTGGATAAGGTTTTTGATGCGAGGACTCTGGAAGCTCTATATGATGTAATGAAAAGGTTCAAAGTTGATTTAATCGATTATCCGGTTTCTACAGGAAAAGAATCAGTTGTTTTTAAGGCAATTGTAAGGAAAAAGAACATCGCAATCAAAATATACAAGATGTCCACGCTGGGATTCAATTCAGTAAGGGAATATATAGAAGGGGATTATCGTTTTGAAAAGGAGAAGTTATCCAGAGGGTCTATTGTATATGTATGGGCAAGAAAGGAATTCATTAATCTGAGAAATATGGAAGAACATGGTGTTAAATGTCCGGTTCCAATAGGAGTTCATAAAAACGTCCTCTTAATGCAATATCTAGGTACATCTCTTAAACCTGCTCCTCAGCTCAGAAACTATAATGGTGATGATATGGAAACGTACATACATTCTGCAATGAATCAATATAAGCAAATGGTTGAAAAGGCTTTATTAATCCATGCGGACCTCAGTGAATATAACATATTATGCTACAGAAAAAATGCATACATCATCGATGTCGGCCAGAGCGTTCCCATTACACATCCAATGGCTCATGAATTTCTAAAAAGAGACGTAAATAATATGATAATATTTGCAAAGAAAGCTGGTATTTTAGAGGAAGAACTGACTCTTCCATCGTTTTACCATAATTGGCCAGAGGATCCACACAAACTACTCAGAAAATAATAATAAGGAAAATAATGATAATGAAAGAAATGGATACTTCAGAAACTACTCAAAATGAGATTGACCTTAAAATTCCCAGAGAGAGAGTAGGAGTGCTTATTGGCAAAGATGGAGAAATTAGAAAATTAATAGAAGAGAATGGTGAAATTAGTCTTCTTATAGATTCACGGGAAGGAGATGTGCGTATAATCCAGCGCGGGGATCCACTTAGGGCAAATATTAGTGCTGAGGTTGTAAAGGCGATTGGCAGAGGATTCAACCCAGAAAAAGCCATGTTTCTCTTCGATGAGAATTATCAGTTGATTGTTATGACTCTGAGAGAATACGCAAGAAAAGGCTCTAGGAGGATAGGGGAAATTAAGGGTAGAATAATTGGCAGAGAAGGGAAGACAAGAAAGGTGATAGAGGATTTAACCGGAACCAGTATTTCGATATACGGTGATACTGTTTCCGTCATTGGTGATTATATTTCAATAAAATACTCTCTTGAAGCCATTAAGATGATTATAGAGGGAAGGAAGCAGAGAACAGTATATAATTTCCTTGAGGGAAACGTAAAGAAAATGAAGATGGAAAAGCTGGAAGAGGCATTCAGGTAACCCAAAGCATACAATTAGGTCTCATAAAAAACCGAAGCAAATTCTGATTTTAAGACGGCGGTTATGGTACGATTTTTTCGCAAAGTCATCGTAAAACCTTAAGCTTATATGATAAACGAGCATTTCGATGATGAAGCGGGGTGGGGTAGTTAGGAAATCCCGACGGGCTCATAACCCGTAGATCGATGGTTCAAATCCATTCCCCGCTATTGGTTTTCTCAATCTCATTAAGAATAGATTCAAAATTTGATTTTCCTGTTAAGATCTTTCCAGTGAATCCAGAGCTTATTATTTTTTCCTTTGTGGGTTCTCCTATTGCATAAATTACGGTTTCTTTATGAATTTTAATTTTCTCATCCTTAAGAATTTTGAAGAATATGTTAGCTTCCATTGAAGAAGTAAGTATTATGGCACTCAGATCCTTGGACCTTAAGCAATTCAACAATGTCTCCCGATTCTCAAAATCTTCCAATATGTTATAAAGGACAATCTCAACGAAATCTCTTTTATCCATTTCAAGAAATCTGTTAAGAATTGGGTTGCCTTTGTCGCTTCTCATAATTATGATCCTAGATTCTCTTGGAATTCTTTCCTTAAGAAGCTCAATAATTCCATTGGTGCTCTTATTCTCAGGAATATAAACGTTAATACCTTCTTTTATTAGAGGCTCTGCAGTGGAAGCTCCAATTGCAATAAAATTCAGATCTTTTCTGTGTAACCTTTTCCAAATGTCCTCTATAAAAATATTAGCTCCGTAACTGCTCGTAATAATTATAACATCAGGGTCGAATTTCTTTATTAATGCAATATGAGAAGAATCAATTTTTCTCCTTTTTAGTTTGGTCAATGGAATGTTAATGAGATTGTAATGATAATGTTCTTTTTCTGAAGTAAATTTTTCAGCGGGTCTCGTACTCAGAACGGTATAAGCATTTAAAATATTATTATTCTCTAGTTCTTTTTCCTTCATAAAGCTCCCTACAAATGCCTTCAATTTTCGACAGATCATCCGAAAATCCATGTGAAAAATTTATTTCTCTCTCATTGGATATACAAATGTGATAGCTGTATCCATTTTCATTTGGGAGTATAAGAATACCAAAGGGAACTGTACACGATGCACCCATTATTTTCATGCAGCGTCTCTCAGCTTGAAGTCTATCCATACTCCATGATTCTGAAAACTTTTTCAGATAGTTTGAAATTTCTGAATTCTTAAGGGCAGTTACCGCTATAATCCCCTGACCAGGTGCGGGGACAAATATGTCTTCCGGCAACTCAAACCCTTCTGGATTCAGCTTAAGTCTGTCTAGTCCTGCCTTTGCTAGAATTATCCCGTCGAGATTGGATTCATTTTTTTTTCTTATTCTTGTTTCAACGTTTCCCCTTATATTTACTACTTCAATGTCTGGTCTTATATGCTTGATTTCTGCCATTCTTCTAGCGGATGAGGTTCCTATTCTTCCGCCTTCTTTAATACTATTTAAATCATATTTTCCAACTAGAAAATCTTTGTAATTGTGGCCCTCAATCGCCATGCAAATTTCTATTTCCTCATTTAGAGTAGATGGAATATCCTTTGCACTATGAACTGCCAAATCTAATTTTCCATCCATAATCATAGCGTTAAGTTTCTCTGTAAAAACACCGGTTCCCCCTATCTCGCTTAATGAAGATGTAAGATCAACATCCCCTTGGGATTTTACTTCAACAATTTTTGTTTTTATATCTGCCCAATCTACTGTATTTAGGAAAACTTTAGTCTGATTTAATGCGAGTTTGCTCCCTCTGGTTCCAATCTTAATTTCTGGAAGCTTCAATTCCACCCTCCATTACTGTAGCAGCGATTTCAACATCTTCCGGAGAATGAAGAAATCCCACGAAATTCGTTTCGTATTGTCCTGGTGACAAGTATACTCCTTTCTGAAGGCAATATTTAAAAAAGCTCATGAATCTTTTACTGTCAGAAGCCATGGCCGATTTGAAATTATATACTCGGCTTCCCGTGAAGAAAATTTGGAACATCGATTTATATTGGTTCAAAATTATTTCATGATCGGTTATGTATGGTTGGAGAATATTCGTTATTATGTCAGTCATTTTTCTTATATATTCATAATCTGCAGATTTGAGGTATTTAAGAGTTGCAAGGCCAGTAGCCATTGTGGCAGGGTTCGCTGAAAATGTTCCAGATTGATATACCTTTCCTAAAGGGCTTATCATCTCCATTATTTTCTTTTTTCCGCCGAAAAGACCTATGGGGAGTCCTCCGCCTATTATTTTTCCCAAAATAGTTAGATCAGGGTTTAAACCTTCGATGTTCTGGTAACCTTTATAACCGAACCTGAATCCCGTTATTACTTCGTCAAGGATGAATAAAGCTCCATTTTCATGACATATTTTCTCAAGATTCTTAAGGTAACCATCTTCTGGAGTAATAAGTCCTATATTTCCTAGAATAGGTTCAACAATAAGCGCAGCGATTTGATCTTTGTATTTCCTGAAGAGTGCTTCAGTGTCAGCAATATTGTTATAATCTGATATAAGAACCGTTTTTCCAATTTCCTCTGGTATTCCGGGCGATGAGGGAGTACCAAAGGTTAGAGCTCCGCTTCCTGCATTTATGAGCACATAATCATGCGACCCATGAAATCCTGCATTCATCTTTATAATTAATTTTCTACCAGTATAGGCTCTTGCAAGTCGTATGGCGTGCATTGTGGCTTCAGTCCCTGAATTTGTAAATCGCATCATTTCTATGGAGGGAATGCCTGCCTTAATCTCAATAGCAAGCTTTATTTCAAGTTCTGAGGGAACTCCAAGAGGCACGCTTAAATAGTCCATTTCGTGGATTTCAGAAATAATCTCTTCATTCCCGTAACCTGCGATCATTGCTCCAAATCCAAGATTAAAATCTAGATATTCTTTTCCATCTACATCAAAAATTCTATCTCCCAGTGCCTTTCTAAAATAAACAGGATTTGGAGTATAAAATCTTACAGGGGAATTTACACCGCTTGGAAAGAGGTTTTTTGCCTTATTGAAAAGTTCGGCAGAATTCATTTGCAGGTATTATATCCGTGAATTTACGCTTTTCTTTTCATTAGTCCAATTTGATAAAAATTCTAAAACAAATCCTATGGTAATAATACCATATAGGAACCATAGAGAAAAGTGTTAAAAATGCATACTCGTAAATGATAAAAAGCCTCTAGACATGGGTGCATATTGAAAAGCTACGGTCTGTCTATACCAAGAGATAAATTCAATTATGTTTATAAATATCTTTATGAAAAACATTTACTTAGGTTAGACCTAAAGATTATTTCCAGAGAAAAAATCCGAGTTCTACCAATTTTAAGCGTATTCAAATTAGAACAGTATGAATCAGAAATATTTGATTTCCCCTTATCCCATGCCGATTCTGTCACAAATATCCTTGAAGAAGCAAGTAAGAATCTTAAAGAACCAATCAATGAAAAAATTGAATGGTACAGGTTGGGTAAGTGCATAATTTTGAAACAATGGGGAAATAGTAAACAAGAGAAATTGGCTGCGCTTGAGCTCGTAAAAAAAGGAAAAGCCTCAGCAGTTTATAGGAAATCTGGTAAAATTACAGGTGAGAAGCGTAAACCCTCCATAGAATTACTTGCTGGGAAAGGAGGGGAAATGCAATATATAGAGAACGGTGTAAGGTATATATTCGATCCAGAAAAAATAATGATAAGCAAGGGGAATTTAAGGGAAAGAAATTACATAGCATCGATTGGAATTAACCCAAAGAATGTTCTTGACATGTTTTCAGGTATAGGGTATTTTTCACTTCCCATAGGGAAATACAAGAGACCTATAACGATGACATGCCTTGATGTAAATGAGGACGCTCTGCACTATTTAAAGACGGCAAGCGAATTAAACCGCATATCCTCTAAGATAGATATTTTTAATCAAGATTGCAGGAGTTTTCATGGAAAAATAAGTTATGATCTTATCGTAATGGGTAATTTCAAGAGTTATTCATATTTACCATATGCACTGAGGAACACTAAAGAGGAAGGTCGATTATTATTGCATATCATAGTTCCAACCGAAAAGATTGTAATTCTGAACTATCTAATTATGGAAAGAATAAGAAAATTTGGATACCGGGCCATTATAGAAAATGCCCATAAGGTGAAATCATTTTCACCGCATGTCTGGCACATGTCTGTAACAATTCTAATACTTCAGTTAGAATTATAAAATATTATCTAATTTGTATTTCTGAGAAATGTTCTTTACAAGGAAGGAAGGTTATTTTTAATGGATGAGACTAACAAGGGGCAATTTTGAAAAACAGACATTAAGGATTTCTATAGAGAAATGATATATATTTTACCTTTTTTAGCCTGAAAATTTAAATATACTTAGAAAATTAAAGTGGGTTGATTTCACTGAGCTATTGGGTAATACCATTAATACTAATCGTCGCTTTTACCTCGGGTTATCTTCTTTACAGCATTTATAGAGCTGAGAAATTATGAGTAATGGGGGAACTTCAACAAACTTCTGGCTCAATTTCTTTGTGAGCAACAGGCTTTTTTCCGGGACGATTATCATATTGATTTATCTAATCGTAATTTCAATATTTGGATTTATAATCGCTGATCACATAAAGAAAATTTATCTGGGTCAACGAACTATTATGACCGGTTTTTCTGAAAAGGCCATATATTTCATAGAAAAAATAAGTGGTGTAGATGAGAATGAATCACACACTTTCAAGGGATATTTTTTTAGTCTTCTCTTTTTTAATTTGATGGCAGGCGTCTTTACCCTTTTATTTTTATTAATTCAAACCAATTATTTCCCGTTGCCAGGACAGAAAGGTTTTTCATTTACTCTTGCAATAAATACAATAAGCAGTTTTCTTACCAATACAAATCTTCAGAATTACTCGTCGCCTCAGCGCTTGTCATATTATGAACTTACAATTGTAATTATTGGATTAATGTTTTTGTCTGCTGGAACAGGTTTCGCCGCATCAATGGCGTTTATTAGGGGAATAATTAAAGACGATGGAAAGCTGGGAAATTTTTTCCATGATTTCCTGGTTGCAATTTTTGAGTTGATTTTGCCTCTATCTCTCTTAGCTACCGTGATTTTCCTCTTCATTGGAATCCCAGAAAGCACTTCTTCTTTTCTCTACATTCATCCGTTCTTCTCCAAATCAGTTATTGGAATTCCCATTGGACCGGTGGCTTCTCTGGAAGGGATTAAAAATATAGGAACTAATGGTGGTGGTTTTTATGGAGCAAATGCGGGATATCCCTTTGAAAATCCCAATTGGATTTCGAATATAGTTGAAGTCGTTTCTTTCACCATAATACCAATGGGTTCAATATTTGCCCTTGGCAGAGTTCTGGAAAGCAGAAATTTTGGAAGGATGGTTTTTGGTGTTATCATGTCATTATTTATGCTCAGTGCATTTTTTACATTCTTTGGAGAATATGCAGGTTTACCTACGATGAGTAACCTTGGGCTTTTCTATACGGGTAATTTCCTAGGAAAGGAAACAGCCTTAGGAATCTCACAAACATCTATATTTGCTTCAGGAGCAACCATGACATCAACCGGAGCAGCTAATTCTGCACTAAACGCTTTTACTCCAGCTGGTATTTTGGGGGTTCTATTTCCAATGCTGCTCAATGATCCACTTGGAGGAGTAGGTACTGGTATTTTAAACATATTTACCTATGTTATTTTCACGATTTTTTTAGTAGCCTTAATGGTGGGAAAACTCCCGGAACTTTTTAGTCTGAAGATAAGCTCAAAAGAGATAAAATATTCCACATATTCTCTTATTACGCATCCATTGCTCATAGTAGTTCCCCTAGGAATTACTTTGCTTATTCCTGCATTAATGTCAAGCTTTGTAAGTCCTAGGCCCGATCAGATAACAGAATTGCTTTATGAGTTTTCATCTGCTGCGGCAAATAATGGTTCTGCCATGGGTGGATTTCAGGAAAATCAGGCATTTTTCAATATTCTGGAAGCAGGTATAATGCTCACAGGTCGGTTTCTCGTGATGGGTTTCCAACTCATGATCGCTCAGTCTTTTGCCTTCAAGAAGCCAAAGGTTACTTACGGTAGATCAGTAAACGTAGGTTCATTCTGGTTCGGTTTCATGCTCTTTTTCACAATGATACTTCTTGGTCTATTATCATTTTTCCCTGTACTTGCACTTGGTCCTCTACTTTCCTGGGGAAAGGACTTTAATCTTCTAATAGGGGTGTTGCGTTGAAGGTCAATTCAGAACCCATAATCAAAGCCCTGAAAAATTTTAGACCGGACAGGCTCATTCGTAACCCTGTCATGTTTGTAACAGAGATAGCTCTTTTAGTGGCAATATATTTATTAATATTCAGGGGACAATATGAACTTCCAGTTTCTTCCACATACATATATTTCTATGCATCTGTCATAATACTCTTATTTCTCACAGTTTTCTTTTCAAACATTGCTGAATCCATGTCGGAGGGGAAAAGCAAAGCAATTACAGATAGTCTGAAGAAAATCAGGCAAAAAACCACAGCACATGTCGTAGAAGGCTCAGCTATAAGGGATGTACCTTCCGAGGAGTTAAGAACAGGAATGCTTGTTGTGGTCAATAAAAACGAATTCGTGCCTAATGATGGTGAAATAGTTGAGGGGTCAGGTTATTTTAACGAAGCTTCGATCACCGGAGAATCCAAACCAATGATGAAAGTAGTTGGGGACAGTGTTACCGGCTCAACCATATTAACCACAGATTCAGTGAAAATAAGAATTACAGCAGACCCAGGGGAAACATTTCTAGATAAGATGATCGCCCTTGTCGGTAATTCAGTGCGTGAAAAAACTCCAAACGAAATCGCGCTGAATGTAATGCTCTCCGGACTTACACTCATATTCCTCATAATTACAGCTTCCATTTTCTCACTTGCCTATTTCCTAGGAATAAACATTAATCTATTCGTGCTTATTGTGCTTTTAATTTGCTTGATTCCCACCACTATTGGTGCACTTCTTCCAGCGCTAGGAATCGCGGCAATAAATAAGGTCTCTCAATTTAACATAATTGCCAAAAGCGGTAGGGCGGTTGAAAATGCCGGTGATATAGATACAATAATTCTTGATAAAACCGGAACTATAACAATAGGGGATAGACAAGCTATTAATTTCTATCCCCTTCCAGGTATTGATAAGAGTGACTTTCTCAGATATTGTTATCTTTCTTCAGCTGATGACGTAACAAAGGAGGGAATTTCCATTGTGAAATTATGTCAATCTTCTGGATTAGATACTGGGAAGATAGGCGGTATTTCTGGAGAATTTATTCCTTTTACATCAGATACAAAATACAGTGGAATAAAAATTGGTGACGAGGTTATTTTGAAAGGAGCAATGAAATCCATTTCTGAGAAAATCGGCCGCCAAGATAATTTCATAGAAGGGATTAGTGCTGAAATATCTAGCAAGGGCGGAACCGCCATGACATTGTGCAAGAACGACCAGTTTCTTGGAGTTATTGAGTTAAACGATGTAATTAAACCATGGATAAGAGAAAGAATAGAAACTATGAAAAATATGAACATTAAAACAATTATGTGCACTGGCGATAATGAAATCACCGCTCAATACATAGCTAGAGAAAGTGGAATAGATGAGTTCGTTGCCAATGTAAAACCAGAGGACAAATTCAAGGAAGTCGAGAAGGAAAAAGACAAACAGAGAATGGTTGCAATGGTAGGGGATGGTACCAATGATGCACCTGCACTGGCAAGAGCTGATGTTGGTCTTGCTATGAACAGCGGAACTCAGGCTGCCAAAGACGCGGCTAACATGATAGATCTGGACAATGATCCTGCAAAACTAATGGATGTAATATTTCTAGGGAAGCAGATTCTCATAACGAGGGGGTCATTGACAACTTTTTCGCTTGCAAATGATGTTGCAAAATACTTTGTCATAATACCTGCAATGTTTTACCTTATCCCGCAGCTTGGATTTGTGAATATTATGGGATTTACCGATCCACTTCTTGCCATAACTTCTGCACTTATTTTCAATACCTTCATAATACCAGCTCTCATTCCCATGGCGCTCAAGGGGGTTAAGTTTAAAGCGTCTGGGGCCGATGAATTACTAAAAAGAAACATAATATTATATGGCGCTGGTGGTATAATATTTCCGTTTATTTGTATCGGAATCATCTATTTTCTTTTGGCTGGAGTTGGTGTAACATGGTAAAGTTAAATCCATTTCTGAAAATCATGAGAAGTTCTGCCATAATGGCAGTTGTTATGATTCTTCTTCTGGGGTTTGTAATTCCTTCAATAACGGCGGAAATAGCCGAACATATAGATCCTGGTAGCACAATGGGCTCACCCGTGGAAATAAATGGAACCATATATGGAAGTTATCTATTGGCTGAAGCTTTTAACAATAGTTCCCTATTCTTTCAGGCTAGACCATCAGTGATATCTTATAATTTGACAGAATCCGGATCATGCACTGGTTCCGGGGATTCACTACAATCTCTTAATTTTACGTTGAATGCTTTGAAGGAATTTGAAAGTAAAAATCCTGGGGTGAACCTGTCATCAATTCCATTTGCCATGATAGCTTATTCGGCTTCAGGACTAGATCCAAATATACCCATAGAAGGGGCATATATTCAGATACCAAGGATTGCTTCAAATCTTTCAATACTATTCAATGGAACAATCCCGGTAAGTGTCCTTGAATCTGATCTGATGCAATATGTAAATTCAAGCGAACAACAGAATTTCCCAATTTTTGGAAGCTATTATACGAACACAATGGTGCTGAATGTCGATATCATAAATCTAATGATTAAAAACAAAGTGGTACCTAAATCACTTCTTGATTAAGATTGTATCTGTCCACATCTCCTTGATAAGGTCTTTTATGAGACCATTAATTCTTATATTTCCTGATGTACCTGGGCGAACCCCAAAAACAATTAGATCTGCACCAGTGGAATATGCTCTTCCCAAAATAATCTCCTTCATATTATTCCCTTCACTTTTAGAAAATTCAACATTGGGGTATTCCCTCTTAATTTCTTCCATTGAGTCAAAGAGATTTTTAAATCCATGGGTCTCCTTCTTGTCAAATTTTCTAAGGTCAAGAATATTTACCTTGGCGCCAAATACTTTTGAAATCATTAAGGCAATATATATTGATCTCCTAACATTCAGAGATTCAGTAAAAGGTACGAGAAGTCTTTCATATGTATTTTTTTTCATTCTTGAGGTTATTGCTATGACGGTGGTCCGTGAATTTTTTATGATATAGTCCCCAATTCCCCCCAATAAAGATGCTGACAGGGCTGCCCTTGGACCGCTGCTGAAAATGACCATATCATAATTCTTTGAGTTGATTTCTGATACTATACCTTGTTTGATATTTTTCGCACTTTGAACTTTTGGTACCAATCTTATATTTCTCTCTTTTGCCTCCTTGTATGCATTCAGAACTATGGCTACCTTATCACTCCAAACTATCTCTCTAGCTTCATCTTTAATGGTAAGTGCTGTAATTTCTGATTTGTAGTTTGATGCCAGGCCCAAGGCTAAATCAAAGGCTTTCTTTGAGCGCTCCCCCTTTGCCATTGGCACAAGTAATTTCTCAGGTTTCACAGTGTACGCCTTCAGGCTAGATAGCAATGAATAGATATTCACAGAATGTTTAATAAATTTTTGCTAACGCTCTTATTTCTATCATCATAGGAAAGACTTCAAAATGACTTTAAAAAAACCATTTTGTATAGAAGATCTTCGTAACCACACTTCGTAGTGTCGTGATAATTTATACCACGGCATAAAAAACCCAATAATTTAACATCAGGTAATTTATATAGGTCAATGAAGTGTCTTACCATTTCGCATTCAAAAATTCTCGGCAACATAGATGGAGTAGATGATCTATCAAGGTTACCAGATGAGGAATTTTTTGTCATAGATATGGATGCCCTACTTCGTTCCAAATACAATTTCAATATATATTCTACCATATCAAAATACGTTGAATTTGACTTGATGGCTTATCCATTTAGGGAGAACGATCTTGTTGATATGATCATTTCTGGAGCCAGCAGAGTTGTAATAAACCATACTATTTCAGAAGAAAAATTGAAGGATTTTATGGAAGTTTCAGATCAGCTAATCATGCATTATGCCTCGCAATTTGAAGCAAGAGCTTTTATGAAAAAAGGGGGAAAGTATCTTATGGGCTGTTCTCAGGTAGAGGTCCCCAAGGGAATCACCGTATTTTATTATGGAATGCCGGGCCAAGGAGAACAATATATTCAACTTGAGGATTTTCCTGAAGAATTGAGGTATGATTGTTGATCTCTTATATATGAAGGTTTATCAATTTAATTATATTTCAGTTCTCAATCTTTTTGACGCTTAAGTGTTGATGCCAAACGGCACATTTAATAGCTATTTTGTATAATTTTTCCCCACTCATAATAAAAAACCTCGATCGTTTTTGGTAATAATATATGAGGAATATTTACATAATAATTCAAAATCAGCAAGAGCATGAGTATTTCTGACATTTCAACATCAATAGGAAATATAAATCTGTCCAATCCATTCATTCTTGCCTCTGGAATTTTAGACGAAAATGGATATACAATGAAAAGAATTTTATCTGAAGGGGCTTCAGCAGCGGTTACCAAATCTATAGGCATGGAAGAAAGGAATGGATACAAACCACCAATCGTTGCCATAGACGATCCAATTTTTATCAATGCCGTAGGGCTTCCCAATCCAGGTATTTTGAATGTAGGTGAGGAAATAAAGACGGCAAGAGAATCTGGAAAACCTGTCATTGGAAGTATATTTGGGAAGGATGAAAACGAATTTATTGAACTTGCAGGGAAAATGGAGGAATACGGTGTATCAGCCGTGGAGTTGAATTTATCATGCCCGCATGTTAAAGGGTTTGGATCGGAGATCGGCGGTGACCCAAATCTGGTGAGGAAGATTGTAAAGGGCGTTAAGGGGGCGATAAGCAAACCTGTCTGGTCAAAGCTTAGCCCTAATGTGACTAATTTGTTGGATATTGCAAATGCTGCCTCAGATTCAGATGCACTTGTTCTTATAAACACAGTTAGAGGTATGAAAATAGATATTTATTCAAAAAAACCAGTCCTGTCGAACAAGGTGGGAGGACTTTCAGGGTCAAGCATTAAGCCGGTTGGGATTAGATCCGTATATGAGGTAAAATCAAATATGGACATTCCTGTCATTGGAGTTGGGGGGATTGAGTCAGGTTTCGATGCCGTTGAATATATTATGGCAGGGGCAACTGCGGTCCAGATTGGTACAGCCGTCTGGAAATATGGCAGAGCAGTTTTCTCAAAAGTTACCAATGAACTACTGGAGTTTATGGGTTCAGAAGGATATGGAAAGATTGAAGAATTTAGGGGGATTGCTTTAAAATGATAAATTCCGTTAGAATTTTGAGAAATGAAATTAACACTCCAACAGTAAATTCACTCTATTTTCATTGGGATGTTCGAGTAGAACCAGGGCAATTTGTAATGACGTGGGTTCCGGGATTATCAGAGATACCAATGTCGCTTTCCTTAACTGGAAAGGAAAAGTGTCTTACTGTGAAAAAGTACGGAGATACTTCAAACGCACTATCTAATGTTAAGCCCGGTGAGAGAATATTTTTTAGGGGGCCCTATGGAAAACCATTCTCAAAGGTAAGAGGTAAAACACTGCTAGTGGGGGGAGGATCGGGAATGGCCTCACTGAGACCGCTCATTGATCAAGACGCAAGTGGAGTGGTGGCAGCAAGATCAAGTGATGAACTCTTGTTTAAAGGACTATTTCCCATTGATAAGATAATCGTTGCCACGGACGATGGTTCAGAAGGCATTAAAGGAAACATTGTTGACGCATTGAGGGAAATTGAACTGGAAAAATATGAAATGATCTATGTATGCGGTCCGGAAAGAATGATTAAGTCCGTTGTTGATTTTGTTGCAGGTCGGAATATAAACATGGAGTTATCCCTTGAAAGGAATATGAAATGTGGCGTAGGTATCTGTGATTCCTGCTCCATCGATGGTTTTCAGTTATGCACAGATGGTCCCACATTCGGTCTCAGCACTGTATTAACAATGAAAGAATTTGGTAGGACGAAGCTGGCTGAATCAGGAAAACGAATATGGTTTCAGTAGAAATGATAGGAGGATCATGAATTGCTTTTGACGGAAAGATTTCACAGTATTCAGGGAGAAGGGAAATACATTGGAATACCTATGTATTTCGTCAGGACGAATCTCTGCAATCTACGATGCAAATGGTGTGACTCCACTTATACATTTTCTGGAGGAGAAGAGGTTTCATTGGACACTCTGATTTCAGATATTAAAAATATATCCGAAGACTGGGTATGTTTTACCGGCGGTGAGCCAATGCTTCAGCGCGAGTCAATACAATTCATGAAAGAGTGCACTTTAATGGGAAAAAATGTACTTCTGGAAACAGGGGGATCGCTGAGCGTGGAGAAGGTTGTGCAAATAGTGGGAACGTATATAGATATGGACATCAAGACACCATCTTCCGGGGAGCAGGATTCTCTTTATAAGGAAAATCTTAAGTTACTCAGGGAGAATGATTATGTAAAATTCGTAATAAGCGATGAAAGAGATTATATCTACGCACTATCGTTTATAAAGCAATGGGAAAGCAAGGCAGAAATTCTATTGCAACCTGCTTGGGGAACAGATCTGAAATGGCTTGTGGAAAAAGTTCTGGATGATAGATTAAATGTGAGAGTTCTACCTCAGCTTCATAAAATTATATGGGGAACGAAGAGGGGTGTATAATGGCAAAAGAAAGTTATTCTGACATTTATTTTCATGGAAAATTTTATAGAAAGGGCATTTTCGACGATCTTTATATTGGAGTAAGCAACGGGAAGATATCAGAAATATCGAAATTTAGGAATAATGCTAAAGTAGTGGAACTGGAAAATGCAGTGTTTCCAGGTTCAACCGATATGCACGTTCATTTCAGAGACCCGGGGGAAACAGAAAAAGAGGATTTTACCACAGGTAGCATATCTGCAATCTTTGGAGGGACAACGACAGTTTTTGATATGCCAAATAATATGATTCCTATAGTTGACTATGAAGTTTATGAGAGTAAGAGAAACGCACTGAAGGGAAGATCATTTTGTGATTATGGTTTATATTCTATGTTTAATGGAGGAAACGAAACCGTCATTCACGAGGAATCTGTAGGTGTAAAAATATACATGGGAGAAAGTACCAATGCAAAAGGCGTAGAAAACATAGATGAAAAGATTCAATCTTCACTGGATAATCTTGGGAAAAATATTGTATTCCATGGAGAGTCAGGTGAATGCTTAAAGAAAAGCAACGTAGCTTTGAATAACATGTGTGATCACAGTATATCAAGAAATACAGAATGTGAAAGAATAGCTGTAGATAAGCTTAACAAATTCCGGATATCCAGGAAGATTATGGCACATTTGAGTGACTTTAACAATGTTGAACTAATAAAAAATCAGACATTTAAAACTGAGATACTTCCACAGCACATGCTTTTGTCATGTGAAAAATTAGAAAATTCTTGGGGCAAGGTAAATCCCCCAATCAGAGATGAGAAGATAAGAGAGAAGAATTTCCAGGCATATCTTGATGGAAAGATCGATGTCCTTTCATCTGATCACGCACCTCACACAGAACGGGATAAGGGAGAATTAAAATATGCCAAATCTGGTATGATTGGAGTAGAGACAAGAGTGCCTTTAATATTAGCACTTATAAGAAAAAAGATCGTCCCACTCTCAATATTTGTGAAAACGGCCATAGAAACCCCTCCACTCCTTTTTGGCATTAAGAAAGGGTTGATTGAAAAAGGGTATCAGGCTGATTTTTTCACAGTTGATTTCTCATCAATACAGAGGATAAGCGAGGAAAAATTGCATTCCAAAAATCCATTCACACCGTTTCACGGATTTGAAGCTATTTTTCCAAAGGATGTAATATTAGGGGGAGAAATTGCTTTGCAAGGAAGAGAATTGATTGAAGATCATTTCGGCAAATATATACCGCTAAAGAAGCCCGAAGTGGTCTAAAACCTCAACCACGCCTTCACCAAACTCTCTCTTGGCAACAAATTCAGATTTATCTTTTAATATGTCGACTGAATTTGAGAGTGCTGCCTTGTGTACCCCGTCCATATACATGGAAATATCATTCTCAGAATCACCGCAGACAAGAACCTCATCCTTCCTTATCTTTAAAATGTTTAGGAACGCTTCAACAGCATGACCTTTATCTTGATTATGGTTAAGTATGTGATAGGCAAATTTACTGTTTTGAATGACCACATTAAATTCCTTCACATAATCTTTTATCAAATTTGGATTTCCGGAGTAGTAAAAGGCAACAGAAGTCTCTCTCCAGCGATTTGTCATCGGCTCAGTTACATTAAATTTAGCTTTCAAGTGACTCAGGACTTTTAAAGGCACCTCTTTACTGAAATCTGTTCTAATATTATTGTTAGCAAGTATGATCCCGCCATTTTCTCCCGCAAGATTTCCTTTTAGGCCAATGATATTTCTGATTCCAACCATTACCGGTAAAACGTTCCCACTACAAAGATCAATTACAATTCCTTTTTCTTCTGCAATCCTAAGCATTTTTATTGTATTGGGAGAAATCTGTAACGCCATATCAGTTATGGTTCCATCTATGTCCAGAATAACTCTCTTAATCATATCTTCAAATTTTATATACAATTTAATTCTTTGTGTTCGTTGAAGGACAGATCTGAAGTAAAAAAAATAGCAAATTTGAGGATAAACAACATGTTCACCTTGAGCAATGTTTGTGCCAATAAAGAACCAGTTTTAAGTAAACGCTATCTAATATTGATGGAAAAAATTGCCCTTAGATCTGACGTAACCATACCAAGAAGAATAAAGTTACTATACTGTAAAAACTGTAAAAGGCTTTACAAGGATAACAGCAGGATTAGGATAACTGCAAAAACATTGAAAATTACCTGTATCGCCTGCGGTGATATAAGAAGGATTGTATTAAATTAATCATTCAGGGTTTCTATCTGGAAAAGAACTTTAAATCCCTCTAACGTGGCTTGAATTTTATCGGCAAACCATATGGAATCTTCTGTGGTTGCATTTTCACCCCACTCATAAATAAGATCCTGTTCACCTATGAGTGGTTTAAATCCAAGCGATCTGAGTCTATTAATGATTTCACTGGGTTTTGCACCTTCGCTTGAAAATGTTACCTTTAGATATGTTTTCATCAGTTTCAAGACGCAGATTGGTGGAAGGTATTTATTCTTTTTGAGGAAAATTTAATTTTATTAATATGTGTATGGTAATATTTAGATAGAAATAGTAAAGTATAATGGTTAGAATGGGACTCAAAATTATTTCATGCGGAGTTAGTTAGAGAAATAAGCTAATTATACCTTTCAACAAGGTCCATTATTATTTTTTCAAACCTCCTTTCCACACTGCTTATCCCATATTTATTGATGGAAGAAGATGAAATATCATTCCTTATTTGTCTATATGTTTGTATATTATCAATGGTTTGCTCTATTTTATTAGAAATATCATCAGCCGAAATCTTAAAAAAATCCATGTATTTCATCTGGTATTCTTCCTTGAAACTTGGTTTTAAGGATTCACTAGTAAGTATATATAACCCTGAACACAAAGCCTCCAGTATTGTTGTTGGAAGCGAGTCCCATCTTGTGGGGTAGAGAAAGATATCTGATCTACCATATTCTTTGAAAAGGGTTTTGTCATCAACCATCCCGGAAAATTTTATGTTATCAATGCCACTTTTAATGGCATCTTCTATTAATTCTTTCATTGAACCTGCACCTATAATGGTCAGAGTTGAATCTTTCACATTGCTCTTTTTCCAAGATTCTATAAGCAAATCTAGACCCTTGTATTTTTCAAGTCTTCCCACGAAAAGAAATTTTGCAGCCCCTTCATTCTGGGAATTGTTGAAAGTCACAGAAACTGGATTTGGAAGTTCAAACAAGTCTTTAGTTTGTTTTAAGATTTTCGTGATCTTTTCTCTGCCCTGATAAATGTGTATTACTTTTATGTTTCTTAGGAAAAATCCTGTTGCAACCAATTTAGAGAACAGTACATTCTTTGCAGAATCTGAGGAGAAAATAGCATGAGAACTTCCAACAATTAATTTGGTTTTGTCTTTAAATAATCTCCAATAAGAATTTCTTGTAAGATAGACGAGATCATAGTGATCCTTAATTTCACTTAGTTGAAGTCGGGTTGTTCTATTTAATGTAAGGATCACAGGTAGTAAAAAGTCTAGAAATATTGAAAACAAAATATTCTTCCTCATAAATCTAAACTTTGAATCTGGAGATTGAAATTTTATTCTCTTTACCCCCTGAAGTTTACTTTCAATAAATATATCATCAAATCTCTTCATATCAAAAAAGTCTGTATCATATAACGTGACATCAAAGATTCCTTTATTCATATGGTTTAGAATGTTCAGTGCCCATCTTTCAACTCCACCTCCCATAGCAATGGAAGATGGAATAACAATGGCTAATTTTATTTTTTTACCTTCCATTTTTGATGAGATACGCAGGCTCCTTAAAAAAGTAACTGAATTTTAAAAATTTCCTACTTAGTTGGGAAAAATTTCATTAATTATCTTATGCGGTACCCGTGTAAAAAAAATGATAAACATTGCTTAAGGTATTGCTTGAACTAACGATATCTCATTAATTAGAATATATTGGCATTAATGGTGGAATATCTTTTATCATAGGGAATTTAGTGAAATGCATATTTTGTTAAGGAACAATGTAATGGGGCGCTCCTTGTTAAAACTCATAAGAAGCTCACCCAAATCTATTACAATGCACTGTTTAGATTCAGATTCGTAGTTTTTAGAACTTTAGTAAAATAAAGTTATCCGGTTAATTGTGTGACTCAAACGCTTATCGGGCAAATTTTGGTTTCTTAATATATGAATTCAGGCATAGTAATAAACCGTGTTTCCAAGGTAATTAAACTCCCATAAGGTTATATTCCCCGGATAGTCCGAGTAAAAAATTTCACAAGCTATGCGATATTTAGGATTTTTTAAATCCTGTAAAATCCAGTTGAAAGCATATGGTTCCTGCGTACTTGAAAGAAGAATGAACTTTGGTAAATTTGTGCTATTAAAAGGAAATATTGTGGATTGGCTATAGGAGGCATTTGCTGTTGAATATGCATTTATATCATCAGCTACGAATGGAAAAAGATTGTTGGAAGCAACAATAGTAGAACAATGACCAACGTCCTCCTGAATATATTTCATGTATTTTGACTCCGGATTTATACTATACTGAAATTTATATCCGCCTCCCAGTAAGAGTGTGTAATGATTATTTTGTGGATTTAATGGTGAAACCATAAAATTCATAGAAAGTATAAGAGCTAAAAATGATGCATAGACAACCCCACGATAGCTCCTCATAAATTTAATTATGTTTATGCGTTTCATTTTCAACAAAGTGAAATATATCAAAATATCAACAGATAGGGCTGAAATAAGAGATAAAATAATAGCATTTATTGTAAGGAATACAATGCTAAATTCATTAACTGAAATTGCTATTATAAACCCAATGGGTATTAGGGGCAAAATCAGTCTTTTATTAAGACCTACAGAGTTATATAAACCCTTTTTAATAGATGATAAGCCATATGGAAGTGTTGGTGCAAGGAGGCTCAGGGTTACGAAGGAGTATTGGCTCCCTACAGTTGCGTAATGAGGGACAAATATTATTGTTTCGATTAACCAGATTAAAACAATATATATGGTTTTTTTATAAAATAATGGGATAAGGCATAACAATGATAAGCTAAGGGACCAATAACCTATTGTTTGAGGAACTTCATACAATGCACCAGCTGGTGGGATAATTGGTTGTGCCGTTTTACTGAGTAAAATTGATATTGCCGATTGATTATTTAAATACGCAGGAATAATTTCGTGTTGAATTACTGTAATTGTTAGGTATGTTAGGATCGAAATTCCCCCTAATAAAACTAGTTTCCATTCTTTCTTCATTTGAGTGAGAATACTCGAAACTGATAATCTTATATCACTCATGAATACAAACAAGAGTATACTGATAGATATAAACGAGAAAGCTTCTTCAGTAAGCGAACCAATAATTATTACTAAAGTTGACAATAAATAATGCCTCTTGAGGAGCAAATATAAGAAAAGGAAAGAATAGAGAGGCATGAAACTTAACCAATGATAGTCATAAAGGGCAGCTGCAATCAAGGTTGCGTTTAATCCATATATTAAGGAAGTCAGCGTGGAAATTTTTCTATCATTTGTTATTTCTAGACTAAGAAAATATAAAACAGGCACAGAGGAAAAAATTGCGAACGACTGAACAGAAAAAATGGTTACAGGACTTGGAAAGAGCAGATAGAAAAAAGACAAAGGGTAAGCCAAAAATGATGAGTGCACTTCTAAATGGGAAAGAACGCCATATGATTCATAGTCTCCTGCGTCATAAAGAAGATAACCGTGGGTATTTGTCCATAATTGCTGTAAATTTATACCCAGGTCCCAGTTCTCACTAAAAAAATCAAGATAACGGACGTAGGAAAAGGCTATAGTAATTAGGATAAGAACACCAGTAACCAAATAGATAAAGGCAGCCCTTTCAAAGAAGCTGGTACTTTCTTGTCCGCTATCTGATGATCTATGGAACATCTCCATTCAAGAAATTAAAGGGGTTATTAAACCTATATTGACAATGGTAACCTTTAAAAGCAATAGTGCTATCAAATATCATGGCCGTTCCTAAAAAAAATTCCGATTATAATAAAATTATAGCCGAAAGAAGAAGGAATAGCTTATGTGATATCCCGCCAGTCCTTGTTCCAGTTTGGCAGTTAAAGATAAGGGAAAGATTTGGAATAAGTGTGGATAAGGAGATTGCTCAATATATAGTATTAGCGGCACATGAACGAGGAACATGGAAGAAGCAGAGAGCCATAAAGAAAATAGAGAAACTGTTCATGCAAAGGGGAATAGATGCAGATTCTTCAGCAAAAATGGCTAAAGATGTGATAAATCTTATTATTAGTAACAATGCTGTAGATCAGTGACTTCCAAAAAAGGCCTTGAATTAACGTTGCAAAAGTTGGCAGTAAGCCAAAATTTATCAAATTATTTGGAGCAATATCAGACAGATGGGAAAACGGCCTCATACTTGCTTAACATTGCTTTTCTGGATGGAAATATTTATGGTAAATCAATTATAGATCTCGGAACAGGTAATGGCATTTTTGCAATAGGAGCAAAAATTTTAGGAGCACGTGAGGTGACAGCAATCGATATTGATCAGAAGCAAATTGATATTTCTTTAGAAAATGCAAAAAAATTAGGTATAGATATAAACTTTCGGAAAAGTGATGTTAGCGATGTAGATGGACAATATGACACATGCATAATGAATCCTCCATTTGGTTCGGTCAAAAAACATGGAGATAAGCCTTTTATAGAAAAGGCATGCAGCATATCAAGAAAAGTATATGCAATTCATAACTATAAGACAAAGGAATTTGTGCTAAAAGAATACAGTGAAAAGGGTATGTCAGAGCTTACATGGGAAAAAATCAAAATTGGAATTAATCG
This sequence comes from Thermoplasmata archaeon, assembly GCA_021809755.1. Lineage (GTDB taxonomy): Archaea > Thermoplasmatota > Thermoplasmata > Thermoplasmatales > Thermoplasmataceae. The sequence goes on from JAJZJZ010000001.1 coordinate 97,159, forward strand.
CACATATCCACATCACAAAAAAGATATGGCCTTGATTGATTGCCTTTTTGTTCGCGGTTTTAGATAAGTCATCTCTCTAAAAATATCAAACAGTTCCATATCGCAAGAATAATTAATCAATGTTCTATGACCCTATGTAATGGCCGGGTTGGGGTAGGGGTTATCCTTGGGGACTGTGGATCCCCGGACCCGGGTTCAATTCCCGGACCCGGCCTCTTAAATAGTATACCTGTAATTTTAACAAATTACTGTTTAATTTTTGCCATCAGTTTTCTATTGTAAAGTAACGTTTGTTAGGTTCAAAAACATTTTAAAATGATAGAGTGGTATATTAATCTCAACAATTAGTATAAACTTAAATAGCTTCTTGCCTTTGTTTAATCATGACAGAAGATGAGGAATCCATAATGGAGAATTTTATAAAAGCAGTTGAAGGAACAAAAAGTACAGCAGAAATGGAATTCAGCAACTTAACAGTGAAACTCCCTGGAATGTCCGCTAATGTAGCAATTAACGGGAAAATAAGCATCACAATGAGACCGGTTCATGAAAGAACCAAACCTTAAAAATATAATAACCCCAATTTCAAGGTCTCTGGTATCTGGTAAGATTACTGTTTCTGTTGATAGCCAGAGGTTTGTAGAGTTGGAGTTCGAAAAGGGCAAAGGGCAACTAACCATTATGGACGAGCGCAGGATTCGAAAGACAAGAAAGTATTTGCCTAAAAAATACATGAAATTTTCATATATCAAGGGCATTGCAAATACTATGAAAGCTTCTGGATATCATTTCGAAGTTAGAGATCAGGAAGGGATTTTAGCTGAATTTGGAAGTGGGGTAAAGTCAATAACAGGTGATGTAAAGGTCAAGATACATTCTGTTATGAAATATTTGCATGGATAAGGAATACCATAAATTTAAAGTACCAAGTTTCTGGAAATTTATCAATTTTCGTATAACAAAAAATTCTGAAATAACTTAATGATTTTTAAATAAATGGCACTAATTAGCATATTACACAAAGCAAGTACGACCTTAAAATATAAGTAAATTGAGATATTATCCATATATGGTAAAGATTAACATAACATGGCATGGTCATGCATGTTTTAATATAGACATGGGAAAACAAATTGTTATTGATCCATTTATTGAGCACAATCCAGTTGCAATGATCCGAAAGGAAGATGTAAAAGCAGATATTGTTGTTGCGACGCATGGGCATTCTGACCATGTCGCAGATGCACTTTATATTGCTTCAAAGAATAAGGCTCCTTTAGTTACCATTGTTGAATTAGCATGGCTTTTGCAGGAAAAGGATCATAGTGTTAAGATACACGATATCAATTTCAGCGGAAGCGTAGAAATATCGGGTATTAAAATAACAGCAGTTCCTGCCCTTCATTCTTCTAGCTTTGAAGAAAAATACGCTGGCAATCCTGGTGGAATGATTCTCAGCAACGGAAAAGTAACGATATATCATGCAGGAGATACAGGTGTATTCTCTGATATGAAACTAATTGGGGATTTATACAAACCTGATATAGCAATGTTGCCAATAGG
>JAJZJZ010000014.1 GCA_021809755.1 Thermoplasmata archaeon
TCCTGAAGTGCCCTTGCCTGAATTCCGGCCTGCTGTCCAATCGTTGCATCCATAACAAGCAATATCTCGTCCGGATTCACTTCCTTTTTCAGATGAACGAGTTCCTTGAGCAATTCTTCGTCTAGGGAATCACGACCGCTGGTATCAACGATCTTAACTGCAATCTCTTTCATCTCAGGTACGCTGGCTCTATATATCTTTACAGGATTTTTTTCTCCGGGAATCCCGAAGAATTTTGCACCAGTCTGCTTAGCTATCTGCTGTAGCTGTTCATAAGCTGCAGGTCTGTGAACATCACATGCAATGAGACCGCACGAGAGACCTTTCCTGATGAAAAATCTTGAGAGCTTGCCTGCATGAGTTGTTTTTCCCTGACCGTATAATCCCACAAGCATTATGGTCTGATTTTGAAGCTTAAGTTTGGATTCTTCACCAAGTATTGATAATAGTTCCTCATAGATAATTTTCAAAATAAAATCTTGGGGAGGCATACCTTGAGGTGGTTTTTCTTCAAGTGATCGTTGTTCAACCTTTTTGGATAGTGATAAAGCAAGTTTTACATTAACATCCGATTTAAGGAGTGCCCTTTGGATATCTTTTACTGTCTCTTTAATCAGTTCAGGGCTTATGTAGCTGGCCCCTGAGATTTTTCTGAAGGTTTCTTTCAATGAACTTGATAAACTTTCCAACACCATATGGGACTCACATCTATATTCCTGAATTTATCGTTTTCCCTTAACAATAATTCTATAAGTCTAGTATTCTCTCCATCTGTGGCCGCATGAAGCACAGGTATAGAACTTGGTTTCAGGTTCGTCTGCAGATCTTGTCTGCTTCAGAAGATAATAAGCACCAGTGTTTTTGCATTTTGGACAAACTGCATCTGAGTCCAAAGGTTCAGTGTTCTTCTCTTCCCTGATCATTATAACTTCTTTTTTTGTACTTTTGGTTATAATTTTTCCCGCTGCCTTTGCTGCAGTCCTCTTTTCTTCATATCCGCAACTGGGGCAAACTCCTTTTTCCTTTGACATAACCATCAGTGTACCGCACTTTGCACAGAACATAATAAGGTATGGAATTACCAGATACCTTATTAGCATTTCCAAATCAAAAAATTGTAGATGATACCAATAAACTCATAAAATGGCATGTATTTTCAATTTATGATTATAAACAGAGATGAAGATATCAAAGCATTATTGAAGAATTCTAAAAATATTGCTGTTGTTGGAATTTCTGACAAGCAAGAAAGAGACAGCTTTGGGGTAGCAAAATATTTGGTATCAAGAGGATACAATGTGATTCCTGTAAATCCTTCATTGGAAACATGGCAGGGAATTAAGAGTTATCCCAATCTTTCAAGTATTCCGAAGGACACCAAATTGGATATAGTGGATATATTCAGAAAATCGGAGGCCGTTGGAGAGATAGTTGAGGAATCTTTGAAAGTGAAGCCAAAAGCAATTTGGATGCAGCTTGGAGTTGTAAATGAAGAAGCCGGGAAAAAAGCATCTAACAATGGCATATCGGTTGTAATGGATAAATGCATTATGGTAGAGCACAGGAAACTGAAATTATAAAAATACAATCAATTGTGTAAATAATTCAAAATATCTAATTCAATGTGCAATACATTTGGAATATCAATTTAATAATAGTTTAGAATATTATTTATCACTATTATGGAAAAGACAGGAACAATTTCCCATATATTAAATCGATATTAGCAAGATCAATATTATTTAGCAAAGGAAAGAGCAAGTTAATTAAAAGCGATTGAAATCCACTTCATATGTCGGGGTAGCCCAGCCTGGTAAGGCGGCAGATTCGAGATCTGTTGCTCTCGTAGCTCGGGAGTTCGAATCTCCCCCCCGGCGTAGCGTTTTTTATATTAGTCTATTTGTTTCGAATCAAGCTTATTTTCATTCATTTTTATCAGTGTTCCTGCATGTTAAAAAATAAATAGCAACTCACAATCTGCCCAAGTTAAGCTGGGATAGCCTAGCCTGGTAAGGCGCAGGTCTGGAAAGCCTGTGCTCTCGTAGCTCGGGAGTTCGAATCTCCCTCCCAGCGCTCTTTTCAAATTTATGAAAGGGTCTATTTTGTCAAAACGTTTAAACACGATAAACCATGAGCTCCTCACTACATTCCTTAGCCTTTGCAACTATTTTTCCGGTAACTATCCAATTTTCCATTGATAAGATTATTTTTCTCAGTTCATTTCCATTTTCTGTCAATTCATATGAAATCTTATATGAAGAGTCTTCGAAGGGTGTTTTCACCGCAATTTTATAAAATTGCAACAGTCTGAGTGTTTTGGAAATCAATGATGGAGATGTATTTGGTAATTTTTTTGATATTTCATTGAACGATACTTTCTCAGAATTACCTATTATGTTTATGATTGGAATGACCCATTTTTTACCCAGTATGGCAAATATCTCTTCTGCATGGCACAGGCAATTTTCCATCCCTTCCATGTATGATTGAGAGCAAACAAACTATTGAATTTATGCAGATCATGAATCATATGGAAAGGAAGCTCCAATGCTTCAGGACGGAGAGGAATAGGGACACCATTATATTTTGATTAAGGACCTCCAGATAAAATTGCTTCTCAATAATGAACAGAGGGAATCACTCATCTTTACTTCCATTCAATGAGTCATGCAACTTTTTTTTGGGGATTGCCTTTGAAGTGAAGCTTTACAAAAAGGTCTCCCTAAGAAGAATGTTTACAGGGAAATCATGTGGAAAATTCAGCCTTATTGCACAACTTTCCATAAGAGTCTTAGTGGAAGTTGTTGAAACCCATAATTTGAGTAACACGGTTTTTCCTGAGTTCAGTGAGTTTGGATCCATGTGTTATAACTAGAGAATTTTGAGGTTAAATGAAATAGACCGTGTCAGCATCAGAACTGTAAACAGCAGAACGTGTGTTCCCAAGACTATTTGAAGAAAAATTGCGATGCCCTTTGATGGGTGAAGCCACAGCGAGATCTTTTCAGGAAGATTAGACGGCTTTACCTCATGGTTGCCATATAAGTTTCATAAGTACCTGCTGTTGAAAAGTAAGATGTAATCGGCATTGACCTAGAGAATCTGCAAGGCATGAAAAAGAACAACGGATATGAAAGGTGATAAATATTTGTTATGAGATGCAAGTGTTTTTCGGAATCTATCAACCAAAATTTGAAAATCTCCAAAGTTCCTATAATTTTTACTCACTATCTTTCTCAGGGTTCCTTGCCTCTATGTACTTTGAGTAGAGCATTAGGTAGGGCTCCATGGACTTCATAATACGTGATTGCGCCTTGTTAAGATGCTCCTGCAACGTTGAGGGGCTGATTCCCCTTGTAGAGGAAAGATCCTCAACATGGGTTTTCTTTGGAATTTCATAGTATCCCCTTGAAACAGCATCATTGAGAACTTCAAGCTGTTTCTTTGACATCCCGGAAAACAGGTCACTCAGTGATATTGCCCAGACATCCCTCAGATCATCGGAAAGAAGCTTTTTTTTCTCTATGAGTTCGATGGATGCGATGGTCATATATTTTGCAAAGAGTTTAGAAGGTACCTCAGGCTCCATTGAAATAAAGGTGATCTTTTCAACTGCGTTTTCATAAATTACAGGAGATCTAACCATGCATCCATGGGATTCTGCAATCTTTACGGTGGAATTGAAAACGCTGCATCTGCATCTAATCATTATGGAGCCATAATCTCTGTGCCTTGAGGAAAATACCACTGTGCTTTTAAGCGATTCAGAAAATTCTGTCATTTCATTGAGAAATTTTTCATAATCCAGATTTCTTTCATATATCTCAAGATAATCCACATATGAGTTACACCAACGAAATATCCTTGAACCGGGAAACAGGGATGCAACGTTGCTGAATGGTAAATTATGCCTAAGTTCCACTGTTATTTCTTCCATAACTACCGTTAGATAACGGTATAATACATATATTAATCTATGCCATTGTTAGTTAAGTGAAAAACATGGCAAATCTAATAGTTGAACATGAGTGGAAAGAAAAGAACAAAGAAGAAGCATTCAAAGTAGTAGGAAGCATCGTTGAAATGGCAAAGAACTCAAAACTACCAGCTGGATTCAAACTTCAAAGCATTCAGGTGCTTGGAAGCGAAAACAAGGCAATATGCAACTGGGAAGCACCAAGCAAGAACGATATGATTGGATTGCTTAAGCAGGTAAATCCTCCTACAAAGCACACAGTTTTTGAAGCACAGAAATTGTTCTAATTTTTTAAATTAATAGAGAGGGGCCTTAATGCCCAATAAAATTTTTAGTTCTCTCTCCACCTTGTAAGATACCTTGCTATTGCAAAATATATAACAGTTTCAGTTAATAGAATACCTATCATTGTGTATAGTGTATTGTAAACAATAGGTTGGAGTCCAAACGCAAACTGTGCAAGAATTGCTGCAGGTGTTGCCGGAGAAAACGACATCAGATATATGATTATATTTCCGCCGTTTCTGGACATTATATCTGTATAAGGATAAAAGGTTGGAGGTATTACCGTCATTATTATTGATAGGACAGAAACTATGCCCCAAACATTTCTCACGTGTTTTACTGCGCTGGAAATTATAAAGGAAATTGCAGAAGTGGAAAAGATAAGAATAACAATCAGGGATAGCATGATAAGAGAATCAAAGAGACTGTAAAGGTTGTATAAAACGCCAAGAGAGACATAAACAATTATGCCTGGGACTGAAAAGGCAAGAAAACTAAGGGTAAGAGCCATCATATAATCTGTTGGAGAAACTTTGCTTGCCACATAAAGATCCTGAAGACGGAGCTGGAGCCTTAAAAATGTGGCGTCTCCTGCACTCGAAAGTCCGATAGATGCCACTAGCGTTATCATTCCTCCAACAATTGCATACTTTACCAGGGCACCTGATGTAAGAATATATACCACAAACAGCAAAGAAAGAGGAGTGGTCAGGGATGCAATGATATAAGATGGCGCCCTCTTAATGATCTTGAATCCGTAGTACCAGGCAAAGGTGAAGATGAATTTAAGATTCAATGTCAACACCTCTCATAATGAAAAGATCATCCAAAGAGATTTTACGAACATTATCTCCCTCTTTTATGAATTCTGAAGCATTATCTTGTGGCACATATTTTATATAAATTGTCCCCACCCTGAATGCATTATCCATCTTCCTGTAGCTTTCTATTCGCACCTTGTTTTCGAACCCCTTCAAAAGTGATTTGACAGTTCCTTTGTCTATTATTGATCCTGATTCAACCAGAAAGACCTCCTCAGACAGTTTTTCAGCCTCCTCCATATAATGGGTTGTGAGAATTACATTTCCCTTAAGCTGCTTTATGGCTGACCACACCTCAAGTCTTGATATTGGATCAAGACCGGTTGTAGGTTCGTCAAGGAAAATTACATCAGCATTTGCTGCAAGGGCCATTGCCACAAAGCATTTTCTCTTCATGCCGCCTGAGAGGGTATCAGCAGGGTTGTTCCTTGCGTCATGAAGGCCAACAGTATCAAGCGCATCGAGTGTAGCTCTTTTTGCGTCTGCAGATGAGAATCCCCTTCCCACCAGATACATGGACACCTGTTCCATGGGAGTCAAAATGCCAATTGTCGAGGCCTCCTGTGGAATGCTCACAATTCTCTTTCTTATCTCCTTTGCCTGATGAACAACATCAAGATCAAATATTGTGGCCTTTCCGGATGTTGGCATGAGCTGAGTTGAAAGAATTCTCAGGAGGGTTGTCTTTCCTGCTCCATTCCTGCCTATTATCGTGGTAATTCTTGAGGACATTTCCGCGCTGATATCTTTCAGCGCAACATTATGGTCAGAATATACCTTTCTAAGATTATTGATGTTGATAATTTACACCGCCCCCTCTAAACTAAAGATGCAGTGAGATATGCTCCTCGGTTAATCTATTTTATGGAGCCAGAAAACGCTACAAAGCAAATGAAATGGAAAAAAAATTAAATATTGGAATTAAAAAATTTTACGGTGCTGTTAGCAAATGCTGTGGAATAGCGCTCAGACCTATATACGCAGTTGCTACTATTGCACCAAGCAGTGCGATCCAAAACAGCACGAGTAATATCATCCAGCCTTTCCAAATCTTTTCCTTGCTTCCAGGAACAGTATCAACAATTAATGTCACTGGGAATGACAATATTCCAACTGCTCCGAATGCAATATACATCAAAAGCATTCCCAAAGGCTCAGAGGTCATGTTAAGGAGATATCCCTGATATCCATAGTCAATTGCAAAAATTCCAGCAAATAATGCTAGAATTCCCACATACTGCAGCTTATATTTCAGTTTGACTGAAATGACATAGGAAATTATTACTATACCAGCAAACATGTAAGGGTCATAAAAGAGTATATTATAACTCTGGAATTTTGCCTCGACAGCTGCAGGAACTGCACTTCCAAGGCTCAGGGGCCATGTCATCTCGCTGTAAAGACCCATCAAAATCATTACAATTCCCACAACAGCTAATGGTCCAACTCCGCTAAGCATATGCTCCTCAAGATTTCTCTCTCCCTTTTTGCTGTAATCATAATACACTCCAAGTGTCATGTACAGCAAAATCACTCCGGCAAAGACAAGCGTAAACAATTCAAAGGCTAGGTCATCAATAAATGCCATTTTTTTCCACCGAATATAAATTACCCATGCCTATTTAAGTACGTGGCTTAAAAAGTAATGCTAAAAAGGTTATTTTTTTGTGAGAACCATAAAATTCAAGCTTCTGCAGATGGATCATTACTGAAATCCTGAATCGAATTAATATCAATGTCGGGATGTTCCCTGATAAACTCATCCCTGTCATAAGTTCCAAGCGATCTTACTGGATCAAATGCGCTTTTGCCACATTTTATACATTTGAATCTCAGTTCATTGAACATATGAGGACGAAGAATATCTGATGCGTGGAAGATATGTTCGAATTCATAACCGCATTTTGTACACTTAACCAGCCATATGTGAATTTTCTTCATACCAAATTGATCACACGATTTCATATATTTCTTTTGAAACTCCATGCAGTGATATGAACAGTTCAATTTTTGAACTCTATTACGGGTATATATCCATATGAATTATGTATCATAATGCTTGAAGTTCACAATATTAATGTTCGTTATGGAAAGAGCAGGAAACAGGCATTGAACGATGTTTCAATTTCAGTGAATGGGGAAAAGGTTGCCATCGTTGGACCTAATGGTTCCGGAAAGACCACACTGCTAAAGGCAATTACAGGGTTAACTAATGTGTATTCAGGAAATATCACTGTTTTCGGTCGAAATCTAACCACAATAATGAATGAATTGAGAATTTCTACGAATCTGCCAGACGTATACCGACTCTTAAGGATGAATACTGCAGATACAATCAGATTGTATTCAGAACTGAAAATGCAGGATCCAGAAGAAATTCTTGGCTTCATAGAGGAAATGGATCTTTCTGATACGCTTGAAAAAATGCTCTATGAGCTCAGCACAGGTCAGCAGAAGATGATTTGTAATCTTATGTCACTTTCCAGCAGTTCCAAACTTATCTTGTTGGATGAGCCCTTTGAAAGCATCGATCTTAGGAGGAGAATAAAGCTGACAGATATGCTCATTAAGCATCCGGCGGAGATAGTTATGAATACACATGAATTTGATGTTCTGACTAAATTAAAGGGCTGGGGTCTCTATTTCATCATAGAAGGAAGGCTTTTCGGAAAATTTGAGGCAAGCGAGGTAAAAAATCTCTTTATCAATAAGGGAGTGGTACCAAACAATATATCTGTCATGGAAACTGGATTTGGCACCTTTTCAATTTCAAGAGACCAGGGAGAAGTATCAATTTCTGCGGCAAGAAATTTCAACTCTCTTCTCAACGAGGTGACATAATGATTGGTAAATATTTTCTTAAATCCATGCTAAAAAACCCAAATCTATGGGGCTGGGGGGTCTTATTCATGCTATTCTGGATATTCATGGGAGCATTTGTTTTCACCTCTAATTTTCCCAATCATGAGATTTACTTCAAATTGAATGCAGCCATATGGTTTGGCCTCATAGGATTAATTTCAGCCAGCACTTTGTCCACATCCATTTCATACTCTATCTATTATGGAAACAGCTCTTTGGCGTATGCTTTCAGATTTACAACTCTTAAACCATCTGGATATATATCTGGTTTTATGCTGAGCACCGGAATAATTGGGGGCGTTCTATCAGGAATCATGCTCACAATGACATTCGTCTTGTTCAGCTATACGAGCGGGTATTTACTCACGCCAAGCCTTCCTTACATTTCTATTTTGGCCGGAATTGCCGCAGGGGTATTCATGTTTCTCCTTGCATCCATAATAATAGTTGTTTTCAATAACTATCTTGGTCTGAGAAACGTATCATTCGCTTCTTTTATTCCAATGATACTCACCTATCTCTTTGGATTCACACAGTTTAACGTAGGTCTTCCTTCGTATATTATATATGGAAGTCCTTTTACAGACATTTCAGATATCTTTGTATGGAGTTATTACGGGCATCGCGTTCCCTTAACACTAGAACCATTAAACAACGGAATTCATATCAATCCGGAAATTCAGATGGTTATTCTGACAATATGGATATTAATCCTCATGGCTTGCTCGTTTTTGCTCATCAGAAGAATAAAACCCAAATCCATTGAGGAGGGGAGACAGGTATGACCCATGGCCTTTCTGAAAACGATATTGCAGATTTAACCGGAGTTGCAAAAAAAGCACTCAAATTTGATTTTTATATCTTTAGGAAAGCGTACGGATCATATTACGCAGTATGGGCAACTGCCATCACTCTATTTGTTTTTCTTCCTTATCTGTCATATTATCCTTCAATTGTCTCGTATGTTCCTTACATTCTCCTTACTGCATATCTTACCGTATTCTTTCTTGCCTTTTGGATAACCGGAAGAATTTTCAGAAGAGCTATACAGATAATAGGATTCAAATCAATTCTAGTTGGAAAGCGAAAGGATTCTTTTGAAAGAAAATTTTTCAGTTCTTTGTCAATCATTATGTTTATTGTTATCATATTAATCATCTCTTTCTACGGAATAAATAATATATTTGAGTCCCTCATTTTCTATAGTTTTTTAATATTCATGTCAATTTATCAACTCAAGAACCTTATGATGACATTTGAGAAGATACCCGTTGAGGGTATGGTATCATTAATGTCATTTGTTTTGAGTATAATCCTATCCCTCCTCAGTATCTTTGTGGGAAAATCTGAGCTGGATTTTTCCCTATCATGGCTTCCTGCAATAATTGGATGGTACTTCTCAGCACTCTATGCAATATACTCAAGCAAAAAATTTTTGGGGGAATGAAATGCCCGAGTATGGAGGAGATCCAAATAATTCTTCAAAGGGGGATTCAGCACCATCCATTGATACTGACGAATTAAATAACATCATATCTGAGCTTTCAGAGCAACTTCAGGAGCCATTATTGAAATCATCTATTAGATTAATAATATTGATTTCGCTTGTTCATAACAAGCAGTTGAGTTTCAGTGAGTTGTCAAAAATAACATCATCTGGAAAAGGGAGTATGAGCAATCATTTGGAAAAACTTCAGGAGAAAGGACTCATAAAAACATTTTATGCATTCAGCTTAACCGGTCCAAGATTGATGGCACAGATAACAGAAAAGGGTATTTCGGCATATAACAGCTATGCCAATCTTCTTAAAAAAATTCTATAGTAGAATAAACGAAAAATCAACTTCTCTACGGGATATAAGAAGATTCATATAAAAAAATGCTATTAGTAGCACTTCCAGGTGAATTATTGGTTAAAATCGTTATAGCATTTGGTGGAAACGCCCTTTTGGAAACAACAGATAGCAGAGATTATGCAACGCAGGTTAAACGCGCTTACAGAGCATTTGATGCAATTTGGAAAATAATATCCATGGAGGATGTTGTAATAACACATGGAAATGGACCACAAGTTGGTGATATTCTTTTGAGAAACCAGATTTCAGATAGTTTACCACCACCAATGCCACTTGACACTTGTGGAGCAATGTCTCAGGGCCTCATAGGGCAGATAATGTTAGAGGCGTATGAGAGGGTACGGAATGAAAAGGGAATTTCAAAAGAGGCTGTTGTTACCGTAACAAGATCAATTGTCGATCCTGAGGATAAAGCATTTCTGGAACCCACAAAACCAGTTGGGGCTGTATTTTCAGACGAAAAGGCAAGAGAATTAGTGAATAATAACGGCTGGAAAATGTCAAAGACAGAGAAGGGATGGAGACGGGTTGTTCCATCACCATTTCCGATGGAAATAGTTGAAAGAAATGTAATATTATCACAATTGAGGTCAGGGTTCCTTCCCATATGCACAGGCGGTGGGGGGATTCCAGTAATCAGGAAAAACAAAACACTCCTTGGAGTAGAGGCAGTTATTGACAAAGATCTGGCATCATCTGTTCTTGCAAGTTCAATAGAAGCGGATAAACTTGCAATATTAACGGATGTGAAAAATGTCTTTATTAATTTCGGAAAGCCCGACCAGAAAGCATTATCTCAAATCACAATGGAAGAGGGAAAGGATTATCTGTCAAAGGGATTCTTCGGAAAGGGAAGCATGGAACCCAAGGTCAGAGCAGCTCTCAGATTCATTGAAAAGGGAGGAAAAGAGGCGGTAATTGGAAGTCTCTCAGATGCCCTTAACGTTCTTTCAGGAAAATCCGGAACCAGATTCGTAAAGTCATGATGATTCAAGCGCAGAAAAATTGCCGCTGCCATCTGATTTTATTTTCTTCAACTTCTCCATATATTCCAGAATTGTTTTCAGCCTTTGTTCATCCATATCAAGTTCGAACGATTTTCCCAATTCCTTTCTAATCTGAAGCAAAGTCATTGGCGTCTTTAAGATTTTACCTGTCAGATTCATAACATCCTCAAAAACGTTCCAAGGGAATATGAACCATGTCCATTGTGAGTCGCTTATCTCTCTTGCAAAATAATCAGGAATAAATTCTGAATGTGAAATGTGAAGCATCGCGGCAGTTTTTACGCTCTTCGGGGATTGTGATTTAATATAATCCAATGCTACTCTCATGCTCTGTCCTGTATCGGTTATATCGTCAATAATCAAAACATTCATGCCCCTGATGTCAGAGGAAAGTCCCTGCTTCAGCTTTGCCATTCCGTCCTTTGAGGCTGTCAGACCCCAGTGCTCGGTTTTCACTGCATACAACTCCTTTCTAAGAAGTTTATCTGAAACAATCCTTGCAGGCACCAGTCCTCCCCGTGACATTCCAATAATAGCATCGGGTATCTCTTCTGATATGATTTTATCTGACAGGCTCTTACACCAGTCCTCTATTTCCTCCCAAGTTACCAGCTTTGCCCTGAATTCCATTTTAATCCGGAGTCCGATTATCTAATTGCACATTTCCTTTTTGGTTTCATCTTTCACTCTAACTAAACCTTTTCTGGTTTAGCAGCTAGTAATCTCGCCTCGTTCACCTTTCTCACCCTTTTTCCGGTTCCGAGAACCTCATTTGCTGTGATTGTAAGAACAGCTGCGAGGGCAAACGCTGCAGCGGATATGATGAATACTGTGAAATAAGCTGTGGACGAAGGAAGTGATTCATATATGGGTATATTGTGAGAAGAGCCTACAAGGTAAACTGCTGTTATTGTGGACATTATGGATCCGGCAATTGGTGCCCCTATACTACTTCCAACATTTCTGAACGTTCCGTTCATGGCCGTTGCAAGACCCATATCCTTTGGATTCACAGTCAGAACAATGAGGTTAATCAATGATGCATTCATGAGTGATATGCCACCACCTACGAAGAACTCAAGGAGGAGTATCTGATCATAACTAGTGCTATAAGCCATTAACAGGAATGCCACCGATGATAAAGCCGCACCAAATACTGCAAGTGGTTTTACCCCGGTTCTGGAAACCATCTTCCCGGTCACTATTGCAAGGAAGAAAACCCCCAATGCAAAGGGAACAAGAGAAAGTCCAGTTCCAAGGATGGATAAGTTAAATCCTGCCGGAGATGGGTTTTCAAATTTGTATGTGAGGGCCTGCATTGCCAGAAACATTCCCATTCCTGATATAGACAGAATTATGTTTGCCACCATGACATTTCTCATTGAGAGGAGTTTGAAGTGGATAATTGCCTCGCCGCCATTGAGTGAATATTGCCTCTCATAAATGAGTAATGGAAATAGAAGAACTACTCCAAACATGAGCAGAGCAATAGTGGATGTTGAATACCATCCCCATGATGGGCCTTCAGAAAGGGCAAATACCACGGCCCCTAGAGATAGTGCCAGAAGTGTTGCACCAATATAGTCAATCTTTACTTCAGGTCTCCTGAATCTTGATTCTTTAACCATGATGAATGTGATAATGGCGAGAAACAGAATGAATGGGATTGCCGTGTGGTATGTCATTCTCCAGCCAAAGTCATTTGAAATCAGTGAGCCAAGGGGAAGAGATATTGCGAAACCTACACCAAACATTGCACTGATAAGGGCTTGAGCCCTTGGAACAATCTCTCTTGGAAATTCTTCCCTGACAAGACTCATGCCCAGAGGCATAATAGTCAATCCAATCCCCTGAATTGTCCTTGCAGCAATCATGAAATCATATGTGGGTGAAAATCCGGTGACGGAGACAGATATGGAGTATATTACAAGAACAATTGTGAGCATCTTCTTTTTGCCATAAAGATCTCCTAGCTTTCCAATAACGGGAGTAAGGGCAACTCCTCCCACAAGGTATGTGGATAGTAAGAGGCTTGCCTGTGCAACAGAAATATTGAATTGCTTCTCTATGGCCGGAAGTGAAGGGGTAAGCATCCCCTCAATATACATCACAATTAAAACAAGTCCTGCAAGAATGAGCATAACTCTCAACGCGTATTTGGAATCAAACTCCTCTTTTGACCTGAAATTTTTGTCATCAATTTCGTTGTTTTCCATATTATTCACCCTGTTTTTTTATCTTTAATTCAACAGAATCATGAAGAAATAGTGTGAGTTTTCCCAGAAAATTAATGGCTACTTCGAAATTTTCAATGGGCATTGATTTTAAAGCTTGCTCTATGAGGCACTGGTTATGATTTTCAAGGTTAAGAACAAGCACTTTCCCTTCACTGCTCAACTCTACCACCACAACTCTTCTGTCAGTTTCATCGTGTGTTCTGAATATGAGTTTTTCTGATTCCATGGAATTTAGAATCTCTGAAACGGCTGGAAGGCTGATACCCAATAATTCAGAAATTTCAGAGGTTTTCCTCTTACCATGATAATATAGAAACTTCATGAGGAAGAATTTAGGTATGGTAATTCCCCTTGATCTCAAAGAACCCATCTGGAGAAACATGATTTCCTGCAGCAGTGTTCTAAGAGACCTCGTAAATTCAGATATTTTAACTTCGTTCAGAGAGTCTTGTTTGGAATCAGTCACAGTTAGTAATTAAAACAAACTATATATTAGTTAGGATTCATTAACTATTAACTTATATTTATTTTAGAATATTTAAGTAATTACCCTAATGCATCTAATAGACAAGGTATCTAAACTATATTTCTCAGAAGTGAAAAGCTTTCAATCAATTACAAAATTAAATATAAGAACTAGTGTTTACCTGTTACCGCTCCGATGGTGTAGTCCGGTCAAGCATATCGGCCTTTCGAGCCGACGACCCGGGTCCAAATCCCGGTCGGAGCATTTCGCTGAATTATGTGTTTTACCTTCTATCTATCTGATAGGGAAACTGGATTCTAAATATCCAGTGATCTGTAAAGGAAAATATAACCAGCGAGCGAAAGGGCATTTATCAATAGAAGGAGTGCAGCAAGGCCTGAACTGAAACTCAATGATAGATTGTAGTAAATCACCACGGCCACTATTGATTCTGCCAGAAGTGTCGAACTGAACGCAATAATTCCGCCAAAGACTCTTGATCTGATGTTTCTGTAACTCCGAAGGTAAGACGCCAGCAGGAAAGCAAAAACGATCACTGACATAGAGAGCAGAATTATGTTCGCTATCCACAATGGGCCCATATTATTCTTCCCTCCCTGTCATTCCTGCCTTGTCTAATATTTCTTCAAATATATAAAAGTTTTTGGTCAGTAGATGGGAAGCAAAATAAACCCTTCCATATCCTTCACCCTGTACACTCAGGAGGTTGTTTGCAAGCAGAATTTTGATGTGATGCTCTATTGTCCTGTAATTTACCTTGGTATCAGAACTTAGCTGGTTAGCATTTTTGGGGTTATCTAGGATTGATTTCATTATTTTTAATCTCATGTTTCCTCCTCTTGTCGAAATGAATGTCCACCAGAGCAGACGCTTTAACGAGCTTTGAAAATCTTCAGCAGCCAATTTATCAGTTGAATGGATAAAATAAGATAAATATTCCTCTTTCGAGGATTACACTTTATTTAACGTATTGGTTCCTGTTATCTGAAATACCTCGTTGAATATCTGAAACACAGGCATGCCACTGGCCGTTACAAATCCTGTGTTATAGTACAGGAGATCATAACTTACGTTTATGTACTTGAACTGGGACAGGTTTGCCGAGTTCTGCACTATGAACTGAACAGTTGCGCTCACGTTGGCGACATTCCCATTAATTGTTACGCTTGGTGGAGCCTCCGCATAAAACCAGACTGCAGACCATGCCATGAAAAACTTGTTCCATGTAGTGTTAATCTGTGCAATACCGGAATATGTTCCATTCAGGGGACCGCCAATCCATTTTAAAGTGGCGTTTGAATTGTACTGCTTCATAACGGATGTGTTGTTTTCTATGGCAATATTGTTCCAATGGCTGAATGCCAAATTTTCAACGTAATTCTGTAGCACAAACTGCTGCGCGGTTGAGACGTATCCGGATCCAACTATATGCCATGTCTCGTAACTTATCAGCCATTTCCCACTGTTTTCCTTGTAGTTGAGCGTATAGCTAATATTGAGGTACTGCACCTGATTGCTGTTGGCAACGGGTGTTAATACAAACTGATTTAATGAAGATACGATAGCATTATTGCCGCTTACTGAAACTACGGGAGGTGATTCCGTATAATACCACACCGCAGACCATAGGCCAAAAAATTTGTTCCACGTGGAAGTGATGTTGGCAACTCCGCTATATGTACCGGAAAGCGGTCCGCCGATCCAGTGGAGGGTCGCGTTGCCCGTATACTGTGGGCTGATAAGGCTCGAGTTTTCTATTGCTATATAGTCCCAGTGCGAATAAGCACTGTTGAGAACCACCGAAGCCTGCTGACTTGAATAACCCGATTGCAGGTTGCTATAGCTGTTTTCGTTTCTGCCTGCTGCGGAATACTCGTAAACAAAGAGCCCTGCCATGACTATGGTCAGCGCTACGAACACAGCCGCAACGACTTTGATTGATTTATTATCCATAATATTGAATGCTTTTATTGATAAAGCCATTTTTTCAAGATCGTGTGCGACTTATATGCAAATCTCTTGCAGGTCTCTTCCTAAATTCGTATAGTCAATGAAAACGATAACGATATATTACAGCATTGAGTAAAGATATTATCAATGAAAGCAAAGGATGTACTGAATCTGCTTCGCATAACACGGAAGACACTTCATGTCTATGCTAAAGATGGAAAGATACGATACACCGTGATGCCGAACATGTATACAAAATTCTGAATAAGGATATAAAAAGAAAAACAATCATAAATGCACGTGTCTCCACATCCAAACAGAAAAACGATTTACAGAATCAGATCGAACAGTTGAAGCAGTGGTGTTTCATTAATGGAAACACAATCAACGCAATATATTCTGACATAGCATCTTGTCACCGGCTTTCCATTTACACGCTTTGATTCATAAAGCTTGTAATACTCTCTTCGTCATCCAGTACTTTCTGTAAGAAATCATCTAAATGGATCATATTTTTACAACGTTAAATTGCCGCTATAGCAGAAGAGAAAAATGTTAAATTCATAAAACAGTTAATCGTTAGTGAACGGTAAGCGTTTTTTAATTATAATCAGTATCTTAACGATATTAATGATGATTGTACCTAATTTTCAGTCATCAGGAAATATTTTGAACAATTCTCCAACTCAAGTAACCCCCTCAAACTTTCTGAATGCACCCGTTAAGAGTGATATATCTAACAGCATCCTATCTGCCAATATTAACACGGATGCATTCATTGCAGATGGAAACAGTACAATTTCCATCCTGAACACCCAGGGAACAGCACCTGTTCAATATCTATTTCTGGGCGCAAAGGCATCAATCTCCAGCAGCGTTGCCGTTACTCCCAACGGATCATCAATTCTTGTGGGCACTTCCAATGATATGGGGTTGAACATAATCAACACAACCACCCTTCAAACCATGAAAATAATACCAACACCTGCAACAAAAGATGAATCAAATATCACAATATCACCAAACGGATACTATGCGTATGTATCAGGTTCAGATTCATATAACATTTCAGTTGTTTCTCTTCTTACCTATACAGTTCTGAAAGTGCTCAATGTTTCATACGATCCCGGTAAAATGGTCATTTCCCTCAATGGAACAATGGGATTTTCTTTCAGCGGAAAGACTCCAGCAGGGGGAACATCTGAAACATTCACTGAAATAAACACCACTTCAAACAAAGTGATAGCTAACATAACCAATGGCAATTTAAATAATCCAGATACCGGTGCATTTTCTCCAAATGGAACATATCTTTTAATAGGAAACAAAGGAAATTGCACTATTTCTGTAGCGAAGTTCACCCCTGATGGATTGGATATTTACTCCCATTTCAATCCCGGTGCAAAGACTCAAAGCATTATATTTAACCTTCAGGGAACTGAGATTTACATTGGCGGAAAAAATCCAGAGTCACACACAAACAAAGGGGGAGCCTATGTGTCTGTATACAACACAAAAGGATTTTCATATAGCTATTCAATTAACCTGACTCAAACAAACTCTTCTTCGGTTGTTGGTATGTCTTTGGTTTCAATCAGCACTCTTTATGTGAGCATAAAAAATCCAAATATGATAGTGAAGGTGGGAATAGGGCTATCTAGTCTAAGTACCATCTTGTGTAACGATGGAAACTTAACGAATCCATTGACTCCAGGACAGATAACATATTTCCACACTGCATTCTATATAAGTTTTAAGGTATTTGAGAGTGGCTTAGCTGCTAAGAGTAATTGGAATTTGCTTTTGGGAGGAGTAAATTACAATTCCAACAAAACATATGTAAACGTAACATCATATTACGGTTCACAACCATATATTTTGTCATCTCCAAACTATTATCTTTTCCATAATTCCAGTGGTTATCTCAATGTAAACTTTACTTCTTCATTCAGCTTTGAAGCATATTATGCTTTGAATTCCAATGAAAGCAGGAATTATGCCATATTAAGTGAAAACTCTACATGTACAGGGTCTCCGGTTCTTAGTACTGTGAACAACACATATCTGGCATCACTTCCCACAGGTTATAAATCACTTTCCAATGCAATAACGCCTAATGGAACCCTACTACTTTCTCTTGATGATTATACTATTCCATCTCTTAGGATAATTAACATGCACACTTTTCAACAGATTGCTAACATCTCACTTCCAAATGAAATAAATCCATGTTTTGTCTCTATAAACCCGGATGGCCTTTATGCCTATGTCAGTGCTTTTAGTTCCAATCTTTCTGTAATTTCACTTGAAACTTTAAGTATAGTTAAAGTACTTAATGTCAGTTTTGCCCCCAGCCACATGGCATTCCTTCCAAATGGAACAGAGGGCTTTACCACATCCGTGAGCAACTACAATTGTAAAGGAACTCCCAAGAATTTTACTGTAATTAACACAGAAACCAATACTGTCATAAAAAATGTCACTAATGCTAATCTTAGCAATTCAGGCAACGATGCTGTTTCTCCAAATGGAACTTACCTTGTCATTTCTAATAATCACAATGTTACTATATTCAACACAAAAACATTGAACATTGTAAAGAGCGTTCAAATAAATAGGTATTATATTGGTACTGTAAAATTTAGTCCAAACGGCTCAAAGCTCTACGTAACATCAAATTATTTCGGCAATGTCAATTTTAGTGAAATATGGATGAGTAATTTCACTTTGCATACCATATTTTCTTCAAATAACGTAGGCACACATTTTGCCTTCAACAGAAACGAATCAGAGGTATATTTTCCGGGTTCAAATTCAATAGCAGTAGCTTATAACATGGATAACTTTAGCAAATTTACAGATATAAAAGCATATTCTAATGGTTATAGTCGCATAATAATTCCCGCATCTTCTTATTATGGTTCAGTCAACTTTATTGAAAATGGATTATCCGCAAACACCCCATGGTCATTAACTCTAAACGGATTAAAATACACTTCCACATGTTCCAAAATAACCGCATATTCTTTCACAGGCATTCAGAATTATTCCATCAATATACCGACAGGATATATGTTATCAGAAAGGAACAGCGGTCAGATCATGGTCTCATATGAAAACAATACTGTCAACCTGACATTCATCATCCCGGCAATCACCTTCAAAGAAACCGGACTTGGTTCAAACCCAATATGGTATCTTGAGATTAATGGATACAACTCATCAAAGGAAATCACATCAGGCATTTACAATACGGGTTTACTATTTGGAACATATGAGGCAATAGCTTCTTCACCATATGCACAGACCTATTACCTGAATTTCACATTCAGCACCACAGGTCAGACCTTCACCATTCCATTCAAGGCACAATATAACTTTTCAGTTTCTCAAACAGGATTATCCAATGTCATATGGTATCTGAACATAACAAACAAAACAGGAATGGTTTCACAGATGAGTGGAACCGGTTTGACCTTAACTTCGACTCTGATCAACGGTTCATACAACTATACCGTATCATCATCCAATAAGATCTATAAACCTTCCGTATATTATGGAAATTTCACAATAAATGGTTCTTCATATGCAATTAGAGAAGTATTCATACCTCAAACATATAATGTTACATTCTCAGAAACAGGCTTACCATCAGGTATCGTCTGGTACGTGAACTTAACAAATGGTATGAAATCAGGTCCAATAACCATCCCCACGTATACATTTTTGGTTACAAACGGCTCTGTAGGCTATACCATATCAGGAACAGGAGGATATTCTGCAAACAAGACTTCAGGCAGCATTACAGTCAATGGATATAACATATCAATATCCATGAAATTTAGCAAACCATCATCTTCGGCACCACCAACCACTCAGATAGAAGAATATTTAATCATCGGTGCAGTTGTGGCAATAGCACTTATTGGAGCATTCATATGGAAACGGAGGTCTCCATAAATTTTATTTGGTTCATCACGCTTTTTTATGGGTCTTCATTACGGAAATCACACAAAAGTTATGAGAATAGCAGATTTTCCGGTAAATTAATCACTTCACAGATAATAATATGTTCTGGAAATTGTACGGAACCCACTCAAAAATAGAAATGTACATTCATTACCCACATGAAAGCCCGGAGTGCCTTTTATTTTACAATTGATCCAAACAATCAAAATCTGATGAGATTTCTTTAATAGTTCAATGTAAATAAATTGGCATTGACAAGTTTTCCTGAATGGCTCAGAGAGTTCGAAAAACTCTTTAATTCTCTCACAGGTCTGCCTCATCTAATTAATTCTAAATATGATTTACCAATTAGAAAACTGCTTAAATCACCCACTAATTGTAAGTATTATTGAACAATTTACCAATTGGTAAAAATATGTATTCTACTAAATTACGCTCAATGAATAAGCGGGAAATCATAGCCAAACTGGCTGAAAAACTACCAATTCTACTGCCGAACATGAATATAGAAGACATATCATTTGATGTACCAATAGACAAGTACCATCGTTCCGATATGAAGGTTAAAGTTAGAACTGGAAGTCTTAAAAAATACTTGCTAATCGAGGTTAAATCTAATGGAGAACCCAGAATTGTTCAAAGTTCCATTTATCAACTCAAAAAATATCTAGAGGAAGATAAGGGAGTTTACCCAGTATTTGCCGCTTCTTACATTAGTGAGAGATCAAGAGAAATTTTAGTCTCTGAAAACATTGGTTATATTGATTTAATCGGGGATGTATACCTAAAATTTGACTCAGTCCTCGTAGATCGTATAAGCAACGTTGAGAGGGAGACAGAAAAACGATTCAGTCGCGGTATTTTTGCAACCAAATCCACGCGCATTATAAGGGCTATCCTGAATGATGTAGATAAGAGATGGAAGATAACAGAACTTGCCAATATCTGTAAAATGAGTCCCGCAGGTGTTTACTTTGTCATAAATCAGCTTGAAGATAAAGGCTACGTTTCAAGAGAAAGCGACAGGAGCATTAAGGTTATGGAGCACAAAAGACTTCTCAAAGACTGGGCATCGAACTGGACAGTAGAAAAGAGCAAATCGTCCAGTTTCTTCTCGTTTGCAAAAAATGTGGATGAAATAATATCAAAGGTTGCCAATGCTGGAAATGAATTGAATTTAAAATATGCACTTACAGGAATGGCTGGGGCTTCTATGGTATCTCCGTTTGTTCGTTACAATGATGTCTGGGTCTACGTATCGGGCGACATAGATACCATGGTAAAGAAACTTGATGTAAGACCAACAACATCTGGAGCCAATTTGAAGATTTTCAATCCCTATGATGAAGGTATTTTCATGGATTATAGGAAAATCAGAGATGTAAACGTAGTAAGTAATATCCAGCTATACGTAGATCTGTTCACATATCCGGCTCGTGGGGAGGAGCAGGTAGAAAGGATTCTTGAGAAAAGTTTGGAGGAGGTAGATAAAAATTGAAGACGCGTTTCTCTTCAGATTTTGAAGATCAATTGATTGTTTCATCAAAAAGTGCTCTTGTTGAGCCAACTCGAATTTTAAAGCCTTATAGTGAGGCAATTGTTCCAATTGGAGGCTGGGTGCACTATCTACTATTGGAGTCTTATAATGCCCAAGATGACAATTTCAAACATGTAGGTTCAATCGATATTGATCTTCTCGTGGACCCTAATCGGGTGGGGGAAAACGAATATCAAACAATTGTAGAATTGATAGAAGTTACAGGATGGGAGTAAGTGCAAGGAAAACAGTTTACTTTCAAGAGGGGTATTAAGGGTAAGGATGGCGTTTATAGAGAGATAACGGCGGATTTTCTAACATCTTCAGAGAAAAAAGTGAGGGGAGAGAACACCGGCATAGAGGGGTACAACCTGATCTAAAAGCAAGAACAATGTTTGGTGCGGAAATAGGTTTAACGCACAATTTCTGGAACAATATGAAGGGTGAGATGCCAAATGGTGCTATGACTGAAGTTGATTTCAAGATGCTTGATGTAGTGGGATGTATTGGTACCAAAGGTATAGCATTGGGAAACCGTTACAAACACAAAGATGCTTATGACATAGTATCAGTATTGGATCACTATGGAAATGGCGTAAATGATGTATCAAAAGCATTTAAACCATATTTGGATGAAATTCAAATACAGGAATCTCTAAAGAGAATTCGTGAAAAGTTTTCTAACGAAAAATCAGAAGGTCCTCTGTTATATGCAGAGTTTTTGGAAGCGTCAGACGTGGAGACGAAGGATGTCTTTGCGCGAAGAGGTTTCATGCTCGTTTCAGAATTCCTAGAAAAATTGTGATTGAATGTTTACAGATGAAAATCCAGAGCTTTGAAGCGCAAGGAATCCTACTATCACCTATACAGAAAGTTCTGTAGATTCCATCTTCAACCCAAAATATAAAAAATCTGGGAAGCGATCCCATTTAGAGAGTATTCTTCACATCTCATTTTTTAAGCTATTCCTGCAAAATTCAAGAGATCTCTGAAGGGTTGCAGCATATTTCTCAGCAACTCCAACACTAATCCACTCATCTACAGGTATAAGGTGAAACCTGAATTCTTTATTTAGTGCAATGAGTTCATTTATTGCTGGTGTAAGCTCATTTGAAACAGACAGCTTCTCGAAACACCTGAATATTTCATATTCCAATACATATGCTGCACATAATGCAACATCGCTCTTCGGACGCTCAGGTTTTTCAGTGACCGCAATTACCTTTCCATTACTTGAAAATTCAACATTACCGTACGCTTTAGGATTTCCTGTTTTGAATCCTGATAACACATTTACATTTCCGGAAGAGGCATCATCAATCATTTTGGAATATATTTCTCTGTTCAGGATTACACCATCACCTGCATTTAGTATAAAACTCTCACCACCTATGAAATCCCTTGCAAGGCTTACCGCATGGCCATAGCCCAGTGGCTCTTCCTGATACATCAGTTCTATCTGTGGAAATTCCCTTACAATATAGGTTTTTGTAATACTATCTTCCGGATTTAATACCACACCAATCTTTTCTATGTGGTTTTCAATCATTCTGTTTATTATAAGATCAATAATAGGTCTAAGAACTATCTTTCCTTCTCTTATGTCATACATTGGCAACATCTCCTTCCTGAATTTTCCATCCAGACCGGATCTTGTTCCCTTTCCAGCTGCCGTTATGAGACCTTTCATTTGACTATACCCTATGGTATTAATTATTTTATACTGTTCTTTATTCTCTGTAAAAAGGATATCTGAATGGTGAAATTGAATGACCAAACACATTATAAATATCTAATATATTTTGCAATTTGTTCCATAATTGCATTTATCATTGTACATATTTATGCAAACCGTTATAACATTGTAGATCGTTTAACGAACCCAGTTATTAATTTTGGTTTGAATATCACTCTTATTTTGGCGATTATGAGCCCAATATTTGCAATTAGTCAAACGTATATACAGTTAAAACAAAAAGAGGATGGTAAGATTCCCGTTAAAAATAGTGTGCATGTTCAATCTCCAATTATATACATCCTGATTTTCGCAATCATCAACCTCATCATCATAGGCATGGTAATATTTGTTAGTTTACCGCCCCTCACTGCCTTACTATTTTCTACGCTTTCATTAATGGCAATAGCCTTCTACTATATCCTCACAAGGAAAAACAATAGGGTTTAGAGAGCAGTTTTTCTTATTAACGGAGCAAAAGACGTTTAAATTTTATGGATATGTTTTTCAGTATTCAGGCAGATTTAACACATTCGACCGGGAATTCCCATTTTGCAATATAGGAAATGAAAGCGAATGAAACTTTCTAATTTCTCTCAATATATTATCTTGTCCGCTGTTGGACAGAAGTGAGAAAGGTTGGGAAGCACATTGGTTCATGTGATATGCTCCATGCAAAACATTGGAGAGGAGACCACTGCAACACACTAATAGCACTCTTAAATTTCTTGCAATTAGTCAAACTATCTCTTATGGATTAGACTGAAAAAGTAAAAACGCATTTGAATTCAAAGCCGTAAATTCTAAACGTTGATAAGTTTACATAATCGCAAAAAGCATATAAGTTGCAAAGCATACCCAAAAATATGGTTGAAGATTCGGGGAAGTTTTTTACGCTTGACAGTTTTGATTTGAAGGGTAAAACCGTACTACTAAGACTTGATCTGAATTCACCCATACATCCAATTACTGGGGAAATTCTAAGTGAATCCAGATTGAAATCACATATTAAAACAATCAACGATCTGAAGTTGTCCAAAGTGGTAATAATGGCTCATCAAAGCAGGCCAGGAAAGAGCGATTTTATACCATTAAAAGAGCATTCCAGAAGGCTTCAAAGGCTTGTAGGAAGGAAAATCACATTTGTGGATTCTCTTTTCAACAGCAATGCCATAAATGAAATCTCCAAAATGAAAGATGGCGATATATTAATGCTTGAAAACACAAGATTTTATTCTGAAGATGTTTCTCTTGATACAACTGACTATGATGTTCTTGAATCTACCAATTTCGTCAGGAATCTTTCCCAGATCATTGACTACTTTGTTAACGATGCCTTCCCCGCTATTCACAGACCCCAAACAAGTCTCATAGGGTTTACGAGATTAGTGCCAAATCTTGCCGGGAGGCTCATAGAGAATGAAATCACGGCACTTGACAGGTTTCTGAAAGGCAATGAAAAACCTAAAATCGCCATTCTAGGCGGGGCCAAGATCGATGATTCAATCGCGGTTTCAAAATCTTTCCTTGAAAAGAATATTGTGAAGACAATTATTGCAGGGGGGGTCGTAGGAAATGCATTTTTAATGGCCAAAGGAGTAAACATAGGCAAAAAGAACAAGGATTTCATAATCAAGAATAATAAGAATCATGACAAGCTCATATCTATCTGTAAGGAGCTCCTTGAAAAATTCACGGACAGGATCATAATCCCGGTGGATTCAATACTAAACCCGTCTGGAAAGGTTTTGAATACTAGGGAAAGTGTTCCTGACGATGAGATAATGGCAGATATAGGTCCAGAAACTGCCTCAATTTTTCGTGAAGCTATCGGTAAGGCCAAGGGAATTTTCATCAACGGACCTATGGGGATGTATGAAATTGCAGAATACGCAGGCGGAACACTGGATATATTCATGGCAGTGGCTGAAGCAAATGCTATCAAAATTGCAGGTGGAGGGCACACTATATCTGTCCTAGAATCACTGAAGGTAATGGATAAAGTTGATCATGTGTCAACGGGTGGCGGGGCACTCATAAGCTATTTATCCGGTGAGAAGATGCCAGTTCTTGAGGCTTTAAAACTAAGTTACAAGCAATTTTTTGAGGATGGTAAGATTGACAGAAAATGAACAGGAAATAACCCTTAGCCAGGAAATCCAATATTTGCAGAATGTTATAGAATCAACCGACAGACAGATATCTGTCCTTTCAAAGGGGGCGGAAGATTATTTAAGAGCTCTATCAGTTCTTGAAGAATCCGCCATTGAAAGCTCCGGAGATGTGAGAATATCCATAGGAGGAGGCGTATTCGTCAAGGCAAGAATAGAGAGCAGCAAGCCCCTTATTATACCAATTGGTTCAGGAATTTTCATAGAGGAAACTCCAGAACAAACAAAAGAGAGGCTGAAGAAACTCATAAGTGACATTAACGGCACACTGGAAAACATGAATGCACAGAGAAAGGTTGCCATGTCTCAATACGAGCAGTTAATTTCCATGATGAAAGAAAACAGCGGAAAGAAGGAATGATCTCGTGTTTAAGGGATTGAAGAATAAGTTTTCCAACATATTTGGCGGTGAAAGCGAAACCGAAATAAGGGGATCAACTTTTATTCAGAATGTGTATGAGGCACTTCTGGAATCAGATGTTTCTCTGGAAGCCACTGAAAAAATTTCTCAGGTTCTGGCAAAAAAAATTCAGGACCCGAAGAAAAAGTATTCAAGGGAGATGCTGAAAAAAAACCTGTATGATACAGTTTTTGAATTTCTACAGGGAGTAACTGCCGATACTTGGGGCATGCTTCAGGGAAACTCACCATTCAAGATATTATTTCTTGGAATCAATGGCACAGGCAAAACAACAACCATAGCAAAGATGGCAAGATTCCTTATTGAAAGAAACAGACGGGTTGTTCTGGCGGCTTCTGATACATTCAGAGCAGGGGCCATTGATCAACTCAGTTATCAGGGAGAAAGGGTTGGGGTAAAGGTTATAAAACACCAGCCGGGAAGTGATCCATCCGCAGTGGCATATGATGCAATTGAACACGCAAGATCAAGAGGAATAGATTATGTTCTCATAGACACGGCAGGACGTATGCAGAATAACATAAATCTCAGGGAAGAGATGAAAAAGATTAAGAGAGTTACACAACCTGATCTGACAATCCTAGTAATAGATTCAATGGCTGCAAACGATGTAATGGAACAGTCAAAGACATTTTCACGGGAAATTGGTTTCGACGGGCTTATTGTTACCAAACTCGATACTGATGCAAGGGGAGGATCCATACTCACAATATCTTCAGAATTAAAAAAGCCAATATTGTTCATAGGAACCGGCCAAAATCCCGAAGACCTAATGGAATTCTCTCCTCAATGGGTAATAAAAAAGATGCTCCCTGAAGAGCTTTTACCATCATCTCAGACCTGAGATCGCTCTACAAACTTCCTTAACCGGCATCTCTGTTGTAATAAGTGGAATATTTTCAATTTCGGCAAGTTTTACTGCAAGTTCATCGACGCGATCGGCCTGAATATATACTACTGCTGCAGGCTTTAGGGGATGAACCCTAATAGCAATCATTGGGCTTCTGCCCAGTTTAACGTCTGTGAAAAATATTGCCCTCTGGCTTGACCAGCCATAAAGAAGGCTATATTCAGAATATGAAAATGATAGTATGGCTTTTATGCCGTCAACAACAGTATATCCATGGACATACCTATCAATCCCTTTTTTTGAGTGCACCACACCATCAATGGCCTTCACCATTCTAGAAAGATGTACATCATGATCATAGTCGCTAATGTCTATGAGCGCTTCGTAAGGAACGCCGCTATTATACCTCCTGAGAATGATTCCTCCCCTATCTCTGTCTATCTCAATCAAGGCAAAAACAAATTTCTTAATTGTAGCTATTCCCGGAGACTTTCTTCTTCCTGATTCATAATCACTTATCATTGAAGGGGAAATGTCCATGGCTCTTGAGAGATCTACTTTTGCCACCTGGAATTCCTCTCTCCATTTTCTCATTGTTTCTCCAGGATTCTCAGATATGGCTATCTCTCCTGCAACCTTCTCCTCCAGATTCATAGAATGCCATGTAAAGCGCAGATAAGAATTTGACGATTTCAAGTTCATTTTTTAGTATAGTGTGCGAAGCAGATTGAAAAGTCATACATAGCATTAGTTGACATAGTCTTGAGTTATGGCCACTTATCACTAAATACATTTAATATACTGAGGCAATACCTGAATTATATCATGAATATTCCTATTCTATTGGCTGCAATGGGCATAACTCTTTTGGAAATGTCAGAAGCGTCAGCTGTTGGCATTGCACTCTATGCAGAGCAAAAAGAAATATCGATATTCCTTGCAATAGGGCTAAGCTCTGCAATAGTACTGAGTATTACTGCCATAGCAGGAGATCTTCTTTTATTTTTTCCAATATTTTATGTAAGGTTAATTTCAGCAACGCTACTTCTTTATTTTGGAATAAGACTCTTTTTCAGTGCAAGAAGGTCTGTCAAATTTCAAAAATATGGACCTCCTAAAAATTCTCATGAGGAGTCGGGAAAAAACAGCTTGTTGGTAACAGCTTTCTCTGTTGGTGCCGTTGAATCATTTGAAGCAGCAATAGTTCTGGTGGCTCTTTTCCCACAATCCTATAATTCGACTCTGGAAGGTTTATTTGCAGGTGTTGCAATAGTTGTAGTTGCAGCATATATATTGAGATCTCAGGTGAGAAAGATTAAGCAGGCAATCATGAAGATTCTGGTTTCATCGCTTCTTCTGACATTCTCCATCTTCTGGTACCTTGAAAGTGTCACAACCACATTGGACATCTATCTAATACCTATCTTTGCAGTTGTATTTTTAACTGTTAATTATGTGGCAAGAAGAGGCGTTTGAAAGGTTGATCACATCTCCTTTTCAAAATCCAAAACTGCGGCAAAAATGATTGCCTGTAACCCCATTTTTTTATCGTAAAGTTTTATGGGCCAGACATCCCTTACAGCAACTATTTTGTGTCTGATCTTTGCAATTTCTTTACCGTCAGAGCCAACTATGAGATATTTTCTTCGCATCACATTTCCCTCAACTGTCATGACAGGATCGTCACTATCGCTTTTAGTCCATCTTGCCTTTATTCCTCCTATGAGAAAACTTCTTTTAAGCAATATTTTTCCAATTATAGTTCCAGTTTCAGGTTCGACGACCTCAAAAGATGTCTTCCAAGAGCCAGCATATTTTTTAACCTCCAGAGCAAGTTCATCCTGATTATCCTTAATCTTGTACGTATATTTCATGGATCTTCCTATCCATTTTCCCCCATACTGGCTAATAGATTCGCCACCAAGATTTTGACCCCAACTGAGGTGCACGGAACAAATATTGTTTTTATCTTTATCCATAACATTATAATGCTTTCCTAGAGCCACTATTTTTTTCTTCATTAGAATTTCTTCTTTACCATTTAATTCTGCTGTAATTGAGTTAAGTGCATTTTGTGACATCAGACTGTAATGATTTGGTTTATATATAAATATATTTTAGACCCATATCACGATAAGAAATACTATCCTTATCAGAGCTTTGCCCTATAAACGGTTTTTCATTATAGTGATTCCCCTATATGCTCAAGTAACGGTCTTAAATCACTTCTTATAAGCTTCCCATTATCCGTTAGGGAATATGTTACCGTTTGATTCTCATCCCTTGAAATAAGGCCAAGAGATATGAGCTCTTTAAGTCTGGAAGATATTGCTGTTGCGCTTGAAAACGGTATATCTTTCAAAATTTCATTGAAGTTCTTTTTTCGAATATTATTGCCAAGCAATGCTAGTATGAGGATGGTGTACTTTTTACCAAGTACCTTCAAAATAGCCATCGAGGGGTCAATGCAAATAGTTTGATTTCCATACTCAATCATGCATGCCTTCATTCTATTGTTTATTCTTCTCTGCTCATTTCTATCTAATTCCCCCTCATTGGCAATTCCCATATGCTAACATGACAGGATTCTATATTTCTGTTTTCTATGCAAATAAAAATAGAACAAAGGTTTCATATATTGATCAGATAAAAATAAATACATTAGTATCATACTAATTAAATATTCATGACACTAAGAGGTAATTCAAGCGATGAATAACGACAAGACAAACTTCAGACTCAAGAGAGATCAGGTTGGTGTTTGGGGTGCGATTGCCGAAGAGATCTCAGCCATGGCCCCCGCATGTGACACAGTTGCATTTATGACATCTGCTGCTGCTTTTGCCTTCTTTCTAACGCCTCTGGCATTTCTCATTGCCACTGTTACAATGTTTCTGGAAGTGAACACTCTCTACCACCTTTCAAAAAGGCATGCAAGTGCAGGTGGTTATTATGGGTATATAGGCACGGCATTTGGACCAACTCCTGCAATAACGTCGGGGCTTCTATATGTTATGTATCAAATAGCGAGCACAGCTGCCATTCCAGTGTATGTTGGCGGGGTAGTTCTTCCAGGAGTTCTTTCATATTTTCTTCATATTTCTCTCCCCGCATGGATATGGATTCCTTTTATTCTGGTCTTTATCCTTGCACCAATCTCTCTGGCAATCCTCGGCATTCGCCCACAGATGAAATATATTAGAATTGCTGCATTCTTTGAGGTTATATTTCTTGCAGTTATGTCAGCCATAATTATTATTGAGGCTAAGGATAACACCCTCTCTGTTTTTGATCCATTCACAACAAATCCTGTATTTAATAGTGTGGGTGGCCCACTAAGTGGACTGGGGCTTGGCATGATATTTGGCCTTACAAGTTTCATAGGTTATGGAGGTTCTGCACCTTTGGGGGAAGAGGCTGTGAACAGCCGGGCTATAACAAAAAGCCTTGTTTTTGGTCTCATCATAGTGGGTATGGTACTGACTGAGGTTGCATATGCACTCACAGTTGGATGGGGGGTTTCACTTATGAGTGGCTTTGCACAGGCAAATATTCCGGGAATAATTGTTGCAACTATGTATACCGGAGTTGCAGGAGGTGTGATGTTATCTCTAGTTGCTTTCAACTCAGCATTTTCAGATTCGGTGGCCATGCAGTCCAATGCTGGGAGGGTATATTTTGCCATGGGCAGGGATGGGGTTTTACCTCACTATTTTGCTGAAATTCATGAGAAATATGTGACTCCCCATAAAGCTTTAATTTTCATTGGAGCAATGGCATCTTTGCTAGCCATTGGAGGAACGGTGTTAATCAACGCTATGTTAGGGCAATCCTTCTTCAAAATATTCGATTCAAACACTTCAGATCCATTGGTTTATTCAACCTTGTCAAGCACATTCGATTTCCTCACAACACTTGCCCTGTTCGGGTTAATCATTACTCATATTCTCCTAAACACAAGCGTCATGACACTGTTTTTAAGGCTCAAAGAAAAGCATTATGGAATTTTCACCTTCATTCATATAACGGAGCATTATGTTCTACCAATAATTGCAACCATTATCTTCGTCTGGGTTCTATTTGAATCCTTGTACCCCCCGGTTTTTCCAATTTCAGAAGCAGTTATTGCCTCATTTGGATACCTAATATTTGCAATATTTTATGCAGTCAGGACCGTCAAAATAAAGCCTGATGTTGCTGCTAGGGCCGGAAAATCAGTAAATATAGTGGAGGAGGAAAAACTTGCAGAGCAGTTACATTAGATTGGATCTTGCCATTTATGATGGAATGAGGGGCACATTAAAATTGACGGAGAAATCACTGGAATTTATCCCAAGAAAGGGTAAGGGGTTCACTATACCGGTCGAGAACATCAAGAAGCATTCATTCATAAAGACTGCTCTAACAACATCCACTCTTTATGTAAATGAAATTGAGATTACGGTATGCAGAGCACATCTATGGGCAGCAGATATTTCAAGCATTTTAAACTCAAAATCTCAATAACACAAAAAATTTCTTATAAAATTCAACTCTCCTTATCTGCTCTTTTCTGATTTATTTTAGAAATAATAATCACAGATCGTGTGAAAAGCCATCCTTAAAGCATCGATCTCTTAAAAGAATAGACTTGCGGAAAATATATAAGAGCCATTTCATAAACATAGTTATGGCAGAAACATCAGAAAACAGGGAAGTGCTTCCAGTCGATGAACGTTATCATCCTGGAATTGGGGCATTTGAGAAAGCTCACATAGAATCATTGGAACATCCTGAAGAGTTCTGGTCCAGAGCCGCAACTGTGCTTGATTGGTATAGAACGTGGGACAGAGTTCTCGACGATAGTAACCCACCATTCTACAAGTGGTTTGTAAACGGAAAACTTAATATTTCATATAATGCAGTTGACAGGCACATAACTTCTCACAGACGAAACAAGGCTGCTTATATGTGGATCGGAGAAAACGGGGAAGAGAAGATTATAACATTCGATGGTTTATATAGAAGAGTTAACAATCTTGCATCTGCTCTCTTGAATCTGGGAATAAAGAAGGGGGACAAGATACTCATATATCTCCCCATGATTCTTGAAGCCCCTGTCGCCATGCTTGCATCAGCAAGGATAGGTGCCACATTCTCTTTTGTTTTTGCTGGATTTGGTGCATCTGCAGTCGCCGAAAGAATAGAGGACGCTCAGGCAAAGATGATCATTACTGCAGATGGTGCCCACAGGAACGGTAAGATCGTGGAGCTAAAGAAGATAATTGACGAAGCATTGGAACAAACTTCTACAGTTTCAAATGTTATAGTTGTCAAAAGAACGAATCATGGCGTGTCAATGGAGGAGGGCCGGGATATATGGTACCATGAAATAGTTGGAGACGGCATGACCTATGTGAAACCGGTAGAGATGGATTCCAATGATCCGCTTTACATTCTGTATACTTCAGGAACAACAGGAAAACCAAAAGGAGTTGTGCACGGAAATGGAGGATATGCAGTTTGGGTAGCAAACACCATGAAATGGGCGTTCAACCCCGCTGAGGATGATAGATGGTGGTGCGCAGCAGATATAGGATGGGTTACCGGGCACAGCTACATAGTATTTGCCCCTTTGATTTTGGGGATCACCTCAATAATGTATGAGGGTTCCATTACATACCCTGCACCTGATCGTATGTGGGAAATTATTGAACGATACAGAGTGAATATACTATATACATCACCTACTGCCATAAGGACACTAATGCGGTTTGGAGACAAGTATCCGAAAATGCATGATATTTCCACACTTAACGTATTGGGGACTGTAGGAGAGCCAATAAATCCCGCAGCATGGAAA
>JAJZJZ010000093.1 GCA_021809755.1 Thermoplasmata archaeon
GAGAAGATTCGGAAACCGTTTTATGGATGCGCTTGAAGCATCAATAACCAACCCCTATAGGTCGACGAGGAGTATTTT
Source organism: Thermoplasmata archaeon (assembly GCA_021809755.1). Lineage (GTDB taxonomy): Archaea > Thermoplasmatota > Thermoplasmata > Thermoplasmatales > Thermoplasmataceae. The sequence goes on from JAJZJZ010000093.1 coordinate 79, forward strand.
CTATGCAATGTATAATCGAAGTACAATATAATTAACGCAAAACTTCAGTGATTAATATTCATGCCACAATATTGTCTAAAGAACCAAAAAATGATGTAACTCAACATCAAATTCACATACAACTACTTGCTCATAATGTAAACCAAAATACCTCCATGATCAAATTTATATACATTTTGAAGATAAAACTTGATCTTATGATGAGTGGAGCTAGGTCTTCGTTTCAAACCCCAATGACCATTAAAGAAATGGTTACAGAAATTGGGGAAAACCACTATTTTCTGCCTGCTATACAGAGAGAGTTTGTTTGGAAGCCTGAACAGATTGCTAGACTTTTCGATTCAATTATGAAGGGTTACCCTATAGGTTCATTTCTTTTTTGGAATGTCAATGAAGAGAATGTTGCAACTTTTGATTTTTACAAATTCATGGAAAAGTACCACGAAAGGGATTATTATAACAACCCAAAAGCTGAATTGGACGGAGTAAAAAATATAGGATGTCTGTTGGATGGACAACAGAGACTCACATCATTGTACATAGGCTTAAGAGGAACTTATGCAGAGAAGCTACCACGGAGAAGACGAGATGATTCTAGCGCATTTCCTGAAAAGAGGCTTTACCTTAATCTTCTATCTAGGGCCCCTGTAAATGGAAACGATGAAGATTTATACGATTTCAAATTCCTGACTGAAAAGGAAGCAACCCACAGGGATGAGAAAACTTATTGGTTTAGAGTGGGGGAGGTCTTGAACTTCACAAAAGAAGTAGATGTTAACAGATACTTGATTAAAAACAAACTAATGAGCTTAGAAGAGGAAAAATCAGATTTTGCTAATGAAACTTTGTTTGATTTATTTTCAAAAGTACATAATGAGAGAATAATCAGTTATTATCTGGAGGTGTCTCAAGATATCGATACAGTGCTAAATATTTTCATTAGAGTAAATAGTGGTGGGACTGTTTTAAGTAATTCCGACCTTTTGCTTTCAATTGCCACTGCCAAATGGAGCCAAATAGACGCTAGAAAAGAAATTTTCGATTTAGTGAAGAACGTTAATAAGACTGGTGATAGATTTAACTTCAATAATGATTTCGTTCTGAAATCCTTCTTAGTCCTTTCAGATATCAAAAATATCGCATTTAAGGTGTCTAATTTTACAAATGAAAACATGGAGTTGATGGAGAACAAATGGGAAATTGTAAGTAAATCAATAAGACTATCAGTGGAATTGCTGGACAGTTGGGGTTATAACTGGCAAACATTGACATCTAATAATGCGGTCATACCTATTGCCTATTATTTGAGCAAAATAGGAAACCCAGATAATTTTGTGTTATCCAGTACCTATAAAAAAGACAGAGAGAGAATAAAAAGATGGCTAACACTTTCTTTAGTTAAAAGAGTGTTTAGTGGTCAACCGGATAATGTATTACGATCTATAAGAGAACTAATAACTGACGGCGTTTCAGAATTTCCTCTTGAAGAAATAATTGATCAATTCAAAGGAAGCAACAAGACTTTGATCATCCAGGAAGAAGATGTGGACAAATTGCTGGAAATTGAATATAGCAATCCGCAAACCTTTTCGATATTAGCTCTTCTATATCCAAATCTTGACTATAGAAATAAATTCCATATAGATCACATTTTCCCTCAAAAATTCTTTAAGGATAAAGAATTGAGTAAGAGATCCATACCGAAAGGAGAATGGGAGGATTTTGCTATCAATCAAGATTATATTGCAAATCTGCAATTACTTGAAGGTATCCTAAATGAGGAGAAATCTTCTCAGGATTTCGATAATTGGTTGATCCAAAACTTTCCAGATGAGTCTAGAAGGAATGAGTACAAATTGAAGAATTATATTCCTTTAGATTTTGACCTGAAGTTTAAAAATTTCCTAGATTTCATCGATGAAAGGGAAGAGTTAATCAGATCCAAACTGATGAAAATTTTAGGAGTAAAGGAGACTTCGAAGGAAAACTCAAATCTATTCTAAAGGGCAATAATAAATTCATTACCAACAATCCCTTATCCTTTTATCACCTTGAAATATTTCTTCTGATAACACCTTTTATAATTGTGTTACATGTTTCCAATTAGGGTACCTGACCAATATTAATTGCAATAGCTTAGTCGAATAAAATAGTATATAAGGAGAAGTGTTAAAAATGCAGGAAAATAAAGAAGAACAGAAAAAAGAGGAACCTAAGGATTTGGATACATGGATTGGGAGCAGGGTCAAAATCATGATCAATTCAGATGGATACTATGAAGCCATACTTAAAGGAGAACTTAACAAAGGCCTTCTGATAGAGTCAAAAGGAAAGAGGATTTATTTACCTTATGAATCGGTAATTTCCATTGAGGAACTTTAAATCGAAATGAAGTGATTGTTACAGACCAGTCATAGTGGATTATCCAACACTCACTTAATCCTCCTAACTATAACCTCTCCATTACTCTCGTATCTCTTTGGGTAACGTGATTCTTATGGATGATCCTCTCGAGGAAGTTCTCGTCACTGCGATTAGTTTTTCTGTCATTCAGGGGGTAATAAGTGGCATAAGTTAAGTTTTTTGGCAATTATCTCAATAAGTTATAATTCATAGCCAAAATGGAACATCCCCCGTTAGGTTAGGTGGTTTGATGCCTCGCAATGCGAACCAAGCAATTTGGTCACTGTAGTGTATAGTTACCGGAAGTCTTGGTGGATTCAGCGAACCATAATGTAGTTCGGTTAAAGAGAGCACAGATCTAATCGCCTGCTTTAGATCAATATCTCCCGATTTTTTAATTACTTTCAACGGCCTAGGAGTTGAGCCTTTAAATGGCGGAGGTGAAGATATTACGAGAGCTTGATTAAGATCCAACTGAAATACTGAGCCTTTTTCTGGGCTTTCTATACCTTTGTTGTCTTCCTTATAAAGTCTGGGAGCCTCTCGCTTAATAACTTCTACCAAAGAAAACTTGGCTCCTATTGAAGCACCCCATTTTTCAAGTGTATCTCGCTCTTCACCTCTAAAATAACCATCACGATGTATTATCACTTTTTTGCCTTCAAATTCGTCAAGCGGAAAAAGACTTTTCAGAACTTCTGGAGGTACAGTTTCTCCCTCCAGTGGAGCATCATGTATGACATAACGTAAGAAGTCCCCATCATTGAAATACACTCTCGCGATTGCGGCAGCATTGTTAGATCCCTGAAGCTTTTCCTTTTTCTTTCTAGCTATATCTAGACCAACTACTACATCACAGAATTCAAGTGGTTTTGAAAGCTTATACGGTATATTTCCTGTTTTGCCCAGTATACCTAATATTATATTGTACAAAGCGAAAGAGTTGCTTAGAGTGCCATAATTTACTACCTGCCCGCCGATTCCTTTTGTGATGGTCAGACGTTTAAATGTATGATATACATCAACATCGTCTATATCCCCATCTTCATTTAATGTCCCAGGTAGTATGGCAAGAATCACGTCAGTATTGTCTTTCTTAAATTCATTTATCTGCTTTTCCATGTCTGATACATCAGCAAAGTTAAATTTTAAGAAGTTAGCAATTTCCACAGCCATTTTTAAGTTGGTTAACTCTCTCTTCACTGAATCGAGAAAATCAGTCATAGCCTTTTTATTTCCATAACTGTTCGGGTACAAGACACCTATTCTAATTGTATTACTTGTTAATTTTTCGGAGTGCTTATATAGCCCATAATCTCTTAATCCTCTCTGTATAGCTGATCCTTGAAAATTACAAACATGATTCTGCCCTACCATGACAGGTTCCTTAAATGGTAAATCAAACATATTTGGGAATAATGTGGAGTTTTCCTCAGAACTATACCGTTCTCCAATCAGAATACCATTATTATCTAGTTTTCTGTTTAATACGTCTCTTGTGGTTTCGATCATACTTTGTCGATCCTTCGGGTTCATTTTAGTATATTTAGAAATCTCTTTGGAAGATACACCAAAAAACTTGCAGTTTTGGAGAGTAAGTACAATTTCCAGAGAGTTAGCTGGATAATCGTAGAAATTAGTTCCGCGTTTAATGGTTAGAACCTGTGTGTCATCAGGTGCTTTCTTCAGTAGTCTTAAGGATTCATTATCCTGTGCCAATTCCAAAAGCCTGTCTCTATTTTCTTTTAACGATCCAACTGTATTAACAATCTCCCCCTTCATTGACTGATGCTTAACTTTAGCATACAATCTAATTGGATTGTTGCCCTTTCTAATATAATAGTCCAGGTCTTGCTTTAGCAATATGTTCGAACTCACGGAAATGGCCAATGAAGATTTACCGTTCACAACGTACCAACTAAATTCTGAAATACGTTTTATTTCTGCCTTTTGTAAATCAATTTTCTTGTCATTTAAAGCAATACTTATTTCTTTTTTTGCGTCCTCAGTCATCCCCCATGCAACAAATGATGCTATGTCAGATTCGCTTACTCTATAATTCTTTTTAAGAGTAATGCCTCTAAGATTATTCAGTTGAACCTGACCTTGCTGCCAGAGTTTCTTGAGGAAAATACTGATTTCAGATTCTTCTACTTTCCTATCGCTTAAAATTCTTCCATAATTCGAAGCCCAGTGACCTTTGAATTCCTTCCTCATTCGGTATGCTACCTTTCCTGAAATTAAGTTCTTATTTTCTGACGTTTCGACTTCGTAAACATAAATTTGCGGAAGAACCTCTTTATTTATGGGAAACAGATCTACAGTAAGCATAAACCTTTACGGATTTAAATGAGTTAAACTTTTGTGCCGAAATTGATTTTTCTATATCTTAGAAGTGTATGGCATAAACCCATTGTATTATGTAATCCAAGGGAAAGATTGCCTGCTATGGCATCTAAGATGATAAATTCAGTTCCCAATCTTGAAAATAGGGGTTGACTATTCTACGGCAAACCTGCTAATAACAATCTCATGGTGTAATGAACCTCACGGTATTATAAAACAATAGAATTAAAGCAGGGGCCGTCCAAATCTGGTAATATATAGCAAGTACCTGAAGGTATCCTGTAGAAAAAAAGACGAAAGAATGTTGCATAACAATAGGACGGAAATAGCAATGCTCAAAGAACGAAAATGATCTATAAACAATTTAGTTTTTTTTTGGGTCAGGGAAATTAGTATGGTTTTTACTAATACCAGCAGATATAAAAATGGAAATCATAATTATTATCGCACCAAAAAAGACTGAAAATATCGTGAGAAGTGCATTAGTGAGATCTGTATTTTTGTATGCATTTATAACTGAATGATAGTAAATTCCACTAAATGTCCACCGAATTAAGGTAAGAAAAGTCCCAATCTTTGTTCCTGTCGGCAAGGCTTTTGTGTATTCTAAGATGTGTTCGTTCACTATTGAGCCATTCCAATCAGTAATAAAAGGTATATCCATTTGACAGTTTAATGTGGCTTTTTTTGAGAAAAAACCATACAGCCAATGATCATATACAAATCGAGAGAGTCGCATTTAGACTGTATATGATCTGAACATTTCGCCAAACATTTATATATATTCTATCCAATAGTCGCGCATGATAAGCCCAGATTCAGATCTTGAAAAGAAATTATGGTCTTCTGCAGACAAATTGAGATCAAACATGGATGCTGCAGAATACAAACATGTTGACCAGACTCAAGTCCACAATTAATTATAATTCACCAACGGATGATTAAATCTTAGTTTCCGCACTTTTCAAGGGGCATATTTTTCGAATTTCATTTCGGCCTGAATTCCTCCTCGGATATGCCAATCAGCGACATTATGAGTCTCTGTATATCCGAAATTTCAGTGTAAAATCTCTCGATCTCCATTCCATCACTTACAAGGTGATGAACCTGCATTTTATCAAATGCAGAAAAGATCCGGTAACATGTCGGGGAAGAGCAATCCCTTTCCTCAGAATATAGTGGAATGCTTTTTATTCCCCTGTTCTCCATTGCTATCCTGACATCCCTCTCTATCAGTGCCTGTATGAGCATGGCAATGAAATACAGGAAAAGAAAACCCTCTATTCTTGTTTCATTCTTGAACATGACAGGCATTACGCTGTATACTGTCTTAAGCTGTTCATACCTCTTCTCAAGCA
>JAJZJZ010000094.1 GCA_021809755.1 Thermoplasmata archaeon
CACGAGAAGTTTTTAGAAAGCAAGTATTTTTCAGCTCTTTCAATCATGACTCCCAAAAAGGAATGGCTCTGCATTGACATAAATGATAAGGATATAAGTGAAAAGTGTAAATGTGCAAATAATAGGAATATTTTCAATCTGGTTGTTAAAGAAGGAAATAAAGTTTTAGGATACATTAATGTAAAACACATTAGGCAGCGTGGAGAGATATATGACATAGATAGGACCAAGATCGAAAAAATAGAAGAACACAATGTTATGGAAAGTTTGTCTCTGTTCGATCTATTGAAGATCATGCTAAATGATACAAAAAAATTGAATACAAAAATGATGAGCCCTTTGTATTTCGTTATCCAGTCACATAAAGGGTCGGCAAAGCCAATAGGTATAATCTCATTTTGGGACCTCAACAGGGCTCCAGCCTATATACTGTCCTACCCATTTCTAGTATACCTAGAACACACAATTATAATTATAATTGAGAATTCCCATACAAACTGGGTTGAACACGGGTCTTGGTTGGCAGAATTAAGGAAAACAGTTAGTGAAAATTCAAAAAAGTATAGGCACTTTAAAGAATTCCTTGAAGATCATAAGCAAGATTATTCTGTACTTTCTAAATGGACATTTCCGGAATTAGTGTATTTTTACGAAAATGATCCGCATATTGAAAAGGACGAAAATGTAGTTCCAAGAGCCCTATTAGATATATTCGTCAATAAAAGAAAGTTCAGGAACATAATTGCCCACAGCATAAACCTAATAGTAGATAGCGAGAATTTAAATTTCATTGGGAGCTTGGAGGACTTAGATATGATTTGGAACTATGGAAAAACTCTATTCTGCAATTTCATAGACCCTAAGGTTAGCTATAGTACGCCAAGATTCTAAACAAAAAAACATTTCAAAATTCCTCATACTATTTGGTATTCAGATGTCCATGGCTCTTGGGCATTAGATCACTGTTTGAAAAACATACTCGCAAAAACTGTCCAGTTTGTTATGTACTCTTACCCCTTGTTTGAATGTCGGAAAAAGAAATCTTTGGTGGGTATCTCTGTTTGATAAGCAAATAGCATTAGTGGCAAAACATTTTATTTAAATTGCATTAGCCTTCAAGATGGTCTTGAATTTCGATAATGAAAAAACGCTTGCCTTTATTTTGGACACAGAATGGTACGTTCCACTAGCAGATCGAACCACTTCCTTATCGAGCCTAAAGGTTAACCCTGCCAGGCCAGAACACCGATTTATAGGAGGAGTTTTTTACTGTTTCCACCCACTTAATAAAAATGAAAAGATCGAGAAGAAAGAAATTTTTGTTAATTCACTTAACGAAAATGATGAAAAGAATGCACTGGCAGAAGTCTATACTTTTTTCAACGAACATTGGGAACAACTTGCTGGCAAAAGAGACAGCGTGCCGGATTTAATAACTATAGGAACAGGAATTTCAAGACTTGACCTTCCAGGACTATTTGCGAGAAGTGTTCTTCTGGGAATTGATGATGTACCGAAGCTCTACGACATTTATCTAAAGACAAAAGTTGTGGATCTTTCTGAAGTAGCTATACCATACTTTAATAAAAATAGGCCAAACCTCTTATATCCTGTTCCTACAAACTCTATCATGAGTAGGTTCAACATAGAGGGAGACCTTAAGACAACAGGAAAAAGTGTTTGGGAAATGGTAGATAAAAATGATTTTGATGGCGTTAAGAACAGAGTTCGTGGCGAAGTAGAGACTCTTTATAAGATTTATTTCCGGATTGTAAAGGAGATATTTCATTGATCGACTTCAGATCGATGTTTAATGTGCATCTCGTTCACCGAATTCTATTAAAAGCGAGTCTTCATCATTAATGTTACCATTGTACCTTTAGATATGGTCTCGAAGAGTGTGTATTTATAGGCGATACCTCTTCTGGAACATCTCCCCGATCTCGTCCATGTGTTTATAATATAACATCTATTGTAACTATTCAGTCTGATGTTCCATAATACTAAGTAAACGCCGTGCAATGAACAGAAAGACTAATATATAATGAATACATTATATTAATCCTTAAATCCGCCGTTTTTGTGTAATAGGGGCACTTTTTCTCGCACTTTAATCTCAACGGAATGCCTGTTGAATGGCATCTACGCCATATTGCGAAAGACCTGGTGTCGGATTTGAAAATTGATCTCGACATATTACGTAAAAAAGTTTGAGTTAAGGTTTAAATGTTCCAATATCTTTGATTTTCCGAAGTTCAAATTGTACAACCTCTAAATCGTTTTGGTTGATATTTCCGTTTGAGCTCCTGAAGGCGCAGAAATTGCATCTGAAAACACAACCTCGCTGAGTCTGCCATCTGATGAAGTTATCACCCTTTATAAATTCAAGGATATCTGGCCGGGCAAACGGAGAATTTTCGACAGTGGGTTTGCTTCTGCGATTTCATTTCCGATTGGTTCTCCTCTCCTATATACCCCCATGGTTGCAGGTTTCACTTGCTTAAGTATTGACGTTACTATATCCACGAATGCGCTTTACCCATATCCCTTGACAAAGTAGTGTGCAAAAAAGAATTCATCGTTGAGCTCGTTTCCACCATATGTAATTTCCGGGTCACCAAGCACTATATTTCCCTTTTAACTCAATTTGGCAAGTGATCCTAATAATACCTTAACCTGTTCAGCGTTCCATGCGTATACACTAATTCCAAGGATCAATGGATTGATGTCAATTATTTCGTGGAGAACATCGCTCATATTTTCCCTTACATTCGACTGAAACAACTTTACGCCTATTACTTTTTTAAGACTGTCTGATTTAACTAGTTCGGAATAAGTGAACGCTATTCCCAAAGGTATCATTGTATCCTTTCTTCGATGCCAGTTCAGCGAAAGAAGTGTCACAACTGGTCGAATCTCTCGAGCTAAATACGACGTACTTCGGAATAACCACATTCCCACTACCAATCGCTAGAATGTAGTTTAAAGAAACTGATTAGTGTCCTCTAATTATATTTTCCTTATTTATTTTTAGAGGGCCCCTGTCATTTGGATTCTATATGACCCAGACAATTTTTAGAGAAATATAATAACTATTATAATGATCTATCAATCGGAGGTGCTTAACGTTTCCATAGATAAAGATATTGAAACTTCGGTGAATGAGATGAATCGGGTAAAGGATTCTTTTATCAACTCGGAAATGGACAAAGTTGAGAAGAATCTGACCGAAAATGTTTTTAGGACAGCAGAGGCAACTCAAAGGTTGGAAGTCGCCATAACTGAACAAAATAGTCAAACAAAATCATTATATAAAAAAGTTAATGATAATTTGAAAGACACTATCACTTTGATTAATAGTTCAAGTGATACAGTCAGGATAAATCTTACTAAGTTAACTAAAGTTCTTGTAAATCTATTTGTGTTGTATTCCATCTCCTTAACTGTTATGGAAATAGCAGTATCTTATTTCCTCTTAAAATTTCCTTTTAATTATATGTTCATTTCCTACTTTTTGATTATTGTTGGAGTTCAAGAACTCGTGTTATATTTTCTATATGAAAAACATAAACAATTAATTGTCAACATCAAAAATGAAGTTCAAAAAATATCGAGTAAAGCTTTGGAGAATAATCTGGAAGAATTATCGGAAAAAAATGACCTACTTAGTTCAACTGCAATTTCCGAGGAAAGAAGCAAAGGACTGAAAACATTACTTTTGAATCTTAAGGATGTTGCAAAGAACGTGCTCCCTCCAGTAAGAGTTGCAGTTAGCATTTATGGCCTATATCAAAGGAAAGTGTTTTTCATATCAAAAGTTAGATATTCTCTAACTAGATACAATTTTAAGATCGATGACTTTTTAGACAATGTATTAAGTCCTTATTCAATAACCTCTGAAAGTGAGGAATCCTGGTTAAAGCAGATTATTTCTATATTAGGACCTATTATAAAATTGGGTGAAAACGTTATAGGCGTGATTTTGTCTGAGTCAGAATTTTTTCAGAACAATCTGCGACAATTTTTGTTAAACATGCAGGACGAGGATTTCGTAAATTTAAGTTTCGTCTTAGTTAATCAAAAGGTTATCACTAGCACTTTAGTACATGACGAAAAAATACTTCAACCGTTAGTACAGTTAAGTTTGAAGAAATTGAAAGAAACATATTCGCTTAATCGAGTGCAGAAAACAATTGTAGACTTGGAGAATAAATACATGTCATTTTTTGAACAGATCAACGAAATTTCATCTCTATTCTATATTGATAATTTCCCGTCCCGAGCAGATATATTAAAGTTTATTCCAGACGACATGAACGATATAATCGCTGATCTTTATGAGTTATCTTCAAAAAAAAGTAATGTTGATATTGAAATAATTAAATTGTTTCGATCTGCATTAACATCGCATAATCACGGCAAGCTTTTAAGATCCGATGTCGAGAAGTCATGTGACATCAAGAAACTCGCTAAATTTTTAGCAATCAGACAAGAGATAACATTTGGGTTTGATAACATAACCGTTGAAAATATTTTAAAAAATCCGGATTGGTTGGATTTGTATAACTTAAAAGGTTTGTTTAAGATATTCAAGGAAAATTTCCAAGTATTAGAGGGATATAAGAATTTCTTACATGCTCAGGGATTCAGGCCTAAATCAATAAATTTTTCGGGTCTTGTTCCATTGTTTCCGCACAATTTTGATTCAATGACAGCTGATATTTTCGAGAATCTTGCTAATACTTTGATTGCTATTGAAAAGGATGTTTTTAAAATTGAAAAACAATCTATAAATTTAGCTGCATGTTCCATCTTCATATACGAAAAGGCTCCGTTTGGCACTGAACTTTTCCAGATCTACAAGAAATCTGCACGTGATCAGGATGCATTAAAAATTTTATATTGTAGAGCTTTGCTATTCGATAACGAGCAGACTAACAATGTGTCCGTGAAACTATCCGACGCTATAAAAAAAGCCCAAAAACCTGAAGAACAAGAGAGTTTTAGGTATCTGCGAGATTACCAAGAGCACCTGAGGGCAAATCATGTTTATTCAAGCATTAAAAACATGGCAGAGGGTCGAGTGAGCGAGGCTTCAAAAATTATTGAAGAAAATTCTTGGTCAAAGTATTATTCAAAAATGTCAGATCACATTAGGACATTCTTCGGGGCAAGAATTGGCACAGAAGTTTCGTCATTACTAAAGTATAATATTGTCCGTGCATATCTGATTTCATCTCCTTCTCAGTTTCCACTTATGTATACATTAGGTCCTAAGAATTCGGACTTCCAGAACATTATAAAAGAATTGGAAGAAAATGAACCAGATTATGGTGAGTTAAGAAGAATTAAGGCGGGAACCGGTAATTCTACGAGAGTAATTGTCATATCACCAAAAGTCGATTTCGAGAAATTTACATCTATGTTAGACAAAGCAATTAACATTTATACTGAAAAACATCATAAAGAAAAGCGCAAGAGACTTCCTTACGCCTTTGCTATGAGGCTATATACTTCCAGTGAGTTCATGGGTGTTATACCAGGTAGGACCGAAGAAATGAATGAACTAAATAAGTTAATATTGAAAAGCATGGAAGAGCTTGATCCTTCGGAGCAAATGTCAATTGTTGCAGCTTCAAGATCAGAGGGAACTGTTGGACGCACACTAAATAGTATAAACCTAGAATTACTAAATCAAAACGAAGTGGATATTTTTGAATTTATTGATAAAGAAGGGGATCAGAGAGACCTTTTAAATAAATTGGGCATAAGATTTAAAAATTCCGTTCAAGAGGAGTTACTTAAAGAGTTTGGCATCTCCGGAGTAGGCGACCTGTGCAAGTATCTTTCCGAAAAGAGCGATGACACGGAAACCAATAAACGTTTCATGGATGCATTTACCAGAGGTTTAAAATATTTTAGACGAGAGAAGTTTGCGCTGCCAAAAGACCTCATTTTTAATTTACTGGATGAATTACAGGCAATAGGTGCAATGCTTACAATTTAAGATTCTGTTAATCAAGAGG
>JAJZJZ010000095.1 GCA_021809755.1 Thermoplasmata archaeon
TATATATCCCTTTTTGCGTCTTAAAGCCAGGAATTCTATCTTGCAGATCCCTGCTTCTTTCCATTGATCCCATTAGTTCCCTGATCATCCGCAGAGAATGGCGTAACCCCTCATCCTGGATTTTCTCTAGAGGATCGGTCATTAAGATATCACCTAATACGAGAATTTAAATTTATCCACTTGTGGATGTAGAGAGAATCGTAGGCTTGTCCCCCCATCTTTCTTTTGCTGATCATAGCGTTTCTTTGGGTTCGATAGGTAGCAAGTCTAACGCGACAAGCAATAAATGGAAACCTAAAGAATAATTTGGGGACAAGTTTTAAAAAAAAGAACCTTGGATGGCGAAGCAGCTGGTAAATTCATACTTTGGGACAAATTCAACATCAGCAATATGTATTAGCTCTTCAACAGTTCATTATGTTGAATATGTCAGATGAACCCGGGTGAGAGGGACCTCCCTCTCTCCAATTTCTCTGTCTGAACTCAACAGCGCTCCATCCATTGCATTTTAATTTTGAAAGCCGATTTATCATTTGTTCTTGGTGATAAACTGAAATACCATATGTTCTCCGGGCAGGATTGCATAACGAATATATCTTCAAGAAAGTTTCTGGGCTACTGCACCTCGGAATAGTAAACATAGCTCTATATGGTTACTTGATTAATCAGTTAAGAAATCTTAACGCTTCATTACAAGGAAGTGGGCAGACAAAAATAGAAAATTCGACTGAAGCCGTGGAATACATGGCCGATCTATCTGCGTCATTGAAGAAAAGTAATCGCTAAAGGTTCCATTTCTTTCTGACGAAAGAATGACTGTAATAGTGCTGATTTTCCTGACAGTTGTTTTTCTTTGTAAATCTTTACCCTAATGAATGATTTTTAATCCAATTCCTGCTATTTCTTTTTCCTTTTCTATGAATTCGCGATCAAAAGTCACAAAGTCATTCGCGTCAAGTATCATGCTGGCGGAAAGATGTAATATATCCAAAGTCTTCATTCTTATTCTAAGGGCGATATCACTGGCGTTGTTGAAGACTTTGTTCATATCCACTTCCGGTACTTCAATTTTAATTTCAGCTAAATAATCAGCAAAAGCTTCTATTTCGTCAACCCCCAGATCCGTTGTTCTGGAAAGAACAGATTTCAGCTCTAAAATTGCGACTGGAGAAGTTACCATCCCCTCACTATTATCTAGGATTCTTAATGCCCTTGAATGATTAACATCCCTCTTGCTAATAAATGAAATTATGACATTTGTATCAATATAATTCACTTTAGTCCCTATCCTTTATTGAAATTTCTGATAGATCCTGAGGTAGGTCAGGAGATCCTCTCTTTTTCCATTCATTGATAATGGCTTGATTTTTCTCTTTTGCTTCTATAGCCTTTTTTGCATTTTTAATCCCATTCTGCATAATCCACCTCAAGGCATCCGCTTTGTTACCAACAAGCTTATATTTTATCATCTTTTCAATCAAATTGAGTGTGTTATCATCTACCCTTATCGCGATAACATTTGTAACCATATGTTTTCACATGTTCACATGCTATATATTCTTATTCTTCCTTTCTGCCTTATCCCTTCACGATGCCTCTTCTTAGCCAATGGTGCTTTTTCGTTCGCAAAAAGATAAATAGGGTTGAAGTGCCTTAAAAACTCCTGAGTTCAGGTGCCCATCATTTCATGTTTTAATTTTAATACCAGCCAGAAAAAATCACCAGACATAAATTCTGAAGCTATTGCCTACCAGAAAGGTCATATTAATTTGTGCATCAGTTGACCTTAATTTTCATGTAACGTATTTCACTTACACACATAGACGTCTGTTAATTGGTCAGTTTCCAAACGTAATATCCTCATTTTCTGCCGATACGAATAATATATCTTTCTTTCACGAGTTTTTCCTGAATTTCGCTCTTTCTATCAAGCTCAGGAAATAATTCAGGTCTCCGGAATCTCTATATTCTTTGAGCATTCTTCTGTCGGCTTCAAGATGATTCCTCAGCTAATCGAAAAATAATGTCATGGATCTGAAATTTTCATCCGCCACAGCCAGTTCTCTCAAGTCTCTAGCAGCAAACCATCTGACGAGAGGATCGAATGTTATCATGTCGAACTTTCCTGTCACATTCTGGAATAGAGCGCCTTCCCGAAACTGTATTCTCGGTGAAACTCTTATATGAAAAAGATTTAAGTGCTTCTTTGAGTGATAGTCATTAATAAAGATGACTGGTGCTGTTTTATCATACCAAAAGGAAACTGTTGATACAGTTGAATTAAGATTTAAAAGGAAGGGTATTGATATTTTTTCTAAAAGACTGTCAGAATTCACTGGATTAGATTTTACGAAAATTGTTGATAATTTTAATGACGAGTTGAAAGGATTATTGAGCTATTTGAGGGTGCGTCGAAGTGAATTGGAAGCCATAGGTCTTTCAAAGGATGATGTTTCAATATTCCTAACACTCAACATGATATCGTCTTTTTCACTATGGCTCGGGTTCAATAGGGGACAAGAATATCTAAAATCAGCAAAGGAAGACTTAGAAAATAGATTGAAAGAACGCGTCTCCTCAAAAATATCAATAAGTGAAATCAGGAGTAATTACAAATCCGGCGTCATTATACCAACAAATCTTACTAACCTAGATGACAAAAAACTGATTCAATTAAAGAATCTAGTGATGTCTCTAAATTCATGGGGCAATCTTTCAGGATTGTGGATCATAGGTGGAATTCAAGACCAAGCTTCGAAAATTCTAAGTGAATTAGATAACGTTAAAGTCATAAATGTAAATGAAGACAATGGTCCAGCTAAAGCTAGGAATATTGGAATTGAAAAGGCATTGGCCGCAGATATGGATTTGTTGGTTTTCATGGATGATGATGTCGTGAGCCCGGTCAATGAGACTTTTAAGTTAGTTTGCAACAATGCTGTAAAAGGCAGGGATATTTATTCCCCAAAGATTGAAAGTTATTTGAGCACATGCTATGATTTGTTCCATGACCTTGACGGTACTTTGAATGGAGTTTATGAGCCTGATACAGAATATAAAAGCCTTGTTTATGGAACTACGTGTGTAATGATCGCACCGGTTTTTATCTTCGACGATGGGCTGAGATTTGATGAAAACTTCCCTTTAGCCGCAGGAGAAGACATCGATTTTTGCATTAGGGCTAGGGCGAAAGGTCATATGATCGTTCCTGCTGACGACCTTGTTGTCAAACACAATTATGGATATGATGAAACCAAAGACTCACTCAAGAAATTCGTTTCAAGATTTGTCAGGTACGGTGAGGGAAATAGACTTATAAAAACTAGGCAACCGCAATACTTCGACACTTTAACTTATTCCATTCGACGTCCTACACAAAACAGACAGAAGAAAGCAACGATATTTCCTACACCAATAAAGATTCTTTCAAACATATTCGCGAGGTGCCTAGAATGAAGGCATTGATAACCGGTGGTGCAGGGGTTCTTGGTAGCACCCTTACCAAGCTTCTCCTGAGGATGGGGCACCAAGTTACTGTCTTGGATTCATGCAGGAAAGAGGAGGCTTGGAGGTTATTTGAAGATGTGGGCTCGATTAATTATATATGGAAATCAGAACAAGATATTACTGTGACTGACCTATATAATTATGACATAATTTTTGATTGTGCAATTGGGTTTGCAGATCGTCCTTTTGGCTCTGAAAGTCCACAAAATACTACTTCATCAAACATTTTCCCATCCCTTTCGCTGCTTGAAAAGGTCAGAAGGCTTGAAAGAAGGCCATTAGTTGTTTATCCATCATCATTCAATGCTTTGTATGGATTAGGTGACAATGTCACCATAACTGAAGAGGCATTACCTTCACCCACCTCTATTTACGGCTGGACAAAGGCAGCCGTAGAGCTCTTGTATCGCACCTACTACTATGCATATGGTATTCCTGTTGTCATAACTAGAACCTCGTTCACATTTGGTCCAGGTGGACGGAGCGATGAACTACCTCACAAACTGATACTTTCTATATTGGATCATCAAAGGTCGTTCCCATTGCGTTCTCCTCAAGCCAAACGACTCTGGACATTTTCAAAGGATGTATCTTCATTCTATGAGGCATTTATAGCGAAGTTTGAGGAAGAGGCTCATATTTTTCCCGGTAAAATTCTCCATCTAGGAGGTAACAAAGACGATAGAATAACAACTAATATAGAACTAGCCAACTTGATTTCATATATTGCTGATTCTGATACTGATATCATTGAGGATGAATATGAAGCTGGAGAAGTGGTGAATGGGAAGCCGGTAACCTTTGTGCAAAACGCAGTAGAGACAAGAGAATTTTTGAACTGGAAACCAAACTATTCTCTTGAGAATTCCCTGAAGGAAACCATTGAGTGGTTCAAAGATCATAAGTTTAGATACAATAGTACTGCATCAAACATGTCGAAGAAACCCGCTAGACTTGGCCGTATTACTGGCAAATAGGGTCTAGAGTGTTCATTTATGGGAGATTAAAATGGTTGAATCTGAAGAAAAGCCAAGTAAGAATCGGACGCAGATAGAGACAAAACGAAACAAAGATAGTAAAAATAGCAACTCAGTCAGCCCATTCATGATAATAATAGCTGTAGTCCTTTCAGGTTTGGTTCTATTTTTCCTGTTCCTTCACACATTTGGTTCTTCCAAAGACCCTGTTGATTACATAACGCTTGGTCTGCTTACCCTTCTTGTAGTAAGCTCGCTAATCCCATTTGCAAAATCGATCTTGCTTCCAGGTGGTGCAGGTGTTAATTTGTTAAGAATGGACGACCCTGCAATAACGAATGCGAATAAAAGTGTGGAAAAACTCTTATCTCAGCCCCAAAGAGAAAAAATTGCCAAGGAAAATGTATCAAATGTACCAGCAGATAACTTGAATCGTGGGTACCCTTGGAGAACGCTCATTCCAGAGCACCCTAATGCCGCTTTGACTGAAGTTAGACGTGAGATTGACATTCAACTTCATAGATTACAGAGACATTCTGGGGTGGAGATATCAAAAGAGTGGGAAAGCCCATCGCAAGTATTACGAAAACTTCTTGAAAATAACGTTGTAACTCAATTTGAATATGAAGCAATTGAAAACATCATTAGGGCTTGCAACAAGGCTGCTCATTCCGGAGCAGTTGATGTTGACGCTGCTGTTGTTATTTTAAGGTTAGCAGAGGAAATGCGTGAGTTGCTATTGATGAAAATAAACCGCCTGAAGGAACAAGGTAAATAGTATTTCGTGTTAATTGTGGATTGAGTAGCTTGGGATGAAATCTCCTCGCGGGGCTAAGAGATGGAACAAATATAGGTCGAAGAAAAGTCCATTTGGCTTATGGCAGTTTTTCGATTCAGGATTGGCTTATGACTCACGCTGATCCCTTTATTACGTTTTTTCCATTTTTCATATGCCTCTCCCTTGCTCAAATTAGAGATTCTACTCTTGAGCCAAATATAGTCTTTGTTCTCAATCAGTCCATTGTCTTCCGACTTATGGGCCATCTCAACCAGTTTAGGCTCTATTTCGCTCCATTCTTTCCTAAACTCTTTCCTCATGGCTATCTCTTTTTCACTTTCTTCGATTTGAGGCTTTTCTTTAACCATGTGATAATGTTCATAAGTGTTATATTAACCGTCATTTAATGGGCCTGAACAAATTATTGAGATATCTCCATAAAAAATACTTCTCAAAATGAATTACCCGTATTACCTGTAATACAAGAATTTCTTTCAAGATAGCCTAATCCTCAGTTCTCCCACATTCAAAACTAAGAGATGGACTATTTTCACACATTCTACAAAAATCAGCAATAGAAAATACTTGCAGAAATAAACAGGGGTTAAGCGGGTCCGGGGGGGTTTGGACCCCCGACCTATGGATTAAGAGTCCATCGCTCTACCTAGCTAAGCTACGGACCCAGTTGATGGAAATATTCCCGTATAATTTATATTTTCTTATCGCAAAATGG
>JAJZJZ010000015.1 GCA_021809755.1 Thermoplasmata archaeon
TTTTGACAGGCATCCATGATTTTCTTAGGAAGTTCACTGAATGAGAATGAAATAATATTCTTATTGGAATTGATGATAATAAATCCCAGGGTTCTATCAGAAGGCATTATCTCATCGGTTCTGGCAAATTCCTGAATGAATTCACCCATACTTTCCTGAATCAAGGGCGAACTTATAACATCCTTAATGTATTCCAAAGATGTCGGTAATAAATCTAATACAACACATATGGTGGAGGGATGATATCCCTTAACCGTTATGTTGTACATTGCACAATCAGTCATCGATCATGCCTTAACTCTCTGGAGGTACCATCTCTCTGCCCCTTCTTTCTCCCTCTCAAGGGCTGAGGCAAGTGTCGTTGGAGCTCCTTTTACTCCGCCATCTCCCTCCTTCCAGTTAACTGGGGTGGCCAATTTCCTGTCCCAGTTGAACTTAAAGGCTTTGATGACTCTTATTATTTCATCAAGATTTCTTCCAACCTCTGCTGGATAATATACCATCCATCTCACTTTTTGATCTGGATCAATGAGGAAAACGCCTCTTACAGTCATCCCTCCCTTTTCATCCATCATATTGAACAGTCTTGCTACCTCTAGTTGGGTATCGGCTATTACTGGAAAAGGAACAGTTATTCCGTACTTCTCCTTTATATCCTTAAGCCAAGCAATATGACTGTATATGCTGTCGATACTTAATCCGAGAAGCTGGACTCCCAGGGCTTCGAATTCATCATATCTCTGTGCAAAAGCCATAAATTCCGTTGTGCACACCGGGGTAAAATCCGCTGGGTGTGAAAATAATAAAACCCACTTCCCCTTGAATTGAGAGAGTGTTATTGGTCCGGCAGTTGTGTTCGCGCTAAAATCTGGTGCTTTTTCTCCTAAATATACTGGCATTATATCACCAATAGGTAATCGTTTACTAATTTATTAATAAAACTGTTATGAGCTTTATCTGCACACTATGCAATATTTATATAACAGAATTTGAATCATACGGTGCTTTGTTAAAGAAAGTGGAAATTATTAACTTAGTCTGAGTTATTAGGCATAATCGTGAGAAATGAGATCAGGTTATTGAAATACCCAGGTACTAAAATTACACTTGTTAAGGATATTCAAAAAGAATTTGTAGCCTCTGGTAGGAAAAGATTCATTGACGTTTTTGGGGGGTCAGGGGCGGTATCACTTAATATTGTTGCAGAGCAAATAATATATAACGACATTGACCCAGAATTGGTTTCCATTTTTAAAGCGGTAAAGCAGCATCCCGAGGAATTCTATTATGAACTATGTGTCATGACCGAGTCTGAGTCAGACTTCTCCACTTATGGTTCAAAGCCTGTAAACTGGAAAAGCAAAAAAGTAAGGGAGGCAGGATTATCATTCTATAATTTTGCAACAAGTTTTGGGGGAAAAGGAGAAACCTACTCCACCAAAGAAAAAGGGGCATACCAGTATATAACAAAGGTTATGGAAAATTATGCTAAAATAGCTAAAAAAGTCAAGGAATTTAACATAGAAAACCTTGATTTCAGAGAAATTATTGCGAAATATGATGACAATAATTCATTCTTCTATATTGACCCACCATATCCGGGAAGAAACTGGTACAACTTTTCCTTCAACTTAGAAGATATGAACGATTTGAAAGCAGTGCTTGGTAAAATAAAAGGGATATACCTAATGAATTTTAACAGGGAGGATACAATACCCAGTGAGGTCTTTGGAAATCCTCAATATACTATTAAGTATGAAAATAAGAATGCTCTTCCCGGTCAGGAATACAGGTATTATACATATTATACTAACTTAAAAAAAAGATAATCGCAAGTAAATAATATTATCTATAAAAAAATTAAAGATCAGTGGTATGAAGGATCCTCATTATAATTGTGGAAAGTGGGGTAGTAGGTTTCATCGCGTTGGGAAAGTGTATTTTCCGAAGACATTGCCACCCCAAGGTTTCCGTAGGTCTTATTGATCTTTTCCTCAACAGGCAAGTATGTTTTCAAAGCTTCCAGGACATCCTCAACTTCTGTAAGTTTACTTTCTCTTGAAACTGCCAGATCCCCAGAAGCTCTTATTAGTCCACCGAGTTCTCTCAATCTCAGAGTCAAGGCATTATCTCTGTGATCTATGGTTTTTGCTCTTCTTTTTCCTTCTTCTACGATAAGGTTTGCAGCTTCGATAGCCATATGTGGAATTTTTCCGTCAGAATTAATCTCCTGAGCTATAAACTGCAGGTATTTCAATCTGTTTTCTGGGTTATCTGGTATTGATACCTCCATCAGAATTTCATATCCGCTTCCAACTATTCTTGATCTCAGGGGACTAAGAATGTATCTCAAATCCTGCATATTGCATGCAGCAACAAGTATGAAATTTGCCGGTACATTGTCAACCCTAACACTGGCACCAGCGCTCTGAGGATTCCTGCCTGTTATGGGGAATTTTCTCTCCTGCATTGCTGTAAGTATTGATCTCTGCAATTCTCCAAGGTGTGTAATTTCATCCACGAAAAGTATTCCTTCGTGGGCTTCATGAACTGATCCGGCAATAACTCTTTCAAAGGGCATGGTACCCAACTGCGGATGCCCACCATATGGATCGTGCCGCACATCTCCCAGCAATTCTGTCTCACTAGCTCCTGTTGCAAGAATGAAAGTATTTCGGTTCAGCGGAATTATAACTTTGCTTGGGCTCCTTTTATCCATCTTTCTCCTTTTTTCCAGTGTTCTTTCATCGAGGATCCTGATTTTGTCATTTGCTCTCTCGTAGACAATTACTTCTTCATGATCTCCATTTTTTCTTGTGGATGTGACTTTTTCAGGGCTGCTTTGAACTCCGAATGCTGCCCCTATTACATTAAATACATCACCAAAAGGTCCCTGACCTGTGGAACTTGTTTTTTGCTGGTTACAGCTTGGGCATATGCTTTCGTTATATGACGAAAGAAAGCCACATTTAGTGCATCTGAATCCCAATCTCTCAGATATTTCAAAGGAAACATTTTCAGGATCTATGAGAATGCCCTCAGCTGCATTTAATTCTTCTTTTTCCTGTTCTATCTGTGTTGCCGTTTTGATCTCTATAAATGGTCTCTCCGGGTATTCCGGATTGTGAAGAACTCTCACCTCCTCCTTAGGACGGTCAATGAAAAATGACATTGCCTGAGCAATCATGGATTTTCCAACGCCCGGGGGTCCAACCAATAGAAGGTGTCTTCGCTGTCTGGCTGCAATCCTTGCTATCCTTACTGCATCATCCTGACCGATCACTCTTTCGAGAGGATTGGAAGGAATTTTCAGTTGGGAAGTATCTGTTATGCTTCCAAAATCTGCATTTATGAAGTATGATCCCATGCTACTACCCTCAATTCCTGTGGCTTCTTTGTTATATTTCCAATCTTAACACCATATATGTTCTTGATACCGGATTTATAAGCAATATCCACAAGTCTTTGGGAAATAACGCCTCCAGTTATTATGGAATGTGCACCAGATACAGCTTCAATCTTATCCACTGCTTCAGCCACCGGAAAAGACCCTAAGGTTTTACCCTCCTCATCATATATTTCAGTTATCTTTTCCTCTGTTAAACTCGTAAGTCTTTTCTGTATGCTTCTGGGGTCGTTAAATCGGAGAACACCCTCATCTTCCTCTACTATTTCATCCTCTTGGACTGTTTCTACTTCCGCGGTTGTTACTTCTATTTCTGGTTTTTGTATCTTCTCCTGAGGTTTATGTTCTTTTTTAAACTCCTTTTTCTCAGGAGCATTCTTCATTGCCTCCGCATTTTTCTTCTCAGAGGTGTTGTTTCTTTCATTTACCGCTTTTAATTCTTCGGTCATTCCCCTCATCGAAAGATATTGTTCAACTGGAGTTTTGTACCTGAGCGCTTTGACTATCTGTTTATAAGTTAATTCTTCAACCTCAGTTCCGGGAGGGGCTCTTGCAACAAAATCTACCTCAGCAACCTGCAACATTTCCTTTAGTATTAGGTCTCCTCCACGGTCTCCATCGAGGAAAACAGTTACAGTCCTCTCTCTGGATAGTTTTTGTACCGTTTTAGGAATGCTTGTTCCCTGAACGGCTATTGTATTTTTTATGCCATATCTAAGAAGGTTAATGATATCGCTTCTGCCTTCAACCACAATTATGGAATCTGAATCCTTAACAGCAGGTCCTGCAGGTAAGTGGTCTTCTCCGTATGTTATAATTTCTGCTTTTTCCACTCCTTCCCTTACAGTGGCAATAATGCTTTCACTCACACTCTTTCCACTATCGGTCATTTTTTTGTATAGCTGTTCTGCTCTTTCAATAACTTTCTTTCTCTTTTCCTGCCTAACATCTTCAAGCGTTTCGACCTCAACCTTAGCCTTGCATGGGCCAATTCTATCGATTGTTTCTAGCGCTGCGGCCAGTATAGAACTTTCCACTTGGTCTAACCCGGAAGGTATTAGTGCATAACCTTCTGTTCTTCCTTTTTTACTGTCAATTTCTACTTCAATTCTTCCTATCTTTCCGCCTTTCTGAAGGTCCCTAAGGTCTAGCTCGTCACCGAGCAATCCCTCTGTTTGTCCAAAAATAGCCCCAACAACGTCGGGTTTTTCAACCACCCCATCCGTTGAGATCTTGGCTTTGATAAGATACTTTGTAAGATTTGGATCTACATTCATCAATATCACCTTTTTTGTCGTATACTAATTTATAACAGGATAGAATCCGGCAACAATCTAATCCATTTTCTATCTCCATTAGCATATTCATTGCAAATCCGTATTTAATCAATTCGATACTAATCGGGTGATTTGAATTCCATAAACCAACTTTGGATTGAAAAGTACTGGGAAAACTAATAAAGAATCATAACTTAATCGGCGGGAATATATTTCATGTTTGTTGAGGACAATCAAGTAGCCGCGGGTGACAATTTACACTTGGAACAGATGGCAATTGTACGGAAGTTTTCTCTAATGTTCTTAATTTCAGGTATCTTTGGAACTGCGTACATGATATTGTCCGGGTTTCTATACTTAGGCCCATATTTTTTTGTAGACATGCCTTCATATTTGCCTCCAATGACCTTTCAGTCCTCACCATTTACCATTATTGCATTTTCTTCATTGATTATATCTTATATGTTTCTAACTTCAGCCGTGTTTTCTCTTTCAAACCTGTATAAGAAAGTTTATTATTCCAAAAATAGACGATTATTTTATCGTGGAATGTTGTTTTTATATTCGGCTTATGCAGGCTTCTTGACCATTGTCGTCGTAATAATCATGATTTTTGGAAATAGTACAAACCCTAATCAAATTACGCAACTATATTTACTCATTCTTGCATTATTTCTACTCTTCACTATATTTACATTTTCTCTGGGAATACTTCTTGCGATAACTTACTTCGCATTAAGATCTAAAAGTTATTACTTAATTCTATTGGCATTTCTTGCTGCACCAGATATATATTTTATTCCAATAATCGCTGGTGCGTTAGGATATCTAATGACATCGAGTGAGGGAATAAGAATCGGTAAATTTTTAATTACACATTTTGCCCCTAAAATACGAAGAATGCATTTATATCTAACCGAATTCTTTGCCCCTAAAATACGAAGAATGCAGTTACTTATAAAATATTTGGGCAGAAGGCGATACAAAAAATATGTCTATCCTGCGCTGGTGTTATCAATTCTGGTAACAGTTATTTTGTTGTACTATTCTCTTATTTCAGAATCATACTTTATATGTGGATATGAATTCTATTACCATCCTTACTTCTACGGGCCTGATGGTATCTTTAATCAAGCAGGTATCATAGGTCTCCTTTTTTTTGATTTCTTGTTCATTAGGTATTTGATTAATTCTGAAAGAGCAAAGAAACTAATTTTTTACACGTCTATATTCTTGGCTATTGGGATTATTTTCATCTATCTTGGAGTGATCCTGTTTTTTGGTCAGTATTATCCGAATGGTTCTATTTACGAATATGAGCAAGTTATTATGTCTCTCTGTTGGGGGTTGGAACTTGGTGCATTTGTAAGCAAACCAAAGACGAAAAAACCACAGGTTCTGCCTCCTATCCTGTGGGACTGAACAGTTTGAGGTATCCACTCATTTCCGTGAACACGTTGACGTTTATCAAAGGACGGCTATATCATAATAACATAATTAATAATTTAATTATAGTGATTGTTGAGACCTCCAGAGATCACCATATAATTGGAAAATTCCACTTTAACCAAGATAATCTTTGGGAGGTTGTTGAGAAAACAGAAGATGAAAACAGGAAACCAAGGAAGAGGTGGATGAACGGAAAAAATGAAACATTATAGTTTGGGAATAGGGAATCGAAGCATACGATCTAGCAATGTAGAATCTGACAACTTAGCAAGACTTGGGAAAATAGAAGCTCTTGATAGAGATAGAAGGGATTGAAGAAATCTTGTCTTTTACCCTATACCTAAAGTATATGGCTTTATCTTGATACCTACAAACATAAAGTGAACCAGCACCTAATATCAGAAATGCGACACAATACATGATGGGTGTCTGAATTGGTGCGGCACGTTAAATTCTCTCTTAAATGTTTTTCAACTCAAAAGGTTATCTTTATTACAAGAAATCTTCCATGGCTCTACAGTTTTATGCGCTATGTTATCATAATCATGGGAGTTACATTCTTTAAACTGACTTTTCATTGAAGTTTACTGGGAAACCTAATAAAGAATTATAACTTAATCGGCGGGAATATATTTCATGTTTGTTGACGATAATCAAATAGCCACAAGTGAAAATTTAGAGAGAGCACAGATAGCAATTATACGGAAATTTTCTATCATGCTCTTCATATCTGGTATCTTTGGAACCGTATACATGATATTATCCGGCTTTCCATACCTAGGTAATTATTTATTTTTCGGTCTTCCATCTTACCTTCCGCCAGTGCCTTTTCATATTTTATCACCAACATTCATTGCATTTTCTTCGTTGATTATTTCTTATGTGTTTCTAAGTTCTGGGGTATTTTTTCTTTCAAACCTGTACAAGAAAGTTTACTATTCCAAACGGAGGAGATTGTTTTACCGGGGAATATTGTATTTAAACACTGCATATCTAGTTTATCTAATCGGTGCAGTAATTGGAATAATGGCCGTTGGAATTAGCACTAATACTAATCAACCATCACAAGTATTTTCTTTCATTTTTTCCATAGTCTTTTTTTACACACTTTTCTCGTTTTTTGTTGTGAATTTGTTAGTTCTATATTCATTTGGATCAAGAACGGGGAGGTACTCTTTAATGTTATTCGCATTCCTCGCTGCATCGGATATATACTTTATTCCAATAATTGCAGGAGCATTTGGCTATCTAATAACTTCAAGTTATGGAGATGTTCTGTGGAAATATTTAATGGATTTATTTACACCAAAAATTCGTAAGATAGAGTCGGGGATAAATAAAATTCAGAACAAAGTTAATACCACAAAGTCAAATATAATCTCTCGCATAGAACAATCAAATAGGAATAAATATAAAAAATATGTTTATCCTGCGTTGATATTATCACTTTTGGCGACAGGTATTTTGTTATATTATTCCTTTATAATAACATCCTATAATCAGTATGGCTATGAATATTACAATCATCCTTACTACTATGGACCTATTGGCATCTTTAATGCCATCGGTTTAACCCTCCTTATAATAATTATTTTTGCACTAATCAAATACTTGAATAATTCAGAAAGAGTTATGAAATTAGCCTTTAGCATGCCTTTTTTAATTGCCTCTGTAATTACTATCTTCATACTAATACTTAAGTGGGTTTTCTTCAAAGATTATCCAACTGGTGAGTTAAACGCATATATGTTCACAGAATATTATCTGTATCTCAGTTTAGCCGCTGCCTCAATTATTACAAAAAATAAAACTGTCAAAAAATCAGAAAATTTAACTAATGATCTAACTCAACAATAATCACTTTTTTGGTGAAAAATTTAATTTTTTAAAGAAAAAATATGTGGATTAAAATGGCCATATGTCATATTTGGAATTCTTCATGACCAGAACTCCAAAGATTATGACTGCAAAATAGGATGATTCATAAACATTAAAATTATATCCTATCATAGGCAAGGTAATTTATGATCAGGTACGGAATAGCTGGTATACCATTAACCAGTAAGGGTAGAACTTTTGTGGAATCAGTTGAAGACGCAGCTAATATAGGACTTAATGCTCTGGAGGTTCAATTGCTAAGGGTTAATGTTCAGGAAAATCAAGTTCTTGAATATTCTGGTATGTTGCCAAAAGACATTGAGACATCGATCATTATTGACATTCTTAGGCAGGATGAGAATGGAGCTTATGTGAGTATAGGAAACGATTCTGTTATTCAGGAAGATGATATTGTTCAGGAGCTTTTCTGGAATATGGCTAAGAATTATGATGAACTAAAGGAAGGAGGAGAACTTGCCAAGGAATTGGATGTTCTTCTTTCATTACACGCCCCTTACTATATGGACCTTCTTGAAGGGGGGGAAATTGCAGAAAGTTCTGCCAACCATTTGAAATGGTCTATGATTATAGGTAAGGCCATGGAAGCAAAGAGGGTAATTACACACACCGGTTTTTATAGGGGAACAAAAAAGAACAGTATGAAGATGGCAACAGCAACATACTCTAATTTTGTAAAGAAATATGGTCCAGACAAAAACTTTCCATTCCTCGGAGTGGAGACATCTGGAAAACCAGAAATTTTTGGAACGGCGGATGAGGTAATATCTATTGCAAAGCAGGTTCCAGAAGTAGAACCCATTCTAAATGTTCCGCACACTCATGCCCTCAATGGGGGGAATCTCATCGAGGGAAAAGATTTTAAAAATCTACTTGAAATGTTTCAGCCTTACGCCAAAGGGGATATGTATCTTGAATATGCAGGTGTTGAATACGACGATACCGGAGAGAGAAAACTCACCGCAATTAAGCACGGAGACCTCAAATTTGAAACATTTTCCGAAATTTTAATGGATTACGATAAGGATCTGACTCTCATATCATGCTCTCCACTTCTGGAGCATGATGCACAGTACATGAACCTTATATTCATGAGGAACTACTACAGACATATGCAGAGAAAATTAGTTCAAAAAAAGGTGGCGTAAACAATGAGAGAATTACCGACAAAGAAAGGAATTGATCTGTCAGCGGATTCAATAACAAAAAAAATGAAGGAGGCCTTTGGGCAGGTAACTTCAAAAGATGGAGAATTCATTTCAACTTATCCAGGAATCAAGGAGATTAGGGTCAAATGTGAAGGAAAGAAATTGTTCATAGAGGTGCAAAACGAGGATAAACCACAAAACCCAGAACAGATATTGAAAGTTTATAACACATTCCTTGAATCATTAACCGGTCTAAACGCAAAAGAAAGAAAGAAAAAATTAACTAAAATTTAGTTATTGGATTATTTATATTTTATTTTGCTTGATGGTCTGAAGACAAATTTCTCTTTTGGTGGAACCCTGATTTCCTGTTTTGTCTGGGGGTTCTTTGCCTTTCTCGCCTTCTGTGTCCTTCTCTCAAATATTCCAAACCCGGCGAGGTTAATTTTGTTCTTCTTGTTTGCCTCGGCTACAATTCTGTCCAGGAAGGTCTTTATAACCTCTCTGGCCTGCTTCTGTGTCGTGCCGGTTTCCTTGGATACATCTTTCGAGAGTTCGCTTATTCCTACCATTTTTGTTTCCTCCTACATGATAATATACATACTACTATTAAAATATTTGTATTAGACTATTAATAGACTCCGTAAATTATGCCAAATATTAATTTATCATTATTTGTATAAAAATTCTAAATATATATTAGATATATTAATAACCCTGAAATAATAAGGATTTGTATGAACTTTCCATCAGAAATTCTGGAGATAGAGCGGGTTTTATTCAACGAATTTGGAGATCTAAAATGGTGGCCTGCAAAAACTCCTGAAGAGGTATTGATCGGTGCCATTCTCACACAAAATACTTCATGGAGCAATGTTGAAAAGGCAATCCACAATCTCGCCTCGGAAAATCTTCTTGATCTCAGATCCTTAAGTAATGCTTCCAGAGAAACAATTTCTTTACTAATTAAACCATCTGGTTTTTACAATCAAAAAACAGAACGATTAATTGGTGTTTCAAAGACTATAACTTCTGAATTCGGGAGTCTTGAGAATCTTTCTAAACAGGGGATTCAGTTCTGCATTGACTATTTAAGCCCAATGAAAGGTATAGGAAGAGAAACAATGGATTCAATTCTCCTATACGCAATGAATTTCCCAAGATTTGTTATCGATAAATATACAACACGATTCATGACAAGATATGGTTTACTAAAAAATCCCAGAGAAATAGGTAAATTGGAACGTATCACTGATATCCTCAATCACGACATATGGAGACTGAAAAACTTTCATGCTATGATCGTGGAGTTGAGTAAGAATTTTTGTAAATCCAAACCTGTTTGTGAAAAATGTATTCTGAATAAATCTTGCAATTATTACAAAGATAAAAGTGTCCCATAGCCAATGAGACGCCATCTGTTATCAATTCTTCTGGCCAGTGCAACTCTTTCTTTTTCCCTCGCTGCAACTGGATATTTTAGAATAATCTCAGCGGAGCTATCTCTGGCACTTGTAACAAGACCTACGGTGTTAGAAGTTCCCACTGTAAGCATCAAACTTTCCTTGCTCTTGATTGGCTCAACTTTCATATCTTCAGTAAAACCTACCACTCTTTTGAGAAGATGTGTTTCTACTGTTAGATTCATGGTCATTTGAGGCAGTTTTCCAGGTTTCCCTGCTATTCTTCCTGTAAGTGAATCTCCCTTTGTTAAGAAAGGATCCAATTTAGTCCCCACTGCTGATAATCCACCTGGAATTATTTTCTCATATGAATGGGTACCTGCCATCAAACTTGTAATTTCCGTTAACATGTTTTCCCAAACCTGTTTATTACCCTTTGTAAGCTGCAATCCGGGAGTTATTTCAATTTCATCTCCAACTTCAAGACTTCCACTTACAAGAGAACCTCCTATGACTCCACCTTTCAACTCCGATATACTTGTACCGGGTCTGTTTATATCAAAAGACCTTGCAACGTACATCATTGGATCGGAATCGGCTTTGTGAGGGGGGGTAGGTATAAATTCTTCAATGGCTTTGAAAAGAGCATCTATATTCCTGTTATGATACGCACTGACAGGAATTACAGGAGCGTCTTCTGCTATGCTTCCCTTGAGGAAATTCTTTATTTCTTTATAATTTTCAATTGCCTTTTCTCTTGTTACCAGGTCAATCTTGTTCTGAACAACAACAATATTTTTTATTCCCATTATTTCAATGGCAATTAAGTGTTCTCTTGTCTGAGGCTGAGGACATTTTTCATTTGCAGCTATTACAAGCAGTGCGCCATCCATTATTGCTGATCCTGATAGCATAGTAGCCATCAATGTTTCATGACCAGGGGCATCAACAAACGAAACAACTCGCTTCAATTTGCAGCTTTCATCAGTTGAAGTTCTTGAATATTTTTCGTTCCCACTTTCATCTTTGCAGACATAAATGGGAGTCTCTGCATATCCTAATTTTATGGATATTCCTCTCTTTATCTCTTCAGAATGAATATCGGTTTTGGTACCTGTAAGCGCTCTTGTAAGGGTACTCTTACCATGGTCAACATGTCCGACCATACCAATATTTACTGTAGGCTGAGGAAGATCCGAAGTCATTAATTCTTTGCCTCAGGTTCATCCAGGGCCTTCGGGCCATATTGTAAGATAGAAAGATTCAACTGTGATATATCTGATCCGATAAGCGATCCTCTGAAAGTTACTCTCTTTCTAATTCCTTTTTTAGCCCTTCTTCCCTCTGAATAGGTTACCAGAATTCGCTTCTTTCCTGATGTTGTCAGATCTCTTCTCATGGGAAAGCCATCAATACTTGAGCCACCGGTTATCTTGAGCTTGTATCCGGGCATTTCGAAAAAGATTCCATCTATTTCCTCTCCTATCTTTCTGCCTGTCAATATACTCATGTTTTCCGGAGTAACCTCTTTCTTGTAACTCTTTCCTGTTCTTGGGTCAGCGATTATCGCTACTGAATTTGCCATATATCTTTACACTCCCTATTTATGATAGAGTTCCACTAAATCAATAAATGACTTATAAAGATATCATTTGTGCATTTACGATCGTATATCTTCAAAAAATATCAAAAGTAGTTAACAAAGTATTATTGGCACAAAAACGCGATTTTATAAGCGTTTAATTCCTTTGAGAAGTAAAGAATTTAGCACTATATGTATATCGATATAATAGAAATATTAAGTTGAACAAAATACTTTGGTGTGTAACATATTAATTAAGGCAGAATATCATGGAACGGAAAGAGAAGGATTTCATTGAATGTTCTGGGGATTGAAGGGACTGCACATACAGTTAGTGCAGGTATCATAGATGAAGACAAAATTTATTACACAAGCTCCAGAACTTATCATCCAAAGGATGGAGGTATACACCCTCGGGAAGCTGCCAATCATCATTTTGAGAATGTTCTCAATGTTATTCAGGAAGCTCTTCATAAATCATCAATGAATATTGGTGACATAGATCTAATTGGGTTCTCCAGAGGTCCAGGTCTTGGGCCATGTCTTAAAATAGTGGCAGTGGCAGCCCGTTCGTTATCAATTAAGAATAAAATCCCGTTGCTTGGTGTAAATCACCCTCTTGGTCATATAGAAATAGGAAAAAGAACAACAGGATCTACTGATCCAATAGTTCTTTATGTATCCGGTGGAAATACTCAAATTATAACAGGAAGCAATGGAAAATACAGAGTGGTAGGGGAAACCCTTGATATAGGAATCGGAAACATGCTGGATAAGTTTGCCAGAGACATTGGAATACCATTTCCGGGTGGGCCAGTAATTGAGCAATATGCCCTGAACGGGAAGAAACTTCTTGATCTGCCCTATTCGGTAAAAGGTATGGACACTGCATTTTCAGGAATATATACTGCCGCGAAACACCTTAAGGAGAAGGGAGAAAAGGTTGAAGATATATGCTACAGCATTCAGGAAACATCATTCTCTATGCTATGCGAAACTCTGGAAAGAGCCATATATACAACAGGCAAGAGAGAAATCCTTCTTACGGGAGGGGTTGCTCGTAATATGCGATTGAGAGAAATGATATCAATAATGGCAAAAGAAGCCAAGTGCATGATATTTGAAACGCCGGTGGAATATTGCATGGATAATGGAAGTATGATTGCACAGGCCGCGCTCATGATGTATAAGAATGGAATACGGCATAATCTCGAGGATACAAGCGTTGATCAGAAGTTCAGGATTGATCAAGCACCGGCCCCATGGATATCTTCTGGTACGGTTGAAGTTACAGAAGATAGGGGGGCAGAATCTGTAATCTCTCATGAAGAATTTCTTGGTATAAACGCAGTGAGAAAGAAAAGGATCGGCAAAAATTACAGGGATATAAAACTCGATGAAAGGCTTTTATGGGAAAGAATGAGCAGGGAAATGAGGATACTGTCAAAGGGGATAGAAAACGGAGTAAATTTCCCCGTACTTTTGGATTACAGTGATGAACATAGAGAAGTAGTTTTAGAAAAAATTGAAGGTGTCCTGATGAACGCATTTTTGGATATTGGAAAAAATATGGCATTCTATATGGGCAGATTAGGTGAAGAAGTGGCTAAAATGCACACTTCAAATATATCTCACGGAGATCTTAACTTAAACAATATAATTGTGAGTGAAGAAAATATATTCATCATAGATCCAAGCCTTGGTTCATTATCACCGGGGGTTGAGGAATTCGCAACGGACATTAAGATGGTAAATAGTTTTCTTTTAGGTTATAGAGAAGGAGGGAAGGATTTATTTGATATTTTTCTTGAATCATATAAATCCAAATTTCAAGGTTGGAGAGAAGTTATGAACATTCTCAAGGAAATGGAAGCGAGGAAGAGATATTCATGATCAAGTTTGTATCAAGCAATGTTCACAAGTATGAAGAGATAGATTCAATGCTTAAAGCCCACGGAATAGAATGTTCATGGGTTAATATGAAATATGAAGAGATACAGGAGGATTCCATAGAAAAAATCTCATGGGAATCGTGCAATAGATTAATCGATAAGATCGATTCCAAATTCTTCATAGAGGATTCAGGTATAATTATAGAGGCTTTGGGCGGTTTTCCCGGGCCATATTCTTCATATGTACAGAGAACAATAGGAAATGAAGGTATATTGAAGCTTCTTGAAGGTAAAAAGAGGAATGCAACATTTGTCACCGTGATCTCATATTGGGACGGACATCAAATCTTCCAGTTTGATGGAAAAACTGCAGGTACAATAGCCACTTCAATATTTCATGGCAGAGATTTCGGTTATGATCCAATTTTTATCCCGAACGGAAAGACAGTACCTGCATCACTTCTTTCAATTGAAGAAAAAAATCAGGTTTCACAAAGGGGTAAAGCCATGATAAAATTCATTGAGCATATTAAGGAAACTGAGAAGGAAATTTGATTCTGAAAAATAAGTATTATAATGATTTAAATCAATGAAATTTTGAGTTTGCTTATATGGAATATATGGAGAATAGAAAAACATCAATTGTTTTAATGTGACGAGTATGAGTCAATTCCATAGGGACATAATATGAGTGACCAAATTTAAATAATTCTACTCTATAACTTGGAGCAATGAATGGAAATCTTAAGAATTTCACTCTAATTATATATTTCGGAATACTTATTGCCTCTGTAATAGTGTGGGTCATTTCAGCAAACGATCTGTTATTTCATTACAGTGGGCTAACAAATAATTCAATAACTTTTAATTACCTAGGAAACTGGAATTACTGGATTTTCACAATTTCCCTTGTCCTCGTCCTTATATTTGCATATTACACTTATGTATGGATCAAGGAAGACAAAAAATTCATTACCATGACATCTTCAGAAAGCAAACAAACTTTTGTAAAAAATTTGAAGAGTCTTGAAAAAATCGCACGAAAGCATGGCTCAAGATTTCAAAGCATGTTAAACGAAGCTAAAGAAAAATGGAAGGTCAGATAAGACCTTTGACAAATTCCGGAAGTTTGAAAGCCCCTTCCAATACATCAGCATTAAAATATTTTCCTTGTGTTAAATTATGAGAATAATTCTTGATCTCTGAATCTGAAGCCAGGGTAAAACTCCAGAATCCGCTAGGATAGGTTGGAATAAATGCGGTATAAACGCGAATGTTTTTGAAGACACTCTTCATCCCGGAAGTTGCCATGGAAAGCCCCTTTGGCTGATAGAATGGAGATCCGGACTGCGTAACCATAATCCCATCATCGGTCAACGCTCCCTTGACGTTGTTATAAAAATCAGCATTGAATAAGCCCTCTGCTGGACCTACTGGATCAGTAGAATCAACAACTATAAGGTCGAATGTTCCCTTGTTTTGTTTCATGAACTTGATTCCATCATCTATGAGTAGGGTAACTGATGGATTAGAAAATGAGGAATAAAGATCTGGAAAGAATTTCCTACTAACTTCAACAACTTGTCCATCTATTTCAACATTAACAATTTTTTTTAAGCCAAGTTTGAGGAATTCACCTGCTGCACCACCATCCCCTCCACCTATGATCAATACACTCTCAGGTTTCTTCTTCATCATATTGTAAGGGACTCTAGATATCATTTCATGATAAACAAATTCATCTTTTTCTGTTAGTTGAACGGTTCCATCTATTGAAAGGAGTTTTCCAAAATCATATGTATCAAAAACATCTATTCTCTGATAATCCGTCTTTAAAGATAGGAGTTGATCCTTAACTCTGAATGACAGCTGCAGATTGTCTGAATATCTTTCAGAAAACCAATTTTCAATTAATTTCATAAAAGGAGATTCATTTTATAGGTTAAGGTTTTTGGCTTTAAAACGAGATAGAACTCCAAGAGTTATACTGCAAAGTTAGACGAGTTATTAACAAGATAATGTTGGAATAGCAATACTTTCCACATTATTCTTCCAGTTACGAAAAATGTTCATAATATGAATATCGATTGTATAAGTTACCTTTGAAGGTTCGTTGTTTGCATAATTTAAAATGTAACGCCATAAGACCCTGCTTAACAGAAACGAATGGTTTACAATTTAAATTCAAATGATACAGATTCAAGTAGGGAATTTTTTCGGGAAAACTGTTATTAAATGATCACATATATCCCAACTAAATGAGCGAATTTGATGTTATTGTTGTAGGAGCAGGTCCGGCCGGAGCATCAGCCGCAATTAAGCTTGCAGGTTCAGGTTCCAGTGTCCTTTTGGTAGAACGTGGGGATCCTCCAGGTAGCAAGAATGTTTCAGGAGGAGTTCTCTGGGGAGATTCTCTTGGCTCTGTAGCACCGGATTGGGAAAAGTCAGCTCCAATGGAAAGGTATGTGGAGGCAAAAGGTGTTTCATTTCTCACAAGAGATTCTAAAATTTCAATCGACTTCCGATCTAAAAAATTACAGGAAAGAAGAAGCGGATATACCGTTTTAAGGACAAAACTTGATGGCTGGCTTTCAAAGAAAGCAAAGGATGCAGGTGCAATGGTCGCCTCAGGAATAACAGTGGACAAATTAGCTTTTAAGGATGAAAGAGTCATAGGAATCGAGCAGGATGGCGATATAATAACCTCTGATATTGTCATACTCGCTGAAGGTGCAAACCCAAGAGTGGCAATAAATTCAGGTATCAGGGATCGGCTTAAGGATAGAGATGTTGCGATAGGTGTAAAGGAGATTATTAAGCTACCGGAAAAGACAATTAACGAGAGATTCAATTTAACATCTTCAAAGATGGGTTTCGCATCTGAATATGTACTTGGATTCCTGGAAGGAGGAGTTAAAGCTGGAGGATTTATTTATACCAATAAGGAGAGCATATCACTGGGTCTCGTAATATCCATGAAAGAAATGAGGGAAAATAACAATACCAGATCTTTTGATCTTATTGAACAGTTCAAGGAACATCCATATATCGCCCCACTCATTGAAGGCGGTAGAGTGGATGAATACAGCGCTCACATGGTTCAGGAAGGTGGATTAAAATCGGTTCCTCAGCTATACGGAAATGGTTTTATGGTTGTGGGAGATGGTGCAGGTTTCTCCTTCAGCAACGGTATGGTTCTTCAGGGCATGAACTACGCCATTGCATCTGGAATAGCCGCAGCTGAAAGTGCAATCAAAGCAAAAATCAAATCAAATTTCACAAAGGATGGGTTATCTTCCTATGAAGAGAGACTAAAATCATCTTTTGTCCTTCAGGATTTAATGAATTTCAAGGGAATTGAAGAAGTTACCTGGAGTGATATGATACACAGGGGAATTCCAAACATGACTGAGGAATTATTCCTTTCTTTGTTCTCAGAAAATGGTCAACCAAAGGCACACATGATAAACTTGCTTATCCGGGCTATGGGTCACTCAGATGTACCAAGAAAAGACATGGTTATCAATATGTATAGAATGTTGAGGAGGATGTAAATGAAAATAGAAGACAGATTATCATTGTTGAATTATAAGACTGACAAATCTTACGAGCACATAACAATTAATCCAAGTATATGTGAAACTTGTCCGGACCACTTTTGCACATTTGCGTGTCCTGCTAAATGTTACAGCCTTATAGAAGAAAAGTTGAATTTCAAATATGAAGACTGCGTCGAATGCGGTACCTGCGACGTTGCGTGCTCTCACGGAAGCGTTGCTTGGAATAACACAAAGGGCGGTCATGGGGTCAAATACAAATACGGGTGATTTTTTGGTACTGGAAATAATTGTTATGATTAAACAGGTCCCTGACAGTCAGGAGGTAGTAATCGATCCGGTAACTTTCACATTAAATAGGGGCGCAGCAAGGAATGTCATAAACCCTGCAGACGAAAATGCAATAGAGGCAGCATTGAGAATTAAGGACAAAACTAATGCGCATGTTACAGTGATAACAATGGGTCCTCCCTTTGCAGAGTCTGCACTGATAGATTGTATGTCAAGAGGTGTTGATGACGCAGTTCTAGTAACAGACAGAGCATTCGCCGGTGCTGATACATATCCAACCGGCTTAACGCTGGCATCCACAATCAAGAAACTTGGAAAATATGATATCATATTTGCAGGGGAAGAGTCCACAGATTCAAGTACAGGACACGTGGGACCAGGAGTAGCTGAATTTCTTGGCACAGATCAAGCATCTTATACAAGTGAATCGTGGTACGAAGATGGATTTGTATATGCAAAGAGAGAGCTTGAAGACGGCACCGAGGTAGTTAAGATGAAACCTCCAACACTAATCACAGTCCTTACAAATGCCAACGATCCAAGGAGAGCAACCTTAAGAAAAAAAATAGATGCAATGAAGAAAGGAATTAAGACCATGACCCTTGCAGATCTTGGGATGCCTCCCGAATGGGTAGGGTTACGTGGCTCACCAACGGTAGTCAAATCCATGAGAACCATTGATGAAAAGAAAAGAGAAGGTAAGAAATTCAAGATTGAGGAGATACCAAAGCTCGTTGACGAACTCATAGAAAAGAAAATAATATCAATTTGAGGAGATAAAATGGTAGGTATAATTAATGCAGTTCCCCCTGAAAATCTAGATGAATACAAGAATGTATTTGTATTCATTGAATTGAGGAATGGCCAACTTTCGAGACCGGGTCTGGAAATGATCGGGGCAGGTATGAACATAGCAAGGAAGGCCAATGAAAAGCTTATTGGTGTGATGATTGGCGACGATATTTCAAAACTTGCCGAGGAAGCTGGTGCTTACGGATGCGACATAGTTCTAGGCGCAGAAGGCAAAGAATTGAAAGAATTTAAGACAATGCCTTATTCATATATTATTGGAGAATTTATTCAGGAGTTTAAGCCAAACATTCTTCTTATTCCTGCAACAAGGAACGGAAGGGATCTGGCGTCAAGGGTCGCTGTGAGGTCAAAGGCAGGCGTTACTGCAGACTGCACAGAACTTGACATCGACATGAACGGAAGGATTCTTTTGGCAAAGAGGCCAACCTATGGGGAAAGTACGCTTGCAGAAATTCTGTGCAAAAAGCACAGACCTCAGATGGCTACTGCAAGACCGGGTATATTCAAGATACCCGATAGGGAAGAGGGGAGAAAGTTTCAGAAAGATATAAGGAAAATGAAAGTCCCCGCGGAGATGATGGGTAAGGAGATCATAGAATTCATACCTAAAAAATCTCTCGATCTAACCGCGGCAAAAATTGTTGTCAGCGGCGGGCTCGGGCTTTCAAAACCACAGGGATTCCAAATTCTTGATGAACTTGCAAATCAACTGGGTGGTGTGGTAGGAGCCTCAAGACCCACGGTAGACCTTGGGTGGATCGAAAGAGATCATCAGGTAGGTCAAACGGGGCAGTCTGTTCGGCCGGATCTCTATATCGCAGCAGGAATATCCGGGAAAATCCAGCATATAATGGGCATGAAACTGAGCAAAAATGTCATTTCCATTAATACAGATCCAAATGCTGAGATAAATCAGTATTCTGATTATATCATAAACGATGATCTCTACAAGGCGATACCGGCATTAACCGAAGAAATAAAAAAGAGAAAAGAGGCAAAGAAAGCGGATTAAATTATCTGATCTATTTTCCTCTCATTGATTTCCTGCAATATTTTATTAACAAATTCCTGAATCTGAAGGGTAGTCTGCACATCTTTCCTGTTTCTTACCGTTACTGTTTTGTTGTTTACCTCGTTTTCTCCCACAACACATATATATGCTGGTCTTTTCGTTCTTATTAGTTTGATTTTCTTTCCAACAGTTTCAGGACTCTGGTCAAGGATGCAGTTGATCCCATTACTTTTAAGCGTGCTTTCAATTTCCTTAGAATATTCAGTATAAGCTTCACTTACCGGTATGAGATACACCTGAAGCGGTGAAAGCCATGTAGGGAGTTTTCCTGCATAACTTTCAAGCAAAATTACAATCAATCTTTCCAGCGAACCAAAGATTGCTCTATGTAACATAACCGGTGTTTCATGCTTGCTTTCGTTGTTTATATAATACAGATCAAAACTTCTTGGCATGTTGAAATCAAGTTGAAGGGTGGAAAGCTGCCAAGATCTTCCAAATGCATCCTTCACATGCACATCGATCTTTGGTCCATAGAAAGCTGCTTCTCCTTCAAATTCCTTGAAGGCTATATGTCTTGAAAGGAGAGCACTTCTCAATTGATCAGTGGCAGAATCCCAAACCGAAAAGTCTGGTTTGAGGTTATTTGAACTGCATTCCGGGCACTGCACTTCAGAAACATTTGCAGATTTTCTCACAGGCTCTATGATATGGCCACAATCACTGCATTTGTACTGTAACAGATAGCTCTCAGGATGATTTTTGTCCATCAGGCTGAGGTCAAATGACACAGGCCATCCTTTCAACATTATGTCCATGCTTCTGGTAATCATGTCCAGGGTTCTTCCGATTTCCTCCTCAATCTGATCCGGCCTTAGGAAAGCATGACCATCGTCTATGGTGAAGGTTCTCGGTCTGCTCAATCCTCCCACTTCTCCTGACTTTTCGTATCTGTATACAGTTCCGAATTCGCTGAGTTTTACAGGTAAATCACGATAGCTGTGTGAACTGTTCTCGTATATTGTAATATGTCCGGGACAATTCATCGGTTTAAGGGCATATTCATCACCATCTGCAATTTTAAAAAGAAACATATCGTCTTTGTACTTGGCATAATGACCCGATTGTTTCCACATGGTATCACGAAACAGATGAGGGGTGCAAACCTCCTGCCAGCCATTTTCACGGTTCATGCCTCTCATGAATTCAATGAGCTGATTTCTGATGAATGCACCATTTGCGGTATATAAGGGAAGGCCAGGTGCTCTCTCAGAGTTGAATACAAACAGATCCATTTCAGCCCCAATCTTCCGGTGGTCTCTCTTTGCAGCCTCTTCCCTGTTCTTTAGAAACAACTTTAATGATTTATCATCAGGAAATGCCGTTCCGTAAATCCTTACCATGCTTTCTAGGGTAACATCTCCTTTATAGTTGGTGCTTGCAATTGAAAGTAGTTTAAATGCCTTAATATATGATGTGTCAGGAACATGCGGTCCCTTGCAAAAATCAACATATTCACCCTGTTCATAGATCGTGGAGGAAGTACCATCCTTGACGTTATCTTGAATTTTATCTATTTTATATTTATTATGGCTGAAAAGTTTAAGTAATTGATTTTTAGGGAGCTCTTTTTTGGTTATTTTAAGTTTTTTTGAAACGAGTAAATTCATTCTTTCCTCTACAACTGATAAATCCTCCATGCCAATGGGTTTCATCCTAAAATCATAATAAAATCCATCAGATGTTGCAGGTCCAGCATTAGGTAAAGCATCCGGGTAAATCTCCGTAACAGCCTGTGCAAGCAGATGCGCAGCAGAGTGCCGTAGAATTTCCAATCCCTCTTCGCTTCCAATATGTATAAGAATGGCCTCTTTGTCGGAATTAAATGTATCTGTCAAGTCATGTAATGTACCGTCAATTTTTGCAGCAACATATTCTCTGCTTTTGACATATTCTAAAATATTGTGTCCAGCCTCTATTTTTATTGTTTTATCGTGTTTCTTATCAGCGTCCTGCATTCAACTCCAAAGAATAATTAAAGATATATACCTTGAGTTAAGTTAAACCGGAATTTGGGTATCGATATCTAAATTACAGATGTTTTTCAATAAATCGAAAACTCCCTTTAAGGCAAAACGTTTTTAATCATTGATATATAATTAGCCTGTTAATGATTATCAAGGAGTTGATTTAAAAGTGGAAGAACAAAGTGAAATTGTAAAAAACTTGGAAATGCTATGGAAAAAAAATTACCCGGCTGGAACAAGGAGGGAATTCAACATTCCTGAAAGGTCTGTATATTCTCTTCTGGAGGAATCAGCAAAAACATCTCCAAAGAACATTGCAATGGATTTCTACGGAAAGAAAACAACATATTCCGAGTTGAAAACCGCAGTGGACAGAGCTTCGGGCTATCTTGCAGAAATTGGAATTAAAACTTATGATAGAGTAGGATTAATGCTCCCCAATTCACCCCAGTTTGTAATTCTTTTCTTTGCAATAGTTAAATTAGGAGCAATAGTTGTTCAGGCAAATCCACTTTATACAACTTTTGAACTGAGAGATGAGTTCACCGATTCTACAACATCTACAGTAATAATCCTGGATGATTTCTATTCCAAGATAGAACCGCTCTATCCTTCAGTTATCAAGAAGATTATTGTGACTAAAATTCAGGACTATTTACCTGGAATGTTGGGCGCATTATACTCTCTTTCCAAGGGAAAAAATAAAGCAAAGATTCCAAAGGCGGACCACATAATTTACTTCGGACCAAAATCATCATCTGCAAAGACAGTAAACGAAGCAAAAATAGAACCGTTAACCATGCCAGCCTTAATCCAATATACGGGAGGAACCACGGGAACACCAAAGGGTGCTCTATTATCACATCAGAATCTCGTTGCAAACGTTTATCAGCTTTCAGAATGGCTGCCGGACAATATGAGGAAGAATCGTACATTCCTCTCAGCAATTCCATTTTTCCATGTATATGGAATGATGACGGCAATGCTTATGCCCTGCCATCTGAGTTCAAAGATGAAGATCGTTCCGGATCCTAGGGATACCAAAAATGTCCTGAAGACAATACAGAAGGAAAAAGCACTCATATTTCCAGGTATTCCTACGATGTACCACTCAATACTAAGATATAAAAAATCTGCAAAATATAACATAAAATCATTGGAACTTCTTTTGTCTGGCGCTGCCCCGCTTCCAATGGAGATACAGAAAGAATTTGAAGTCAGATCAGGAGCTTCTCTCCTTGAAGGGTATGGTTTGACAGAAGCATCGCCGGTGGTATGTGCAACACCGGTTGAAATTGAAAAAAGGAAGGCAGGATCAGTAGGTTTCCCTGTTCCTAACACAACTGTAAAGATAGTTGACGAGGAGACAGGTACAAAGGAATTACCAGGTGGTGAGATTGGTGAGATTATTGCAAAAGGACCTCAGGTTATGCTCGGCTATCTGAACAATGTTGAAGAAACAAAGGACACCATAAGAGACGGTTGGCTATTTACCGGCGATCTTGGAATGATCGA
Organism: Thermoplasmata archaeon; assembly: GCA_021809755.1. Taxonomy (GTDB): domain Archaea; phylum Thermoplasmatota; class Thermoplasmata; order Thermoplasmatales; family Thermoplasmataceae. Next base: position 23,269 of record JAJZJZ010000015.1, read on the forward strand.
TCAGGAAGGATATATACACATTGTCGACAGGAAGAAAGATCTCATCATCGCAGGCGGATATAATGTATATCCACGAGAAGTGGAGGAGGTGTTGTATCAGAATCCAAAGATCGAGGATGTTGCAGTGGTGGGCATCAAGGATGTTCACAGGGGTGAAACCGTTAAGGCTGTAATAGTCCTAAAGAAAGGGGAAACCCTTACAAACGAAGAAATCACGCAATTTTGTACGACACACATGGCAATATACAAAGTTCCTAGAGTTATTGAATTCAGGGAGAGCCTTCCGAGGAGTGTGGTTGGAAAAGTGCTCAAAAAGGAGTTGAGATAAAGTCTTATACATTTACACGAATGTTAGAAATAATACTCTCAAATTCCCTTGAATTTTCAATAACCTCAATCATTTTTTCTATATCTCTGAATACAGGTCTGTCTTCATGGAGATGTTCTATACTTTCTCGTATTTCCGATCGCAATGCCTCATTGAAGGAACAGGGAACTTCCTCAAGCAGATCAATAGCCTGTGCAGCCAGAACGTACTCTATTGCAATAATTTGCCTTAAATTTTTCACAAGTTCCATTAATTTAATTGCAGAATTGGTTCCCATGCTAACATGATCCTCCTGATTGGCGCATGTTGGGATCGTATCAATTGAGGATGGGACTGCAAGTGTCTTATTTCTGTTACAGAGTGCAGCTGCCGTGTACTGTGCTATCATATATCCTGAGTTTAATCCACTATCTTTAACAAGAAATGGAGGGAGGTCACTTAATTTTTCGTCTGTTATTCTTGCAAGACGTCTTTCAATCATGTTTCCAAGATCACAAAGTGCAATTGCCAGAAAATCACTTGCAAATGCAACAGGCTCACCATGAAAGTTTCCAGCAGAAATAAATTCGCTTTCGTTGACAAGGGGATTATCGGTCGCTGAGTTTAACTCAGTTTCCAATACTGATTTCACATATCTTATTGTATCTTCAACAGCTCCATAAACTTGCGGTATACACCTTAGACTGTACGCATCCTGAACTTTCTTACTCTCCGATTCCATGCATATTTTACTATCGCTGAGGATTTCTTTCATGATCTTTGCAATATCTACCTGTCCTGCATGATTTCTCGCTTCGATTGCCCAATCCTGAAATGCTTTTCGGGTTCCGCGGAGAGCCTCAAAACTCATGGAAGCAGAAGCTATGGAATTTTTTAGGAGATCAATGGCCTTTGATGTCTCAAGTGATAATATGCCGGTAATCGTTGCTGTACCATTAATGAAAGAAATACTCTCTTTTGATTTGAAGAGATATGGTTCGATGGACTTTTTTTTGAGGGCTTCTATGGTATCAAGTCTTTTTCCATCCATGAGGACAAAACCCTCTCCCATCAAGCACAATCCTATATGTGCAAGGGGTGCAAGATCCCCGCTTGCCCCAACCGAGCCGTATCTTGGAACATATGGAACAACATCAGCGTTTAAGAACTCAAGGATCTTTTCAATCAGTTCAATCGATACACCAGAATATCCTTTACATAGACTGTTTGCCCTTACGGCCATTATAGCTCTTACATGTTTATCATCCAGAGGTTCTCCTACACCTGCGGAATGGCTCCTTATGAGGTTTCTCTGTAATTCTTCTATCTTGTCCGGTTTTATCTTTACATTAAGCAAACTTCCAAATCCTGTGTTTACTCCATAAATATTGGCGCCAGAGGAGACTATCTTCATCAGTGAATCTCTAGATTTTCTGACCTTTTCCTTTGTTTCTTCGGATATTCCAACAGGTACATTCTTTTCAGCAATTAGGCGAAGTTTTTCAAGGTTCAGACTTGTGCCATCTAAATAGATCATCCATCTTGAAGATTCAAAAAGTGATTAAAGTTTTTGAATCCCTTTTGAAAAGAGGAAAAGATATTCACAAGATAGACAAACCATTAATTCTGTCTTATGAGTATCTCACGGTGCAGAAACTTCCCAATGTTCCCTATTCCTCGAGTTTGCTATCCACGTTTCAAGATCTGAGAAATAGGTTAATGTCTGTTTCCATTCAGTCAAAGAGTCTGAGGTCTTTTTCCAAAGGTCTAACCATTCAAGACTAAACATCTTGGGGACAAAAACTATTGCCTTATAGTTTTTCTCTTCAAGAATTTGAATCCTACTGTGAGTAATTATATTGGAATCTATGTAATTTGTGTTCATTTTGTTAACATATTCATTTTCTATAACGTCCTCAAAATAAATATTTTCAGTTTTGTTTTCAATATTTTGATCGCGTGAATAAGGGAAATATACTGCCTTCAAACTCTCAGATCCATAAGGGTTCTTTATTATTCTAATCCAGGTAGCTCCTTGAGGTTTAATCTCTTTTTTGAGTGTTTCAGGTGTAAGTATCCTGTCTATTTCTGCTACGTAAAGGTCTTTGTGAATGTTTGAGGCTTGAAGAGTTTTTAAATAACCCTTTGAATTCCCAAGATATTCTATCCCTATATGATCAGTTTTTGAACATATCTTGAGCATTAATGATGACACACTTTCAGTGTCAGTGCTATTAAATAAGAATTCCGCAGTATAGATACCTTTTCGAAGAGCGATCCCATTGGAAACCATTGATGGTATTGACATTATATTGTTGAATATTTCAGCCTCATTCTGATCCATCGCTCTGGGTATTATCCAATATCCTTTTTTTCTCTTTCCATTGTATTTTTTTATTAGGAGCTCAATTTCCGAGGGTATTTCCACATCATCAGCAATAAATGGATCCCCACTTGAGCGCTCCTTCCCAATATAGATACCTATTTGAATGGTAACATTGAGATCTTTGGTCATTTCCTCTACCTCTCTTCCAGAGCTGAAAGTTAGAATCAATTTTTTGTCAAGTTTATCTAAATGTGAAAATGACTCAAACATGTTAATGTTCGCAAGAACTACATAAACGCTTATAAAAGTTTACTCTGTATAGTGCTGCGAAATAAATTTGGCTAGTATTAATCTTCTTGGTAGAATGCAGGTGCCGGGATTTGGACCCGGGTTGAAAGCTTGGAGGGCTCTCGTGCTAGACCAGACTACACTACACCTGCTGGAAACCTCCATCGTGTTGACATATTTATTTTTGTCCATCAGGAGTTAAAGAAAACCTCTTGAGTGGATGTAAATGTCTTCCCGTTGCTTACCATTGTTATATGGAGATAATCTGTTATTCCTAAAGATTCCTGACTCAGATTAAAGTACAGATAACCATTATTAAAGTTAGAAGACAAAATAGAATAAGTTCCAGAATTTACCATTAGGGAAACATTGGCATCTGTTATTTTATAGACGTAGCTGAATGTGGCTCTTATGCTATAAGAGGCAGCATGGGGAGATATGGTCAAAATATACTGCCCATTGCTTGAAGCCATTCCTGTCCATGAATTTGAGTTGTCTTGTTGTAGTGATACATTTGGACTGCTTATGACATTGAGTGGCGGATTTAAAGCAATAATCCAGAACACTACCCATGTGAGAAGAAATGATGCGAAGAGAAAAAACTTTTGGCCGGTTCTCTTTGGGATATGGATTCTTAAAGCCTGAAGGAGCTTGAAGAAAAACAGCAATGCAAATATGAAAATTACAGTTGCCAGATACCAGTAACCTTCAATTTCCATATATCCCGAAGCCAAGCCTAATAAAGCGGCCATACCAATGACCATCAAGGTTGATTTGGCCCTGTTTCTTTCATCTATGAGAAACTCCTTCTCATTAAATTCTGGTTCAACAAATATGGGCTCCTTATTCTCCTTAGCCTTGACCATTTTGCCTTAATTATGATAATGTTAATGAATTTAACGCGGATCGAGGATCGGAAGCTTTAGTAATTCCTGAAGCTATTAAAATCCCCTGAGCACCAAGTCTAATGGATAACTCAACATCTTCCCTTGTTTTTACCCCAGCACCTACCAAGAGTGATGAACCTTCCTTTTCGCAAATCTTAACGCCTTCCCTAATTATTTCAGGTTTAGCCGAAGACACAGATATATTTCCTCCAATAAGTTCAGGAGGTTCATAGGCTATAGTTCTTGCGCCTATTGATGAATAAAGTTTTATTTCTTTGATGTTTTCACAACACACTATGAGATCAAATTTTAATGTCTCTGCTTTTTTAATAGTATCCTTAATAATTTCACTTTGAATCCTCTTTTCGGAATGGTTGAGGAGTGAACCATTTATTCCATATGCAATCAATGACTCCATTGGTATTGATCCGGTATAGGGCCCTAAGGGGTTCAAATCCACATGCTGCGCCTTTATCTTTCCGGGAAACAATCCTGCAAGTTTCTCCAAATTTATGGCAGGTACCGCAAATGAAATCTGGAATTTATCTGATTTCACGTTCGACAGGTTTGAAATAAACCGGGCTGGATCCTTCATAATATTATCATAAACCTTTAAATTGGTTATAAATTGAAACATTGTTGTAAAGAACGATTTGTAATTTAATTGTTTTTATAAGTCTTAATTACGTCTTAAGCATTGAAATGTTGTTCTCAACCTTTCATCTTACTTGTGAATCAAAATTTCTCAACACTAAATATTAAGGCAATTGTTTAATAATATTTGGTCTGCTTAATATGGGTGTTTGATAAGCTTGTGAACCCAAAATCTGTTGCAGTAGTAGGAGCCAGCGAAAATCCAATGAAGATCGGGTACGCCATTATGAAAAATCTTGTAGAAGGAAAATATGATGGGGAAATATATCCTGTGAACAAAAGTGCCACATCAATATTGAATATCAGATCTTACTCCTCTCTCAAGGATATAGGAAAAACGGTAGATTTATGTGTTATTGCAGTACCAGCTTCACTCTCCTTGGATGTGGTAAAAGAAGCCGTTCAATGTAAGATTCCCTTCATAGTTCTTATTCCCGGAGGCTTCTCAGAAACCGGGAAAGAAGGAAAACAACTTGAGGAGACGATTAGTTTAATTATAAAGAACTCCGGAACAAGGTTGATCGGCCCAAATACTGTGGGTGTATATTTTCCTCACGCGAATCTTAATACGGCCTTAACTCCTCCGGACAGGGTTTGCTTTCCAAAGTCTGGAAGCATATCATTCATATCCCAGAGTGGAGCACTTGGTCTCTTGACAATGGATTCAATCTCTGAACTCGGGATTGGAATATCCGCATTCATAAATCTTGGAAACAGAATAGATGTTGATGAGATAGAGCTGATGAAATATTTTAAAAGCGACCAAAAAACGGGAAGCATCGCCATATATCTGGAAAGTGTTCATAATGGGAAAGAGTTTTATGAGACCCTTAAAGATGTTAACAGGGTTAAACCAATCGTTGTAATTAAATCAGGAAGAACTACATCATCAGCTAAAGCAGCTTCTCTGCACACGGGAGCCTTGGGAACAGATGACAGAATATTTCAGGGAATGCTTCGGCAGGCTGGGGTGGCAAGGGCATATAATGAAGTCGAACTCATAGATTATGCAAGAGTTCTATCTTACTCTCCTTTACCATCAGGAAAAAATGTTGCAATCGTAACCACGGCTGGCGGTGTTGGGGTAATAACTGCAGATTATGTATCAGCCGCTGAACACGGTATAGGAATGAATATTGCTCCTCTTTCCCCAGAGACAAAAAACGCAATCAAAGGATCAATAATTTCTTTCGGGTCTGCAGAAAATCCTGTGGATTTGACGGCTGATGGTTCAATAGAAGCATATGATTCTGTGTTATCCGCATTGCAGGAAGATGAAAATGTCAATATCATTATAGCGTATGCTTTGCCCCAGACTCCGAAAATGAACATGGGCATCGTGGATGTTATTTCAAAATACTGTCATGCAAAGAAACCGGTAATCGTGGGCGTAATAGGCTCAAAGCTTGGAACAGAACTGATCAGGGAATTTGAGAGAAGGCAAATTCCGGCATATCCGTCAATTGAAAGGGTTGTAAATTCTGTCAGAGCACTTTATGATTATTCAATGTTTAGGAACGGTGAATGAAATGAATAGTGCCAGAGAGTTTATTGATGAGATAAAAACCAAAGGGAAATCTGAATTTTCGATCAAAACTGCCTTAAAAAATATGGGAATTCTGGTTCCACGCAGTTTTATCATTAACGATATTTCAGAAAAGCTTGATATTTCATATCCTGTTGTGTTAAAAGTGTCAGACGAATCCATTCTGCATAAATCCGATGTTGGTGGTGTAAAGACGGGAATAGGTACATTTGAAGAACTTAAAAATCAACTGAGTAAAATGAAGACACTTTTTCCAAACTCTCAGTTTCTGGTTGAAGAAATGGTTGAGGAGGGAATTGAGATTATTGTTGGATTATCAAGGGATAATGTATTTGGTTTATCTATTATGTTAGGGATGGGAGGCACAATGACAGAAATTTATCATGATGTCACCTTCAGATTGATTCCCGTTAACAGAATAGATTGCAATCATATGATAGATGAAGTCTCAATAGGCAGATTTACAGGAAATGGATTCAGGGGACACAGAATAGACCGGGAGGCATTAATAAATTTCATAATGAAAATATCCTCCATTGGTGAAGTCGGCGGAGAGTTTATCGATCAGCTTGATTTGAACCCAATTAAAATTGCAGATTCAAAGATATATGTACTTGATGCCAAAATTATTGGAAAACTATAGGGTACAAATGTTTTAGGAGAGCATGTAATTTGTTTTGTTATATTCATGCTGTACTCTTAAATTTCATGAACCCTACCTTCAATTAATAAAAGGTGAATTATTCTTCAAATTCCCATCTTAAATAATGGGTCTGTGGAGGTCGTTTATTATTGTCTTTTATTTTGTAGATATTGGAGAAATCGGAGAGGATAAATAAAATTAGGAATAAGTGAAATAAGTTCTCTCTGGAATTACTAACCTTCTCCCGGCAAGTGGTATAAAAATATTCGTGTCAATGTTTAATATTATACCCGGACTTATACCGCGTGAAGATAACTAAACCCAAAAGGTTAAGGCCCGGGAACAAGGTTGCGATTGTTTCTCCTTCCATGACTATACCAAACAAATTTCCTAGGGTAGCTAATAAGGGGATAGAAAACATCAGGAAGTATTTTGAACTGGACCCGGTGATATTTCCACATGCGTTTGACGATCTATCTTTTGCTTACGATCACCCGGAGCTAAGGGCCGATGATGTTAATCACGCATTTGCAAAGCATGAAATAAGTGCCATATTTAGTAGAATAGGGGGAGAAGAATCTATGAGAATATTGAAATTCCTCGACAGAGATGAGATTCTGCAAAACCCTAAAATCTTCACCGGTTTTTCAGATTGCACAACCCTAACCACGTACCTTTCAATGAATAAT
>JAJZJZ010000002.1 GCA_021809755.1 Thermoplasmata archaeon
TGTCATGGGATCAAGTGGAGTTTCTAGGTTTCCATCTGGTGTTGTTTTGGTTTTCATTCCCATTTCTGAAGTTGGCGAAGCCTGTCCCGTTGTAAGGCCGAATATCTGGTTGTCAGAAACGATGTATGTGATGTCTGTATTTCTCCTTGCAGCATGGAAGAAGTGCTGAGTCCCCTCATTAAATCCGTCTCCGTCTCCTCCATATCCTATAACGGTAAGTTTTGGATTAACCCATTTTATTGCAGTTGCAACAGGAAGGAGTCTCCCGTGTATACCATGGAAACCATATGCTCTAATATATTCAGGCAGATTGCTTGAGCATCCGATACCTGAAACCACAGTAGTGTCTTTGGGTTCAATTCCCAACTCTGCAAGTGCACCAGATATGGCTGTAAGCTGGGCAAAGTTGCCGCAGCCTGGGCACCAATCCGGTTTTACCGTTCCTTTAAAATCACTTATTGTTGTCATATTTTCATCTCTTTATTATTGCCTCTATTTCTTCACTCAATTTTCCAGGATAGAATGATTCTCCATCGTATTTCACTATTAAATCCCCTGTTATGCTGAATTCCGACATAACAAGCCTTCTCAATTGACCAGTGTAGTTATTCTCAACGAATATGATGTGTTTCTTTCCTTTTACCAGTTCTAAAATATCTCTGTTCATAGGGTACAGGTGTGTTATCTCAATAACGCCAATTTTCACCCCCTTTCCTCTTAGAATATCAACAGCTTCTTCAACAGCTCCCTGGGTTGAGCCCCACTGGATTAATACACTATCAGCATCCTTGATCATATATGTTGGTGTAGGAGGTATGCTTTTCTCATACTCCTCAATTTTTCTCATTCTCTTTTCCATTGCAAGCTTTCTCAGGTATGGATCTGTAACTGCATCGCTTACCACATCTCCCCTTTCATCGTGTTCATCGGAATCCTCATTGTGCATAAGACCAGGTTGTCCAGGTAAAGCCCTGAATGAGATTCCATCGCTGGTAAATTCATATCTTCTGTAATTCTCCACACCATCTTTTGCAATTTTTCCTGTATCTATTTTGAAATTTGTATCAAGTTTGTCGACGGTTTCATAGTGTTCTGCAAGGTAAAGGTCTGTGAGATAAAGAACAGGCAACTGATAAATCTCAGCTATATTCAAAGCTTCACTCATCATATAGTATGCTTCTTCCACATTTCTTGGCGCGAGGATAACCTTAGGAAAATCTCCCTGTGAGGCTCCCAGAACCTGAAGCAGATCACCCTGCTCAGTCTTCGTGGGCAATCCTGTTGAGGGTCCAGCTCTCTGTGCTTCATACACCACGAGAGGAACCTCCATCATACCAGACATTCCAACAGCTTCGGTCATCAGTGCAAAACCTCCACCAGAGGTTCCGGTCATTGCGCGTACTCCTGCATAATTTGCTCCTATGGCCATGTTTATGGCCGATATTTCATCCTCTGTTACCTTTACAAAAACATCAAGAGATTTGCTGTGCTGTGCAAGAAAATGCAGAAAAGATGATGCTGGTGTCATAGGATAACCAAAGAATGCTTTCAGACCACCTCTTACTGCTCCAAGACCCGCAGAATCTCCTCCAGCAAGGAGATATTTGGTCTCTTTCTTGTATTGTAATTTCTTATCTGATTTGCCGTAAGTACTCACAAAATATTCATAACCTTCCTTTGCAGCCTTCACATTCTGTTCTGCAATCTCACCCTTACCTCCAAACTGATCTCTAATGATATCAGCCAGAACCTCAAAATCTGCAGAAAGATAACCGCAAACAGCCCCAAGGGCAACAGTGTTCTTTAGAAGCGGATTTTTGCTATATTTCTGACCTATTTCAGAAAGCGGAACAGGGCAATATTTTACACTGTCCTTGTATTCCTTAAAACCTGTCAACGATTTATCATATATTGCAATGCCATTTAGGCTGGATGCCCCGCCCTCGTTTATTTCGGGGTTTGTATGCCTTTCAAGGCCATCCTTATTCAGAGTTACAAGGATATCAAGACCGTCTCCCTGATTCTTCACCTTTTCTGAAGATGCCCGAATCTGGTACCAGCTCTGTCCTCCCCTAATGATACTCTGATAATAGTTATATGTTGAAGTGTGAAGGCCGTTACGTGAAAATACCTTTGCCATTATAAGGCCTGCCGATTGAACACCATCACCGGCGGCTCCTGCAATCCTTACTATAACTTCGTTCTTATTCATTATTATCTATCTGTTATCTCAATAATGTATTTATGATTTTATCAGTGAACTTCTATTTCAGGCTGTTTTCAGTGAACTCTGCATGTGATTGGCACAAGAATTAGGGCAAGATGTAAAATATGGAAATGCGATTTATGGATATGTCCAGAAAAGAACGGGATGTATTGGGCGAAGTAAGTCTTGAGGATAATGAGTATTTTGGAGTAAATACCTTCAGAGCGAGAAACAATTTCCAGATATCTGGTATCACCGCAGATTTTGATCATGTGAGAGCAATGGTAACAGCCAAAAGATCTGCAGCTGTTGCCAACAACAAACTTGGAGCATTACCAGAGGAAAAGAAGAAGTTCATTGTAGAGGCATGCGATGACATATTATCCGGTAAATTAAAGGATCAGTTTGTCATAGACGTATTTCAAGCGGGAGCAGGCACGTCATTCAACATGAACTGCAACGAGGTAATATGTAACCTTGCCTTGGAAAAGTCAGGAAGAAAAAAGGGTGATTTTTCATTTATTCATCCAAATGATCATGTTAATATGAGTCAGTCTACAAACGATTTCTATCCCACCATGATGAGAATTAACACCATATTCAAATATGAAAAACTTGTGAAAGAATTGAAGGATTTGAAATTGTCCACGGAAAAGAAGGCTAAAGAATTTTCCGGGATTAAGAAACCGGGAAGAACTCACCTTCAGGATGCAGCACCTATGACCCTTGGAATGGAATTCTCTGCATGGGCTTATACCATGGGAAAGGCACTTAAGGAACTGGAACAGGCTGCAGAATTTATCCTTGAACTAAATGCCGGGGGAACTGCAACAGGAACAGGTGTGAACACCCCACAAGGATTTGCAGGCGAGGTTGTGGCAGAGATATCAAGATTCACCGGTTACAATTTCAGGAAGAGCGAAAATCTACCCGGCATAATGGAATTCCAGTCAGATTTCTCAAGAATGATGAATGCTGTGACCAACCTGGCACTTGACCTCACAAAAATCTCAAACGATATTCGATTGATGTATTCTGGACCGGGTGCAGGCATTCATGAAATAACAATACCTGCAGTTCAACAGGGTTCATCAATAATGCCGGGAAAGATTAACCCGTCCATTGCTGAGGCAATGAATATGATATGTCATTCCGTAATTGGAGCTCAGCAATCTGTCAATATATCCGTGCAGGCAGGCCAGCTTGAACTCAATGTAATGATGCCTGGTATAGACTATGAACTTTCCAGATCAATGGATATAATGACAAATGGAATGCGCATGCTTCGATCACTTCTCATTGACGGCATGGGTGCAAACGAAGAGGCATGCAGGGAAAATCTCTCAAAGAGTTTTGGTTCAGCAGTTCTACTCAACCCATATCTGGGATACGATGCAGTTGCAAAGATTGTGAGAGAGGCCCTTGAAACGCATAAGCCCATAAAGGATCTCGTTCTGAAAACAGGAAAACTCACAGAAAAGGAATTTGTTGATATTATGAGCGGGGTAAAGATTGCAGGGAAGAAGTGATTCTTTCCTCCTAAATTTCTAATTTTATTTTATGGTCATATGTCATTTTGTTTCTAATTCAGCGTATGGTAATTTTAACGCTCAATCTCTAAATCAAATATTATGGAATTTATTCAAAGTTGACCTTATAGATATTAAATATTAGACGAAACAAATCGTGCAGGGATTAAGCATTGGAACATTGATTAAAAGCGCTCATTTATTTAATACGTGACATCCAAATTAAAAATAGGGAAGATATCCTATTATAGAATGAAGTTTATCCTACAGATATTTTCCATTGTTATTGTCTTTGCCTTTTTAGCAACATCGGCAGAAACTCTAAATATAAATTCAGAACCTAATATACCACACTGCGCTGGAACATCTTCAGGTTTTATCCATTTCTCCTCTTCAAGTAATAATTTAGTTAAGGGAGGAAGTGTCCAATACACCAGAGTTCATTCCAATAATAGTTTATTACATGGAAATAGGTGCACAGGTACCAATACAAGTACGTTCAATCATCCTCGTTCTGGGGTATTTGATTCCGAAAATGGATATATACACATGACAAATTATCTTCACAATACTGGTAATCTCTCCGTCATAAATAGTTCTACAAATAAAATAGAATCCAAATACTCAGTGATATTCACAGAGTCGGGTCTGCCATCAAATGCAACATGGTATGTGAACATAACCGGTCAAGCATCATCAGGACCAATAAATGAAGCTGGAACTTTTAATATATATCTGGTAAATGGCACTTATAATTATACCAGCACTACCTCCAACAAGCAATATTATGCATATGGTGCAACATACGGTAAAACCACTGTCAGTGGATCGCCTGATGTTATTCAAATACCATTTTATAGTGAATTATTCAAATTAAATATAAATGAAACGGGTTTGCCTTACGGTAATTCATGGTATGTAAACCTCTCAACCGGCATGAAATCTCATCAGATTACCGGTTCTATATACACAACCGACTTGATGAACGGAACATATAATTTTACAGTCGCAACATCAAACAAGAGTTTAGAAGTATCTTCAGCACTTGGAACTTTTACAATCAATGGAGCAACTGTTAATGTATCAGTGAAGTTCTCAGAATTATTTACAGTTACCCTCACTGAAACAGGTCTTCCAAGCATTGATTACTGGTATGTGAACATAACAGGTGAATCATCATCAGATTCAGGTCAATTGGCTGCAGGATCATCCTATTCATTCTCTTTAATCAACGGATCCTATCAATACAACATAGTAACAAACGACAAGATATACCATGCCAATGCAGGATCATTCACTGTAAATGGAGCGTCTTTAACCGAATCGGTATCATTTTCATACTACACATATTCAGTTACATTCTCAGAATCAGGATTGCCATCAGGTGATCTGTGGTATGTGAATCTCTCTAACGAAGCGGTATCAGGTGCAATAAGTACCTTATCCTATTCATTCTCTTTAATCAACGGAACATATCAATACAACATAGCAACAAACGACAAGATATACCATGCCAATGCAGGTTCATTCACTGTAAATGGAGCGTCTTTAACCGAATCGGTATCATTTGCATTGTACAAGTATTCAATCACTTTCACTGAAACAGGCTTACCCTCTGATACAACTTGGTTTGTTAACATAACCGGTCAAACATCATCAGGACTGTTATCCGCTGGGTCATCATTTACTGTGGTACTCACAAATGGAACATATTATTATTTAATTGGGACACCTCATAAGATCTATGCTACAAACACATACGAATTCCAAGTAATCGGAAAAGCGTTATCTGAAGCAATCACCTTCTCAAAGGTATTGTATAATGTAACATTTACTGAAACTGGATTAAAATCAGGGACATCATGGTCTGTAACGTTTGATGGTTTAACTCAAAACTCAACAAATTCATCAATTATATTCACGGCGGTAAACGGAAGTCACACATACAAGATTGGAAATGTATCTGGATATACTGTATCTCCAACATCCGGTTCACCTTTAATAAACGGAAAAAATGTTTCCATATTCATTGCATTCAAGTCAAATCCCGCATCCGTATTGACCACAGAGGAGATATATGTTGTAATAGGAACTATAGTAGGGGTGTTATTAATATCCTTCATAGTATGGAAGAGGAAAGAAAAGGAAGAAATAATTCCATAGTAATTTTTATTTTCCTTTTTTGTAACTGGTCAGTCTGATGTTCCTGATCCATTATCCGAGTCTTGCTTTTCTTTTCATAACTGACGGGGTATCTGCGATGAAATTATTCCCTCTTAATTTTGATGTATAATATATTGAGAATATTCTCGTATATACTTCAGCACCACGTTCAGATCGTGATCCTCCTGATACTTTTCTGTAAATCACGGAAGGTCTGAGACCTCTTTCTGCTCTATTGTTCGTAGATTCAACATCAGGATTCATCACAAACTGTAACAGCCACTCTTTCTTTCGTTTCAGGAGATTTTCCACAAATCTTTGTGATCTCTTATGTTCATAATGGGAAGTAAGAAGGAATGTGAGATCATGATGAAGCTTCTCCACATCCTTCATGGTACCATGTCCATGATATTCCTTTGCCTCATGGAATATTGTTTGAAGGGATCTCTTTATTCTTCCACCCTCTTCTCCGTAGAAATCTTCAAGTTCCTTTCCATCACATATGATATGTGACCAGCAATATTGCTGATCGTTTTTCGATTTGGATGCAAACTTTTCAAATGCGGAATGTCTGTCGTGTATATCCACTCCTTTGTGATCAGCAAGAATCTCCAATGGTACTTCATGACCATTGCCCTTTCTCACAGTGAATATTGCCTCGCTTTTGGTGAGGAATGTCCATAGATTGTATGGGCTGCCGGCTATTCTCCATGAGGTTGAATCCATGTGTCTTGAAGGTGCATTTCTTATTGCATGTAAAAGAGAAGAATATTCTTCTCCAAGTGAATCTGATAGCTGTGAGAGAATATTCTGAATCTCACCTTCACATATACGGATGCCAAATACATTCATCATGGTTGATGAGACATTCTCAATACTCATCCTCATTCCTATGCGGAAATAAGCAACGGTGAGCATTGTTCTTATTGAAAGAGTCGAACCTGATAATGCGTCAGGTATATCAGGTTCGTATATCCTATGGCATTTACCGCAATATAGACGGTTCATCTTATATTCTATAATATCTGCCTTTATGATGGGTATATCCTCTATGATACGTTTCCTTGTACCCTTTCTTCTCAATGATGAATGGCATTCAGGACATTCATGAATATCCAGATGAATCCTTATCTTCCTGTTCGGTTTTGATCTCATGCGGAAGTGTCCCCTGTGACCAGGTTGTGCTCCCGGTCTTTTCTTTTCCTGATCATGAAGATTCATATTATGAGATTCTGCTGTTTTCTGTATTGCCAGATCATATGTCTTTCCGTTCTTTATTCCTATACTAGAAGGATGTCTTTTTTTGTATTCATCCAATTCACGTTTTAGTTTCCTGTTTTCATCCTCTAGTTTGTCAACAATCTTTCGAAGATTCTCGTAGGCACGCTGGAACTTCTCAATTATCTCCTGATCTCTCGGGATATCAGCTACCAGTATAATCATTTCATTAATATAATGTCCTCATGATATAAGGATCTTTTGGTATATCTGAGCGGTTCCAGAGAAAACTTTGGGCACATCAGACTGACCAGTTACCCTTTTTTAGAGTTGAAAGACAAACAGAAACATCTCTCCAATATTTTTATAAGTGCTATTTAAACTCATTATAACTTTTAGTATTTGATTAACATCTGCAGACAATTCCATTATTATGAAATTATCTGGTATGTATGTTGCAGGTTATTCTTGAATCAGCAGTTCAGGTGCTGGGTATTTTATTTATTTCACCACTCATTGCAGGCATTTATGAAAACATAAAGGCAAAAACGGAATTCAGGAAAGGGCCTTCTATTTTCCAGCCATATTACGATCTTGCAAAATATTTCCGGAAGGAATCAATCATAAGCAGGAATTCCGGTTTTATTCACAGGAATACTCCAATGATAGTTCTATCATTGATGGTGCTGCTTGCCTTCCTTATACCGGTGCAACCCGGATATACGGTGTTTGCACCACTTGCAGATTTCCTTGGTGGTGCAATGCTCTTCACGCTTGCATCTGTGCTGACCATATTAGGTGCATTGGACAACAACAGCAATTTTACTGCAATGAGTGCCGGCAGATCTGCCATATTCTCTGCTTTGGCAGAACCAACGCTTATTGTGGTATTTTTTGCGGTGGCAATTGAAACGGGCACAAATAATCCATACATAACAAATGCCGATCTAACCGCTAACAGCTATCTTTTCCTTTCACTTACTCATATTCTGGCATCAATCGCATTCCTTCTATTCTTCATCTTTGAAACGGGAAAGCTGCCTGTTGAAAGCAACGGACTTTCAGAACTGAGTATGATAGAGGAAGGGAGGATATACGAATACGGTGGGAGAAATCTGTTCTTTATTAAGTATTCATCCATGATAAAGCAATATCTCCTTGGATCACTTCTCCTGAATGTCTTTATTTTCCCATGGGGTCTTCAGGCCGGGCTTCTTGGGTCCATTGTGGATATCCCCATAATGCTCCTTAAATGGCTTGTCCTCATCGTATTGCTTGTTCTTCTGGAGCAGAGCATAGCAAGGATCAGGATATTCAAGATTGCAGATTTCCTCTCCCTATCATTCATCCTGTCAGTTCTATCCGTCACACTCTTTGTAGCAGGAGGTTTTTCATGATAAACCAGGAGGTTCTTGATCTCATAATCGCGGCCATAATTCTCAGTGCAATATGGGCACAGCTTGGTACATTCATGTCGCACAAGGTGAGGATCGTCACCATACAATCCATCCTTTTGTCGGTATATATCATAGTTCTTGGAATATGGAACTCTGACATAGAGCTGGTTATACTTGGAATCCTCATCATAATACTGAGGGCATTTTTAACAAGCACCTTTCTTAACGCAAAGCTTTCTCCGGACCAATTCGTATCAAGGGAAAGATTTGGCGACGCCTCATTTCTCAGCGTTGTGAGCATTCTCATACTCATATTCTCCTTTATCACCTATCGTATACTTTTCACGCCTCTTGGATATGAAACCATAGGGGACGGCGGCTTCGCCCTCCTTTTTCAGGGACTGTTTCTTATCGGATCAAGGAAGAGTAAATTCTCCCAGTTTCTTGGGTATATGGAAGAAGAAAACGCCATCGTGATGCTTGGCCTTGGAATTATATCCATGCCTCTGGTCATTGAGATTAGCGTACTGCTTGATGTCCTTGCCCTTCTCATTGTTTCAACGGTAATAATATCTGATAAGCCTGAAAGTCAGGTGTTCGAGGAGATGATGGGATGATCATAGACGGAACATATGCAATTGTGTTAATGCTTAGTATACCAGTCATATCGGGAATTTCATACTTTTTCAGGCATTTCAGGGAGATTTCCATCGCAATGGCTTTCATAACGCTTCTCTTCACATCATATGTATTTCTCTTCAACACAGGGACATACTCATATTTCTATCTCAACAATATTAACAGGTATATCCTCATCTGCGTTTCATCAATATATGTATTCTCCGTGATCTACGGATCAGGATATCACAGGAAACTTGGAGAATCAAAGCATCTGAGGATTCACATGTCAATGATAGGCATCTTCGCTTTTACCATGCTTTTCTCTCTGGTCATAAACAATCTTGGGCTCATGTGGATAGGCATTGAAGGTACAACCGCATCCAGTGCAATACTCATTATCATAGAGGGTGAGGCAGCAGACATGGAGGCCGCATGGAGATATATCATCATTGTATCTGCAGGTCTTTCAATCGCCCTGATCTCAATAATATTGATTTACAGGGTCTTTGGAACGCTTGAAATCACCACACTCCTCAGCGCCTCATCGCAGCCTTCACAGATACTTTTCCTTGCTGCGCTGTTCGGAATCATCGGCTTCGGAACAAAGGGGGGAATTTTCCCCATGCATTCATGGCTTCCAGATGCACATGGCAGGGCACCGTCTGAAATAAGTGCAATGTTTTCAGCGGTTCTTCTTCCCATAGCGGTATATGCAATTTACATCATCATAAAGACAGTTGACATAACCTTAATATTTCAGGCAGGGGTGTTCTTCTCCATCATAACGGTACTCTTTGTGGCTCTGGTCATGGCATCACAGAGAGACATCAAGAGGATGTTTGCCTATTCCACAATGGAAAACATGGCCCTCATTCTTCTGGGATTTGTCCTTGGTGGTGTTGCCCTATTTGGTTCCATTCTCATCATCATGACACATGCATTTGCCAAGGCCGGGGCATTTTATTCCAGCGGGAATCTCATTGAATCATTCCGGACAAGAAATATGGCAGGTATCCAGAATGTATGGGGTGAGCAGAGATTCACAGCCTATACGTTGATATTGTCAACACTGGCCGTATCGGGTGCACCTCCTTTTGGCACTTTTCTGGGTGAATTTTTCATTCTGTCCGCACTCTATTCCCATGGTCTTGGTAGCGTGATGGCTTTCCTTGCAATACTTCTGGTGATCATCTTCCTTTCCGTTAATTATAAGGTGCTGAAGATGGTATTCAGCATTGCACCTCCTGCATTCACTGGAAAAATTTCAGCACAGCAGATATCCATTACAGGTGCCACAGTTAGCGTTTCTGCAATATTTGCATTTCTCTTCATGGTGGGGATATTATGAGGCAGAAAGATATTGCATTCATTGAATCAGGAAATTCTCTCTACACCCTTGACCGATTTACAGAGTTACCGGTATTGCGGGCTCAGAGTAATACTACGGGAATGCAAAGGGAGAATATCTCAACACCTGACAATAACACTCTTTCTGTGTTTCCCTATGGGCCATCTTCAGGCGGTATGGTTGAAAGCGTATATTTTGACATTCTCACCCAGGGGGAAAGGATCCAGAAGGTATCCTATGATGCAGGTTACAAGAACAGATCAATAAAATTATGGGGTTTATCAATGAGTGAAGCACTTCTCAGGATAGAAAGAATGAATGGCGTTCATTCTGCGGCATATTCATCCATGTTTTGTAACATTTGCGAAAGTGGCATTGGATTGGATGTTCCTGAAGAGATCGGATACCTCAGAGTTGCAATGATGGAGGCTGAGAGAATCTCATCTCATCTGTTTGTGGCATCACGTCTAACAGGAGGGGCATCCCAGAATATTGCTCATATGAATATTCTTCTCCTCAGGGAAGAGCTTTTGCGAACCTTTGCCTCTGTTTTCGGTCACAGGTATTTCTTCGGGGTAAATCGTATTGGGGGAATTGGCAGACCTGTCGACATTAAAGGATTCCAGAAGAAGGTAAGGCAGATAAGCGACGAATATAAGGAAATATTCCGCACGCTAATGGATTCAAGGGTGTTTATAGATCGCCTGGATAAATCTGCCATAATAAGGGGAGAAAACAGTTCTGGTCCCACAATGAGGGGAGCGGGGATTAAGAAGGATGGCAGGAATTCTCACAGATATTATGAAGATCTTGAATTTCAGACCATAACCGCGGATGGAGGAGATGCCCTTGCCCGTTTCATTGTGAGATCAGGGGAGATTCAGGAATCTGCGGGTATTATTGAACAGGTATTATCCCATGCGGAGAATCTTAAAATGAATATTTCTGTCAATCATGAAGGAAGTGCATTCATGTCAGGAGGGTATATGGAAACACCTTCCGGCGATGCATCCATGATCATTAAAACTGAAAGTGGAAAACTGGTTGCAATGGGATTCAGAAGCCCATCTATTTTGAATATGGAGGCTTTTGCAGAATCAATTGGCGGGAATACATTCGCAGACTTTCTATTTGGGTATGAAAGTCTGGGTATATGGATCTGTGAAATGGGTGATCTTCTATGAAGGCATGGATTCTCCGCTCATTTAAGAAAGGCATCATAACATCAAAGTTTCCAAAGGGAAAGAATGAGTCTGCATCTCCATGGTCAACCTTACCAATCTACACAAAGGGCAGGCAGGATCCATACTGTCCGGTAGATGCAATTGCAGAGGGAAGGGTGGATGCAAACCGCTGCATTTCCTGCGGTTTGTGCTATCCTGAATATGAGCCATCCACGGATATCCATGGATCGGTTTCATCTGTCTCTGTTAAAGCACTGAAGAAATCCATAAGGTTATACCAGATTGATGTGGGTACGTGTGGAGCATGCAATGTGGAGATCATGACAATTGCAAGTCCGCAATACGATATTGCCCGACTAGGCATATCATTTACAAATACACCAAGGCAGGCTGACGCACTACTGGTTTCCGGTATCCTCACAGAAAACATGAGGGAACCCCTGAAAAGGGCCTATGAAGCAATGGCAGAGCCAAGGATTGTATTTGCAGTGGGTGCATGTGCCATTTCAGGATCTTTATTGGGGAAAGCTGTATCAGAGGCGCTCAGGGTCGATGTGACCGTTCCCGGATGTCCTCCTGATCCATTCACAATTATCGATGCAGTTCAGAAAGCGAGGGGGTTCAAATGAATATCATAATTCTTCCCGGGATAATCGCTTTCCTAGTTGTAATATCAACATACAGCAGGAAAATTCACAGAATATCCACAATTGCGGGTTCCATAATCCTCATTTTGGTAAGTCTCCTGTACCTCACAGGATACCTGTTAATTGATCCATTCACCATGGATCATTTCTCTATTTCCATAAGCCATCTATCGGGAGCGTTTCTTCTCATTATTTCAACCGTGTGGTTCATATCAGGTATTAACACAGTTATTGCAAACTGGACAAGGACAAGGGCTTTCTTTGCAGGATTCCTGTTCTTCGGCATACTTGGAACTCTCTTTTCAGGAAATTCCATCACATTAATCGTATTCTGGGAAACTTTCACAATATCGGCCATGTTCATTCTAGGTTTATACAACAGGAGAGAGCTCCTCTCCTCATATGTTTTCATATCTGTGGGTGAACTCAGCACGGTTTTACTCATACTTGGAGCGGCTGTTTCCTTCGCATCAGCAGGATCATTCTCATTAACTGCACTCTTTGGCAATCCTCTTGCTATTTCACTATGGATATCCGGATTCATTGTAAAGGCCGGCATAATTCCTCTTCAGGCATCAGAATGGTATTCCCTTGGTATGAGCGGAATAGATTCATCCATGTCAATTCTCATTGGCGTTCTGATTCCAACAATTTCAATCTATGCGGTTGAAGAGGCAAGCCTTTCTGCACTGCAGTTTCAGGCAATACCTCTTGCCATGATCATCATAGGTGCAATATCCGTTTTTGCAGGGGCCATATATGCAAGTGCTGCGGAGAATCCCAGGGTGCTTGCGGCATACAGCACAGTGGAGAATGTTGGTGCAATGATCGTTCTGATTGGGGTATCGACACTCTCATTTGCCACAGGCCATTGGAATCTTGGAAACTTCGCAGTCATAGGTGTTGCAATATATGCGCTCATGCATGGAATAGGCAAATCCACAATACTGAGTTCAACCGCTTTCAATTCCGATTCTTTCAACAGCAGGGAGTGGAGGAGCATGTCCAAGAGCGGTCTGATCATTGCATCAATATCCCTGATGGGTCTTGCTCCACTTGGCGGCGGAATAGGGGAGTGGATGCTCCTGGAAAGTCTGTTCATCTCATCACTGACCATGACTCAGTATTACGCAATCATTGCAGTTATAGCAGGAGCCCTTTCAGCACTTGGTGCAGGTATTTCTGTCGTCGTATTTACGAAGTTTGTTGGTTTTTCTGGAACAGCATCCCCAAAGATGAAACTGTCACCTGAATCAAGGAAAAACTACGGCATAGGATATCTTCTCATCGTTTTGCCTCTAATGACACCGCTTCTCTTCATGCTGTTCAGTGGGATTTCCGGCATGGGCTCAAATGTGAATTTTCTAACGGGCGGTGAGATATTCCCAAACGGATTCACCATCTTTTCCCCATATGATGGAAATACCTTTGGTGTGTTGACCCCAACATTCTCAATCATATCGCTTGCTGTTATATTTTCATGCATATACCTGTTCAGGCCAAGAAACGTCAGGGTGGTAGAGCCTTGGGCTGGAGGGCTTGAAAGAGGAAGAACATATAACTCATTCAACTATTCAAACCCTGCAAGAATGACATTCT
This sequence comes from Thermoplasmata archaeon, assembly GCA_021809755.1. Taxonomy (GTDB): domain Archaea; phylum Thermoplasmatota; class Thermoplasmata; order Thermoplasmatales; family Thermoplasmataceae. The sequence continues at coordinate 13,913 of JAJZJZ010000002.1, forward strand.
TTAGACTCTTTCCAAGGATTGAAGGATTTATCCATAAAGATTATTCATCCCACAGGTTTGATATGGTATATCTCACATTTCTATCCATATTCAGGAAATATGAAAGGATATCAAGGTTAATCGCCCTGAGGATAATGAATGGAAATGTAAGACAATATGTTATTTACATAATGGTGACCCTGATCCTATCCATCGTGGCTGCACTGCTCATATGATCTTTATTGTAATGGGCATAACATTCCAAACTAACTTATACAAAGCAACCACAATTAGTGTGAATGCATGGAGGGATTATAATCTGGAACTTTTTACTCGCTCTTTAATAAACATCTTAGGTTAAAACTTGACTTCCGCATGACAAACATTAACATTGTTTCTTGCGGACCCTTTGTTTGATGTGTTTTTTGTTAATTATCTAAAATTGCGTATGTGCACATTCACGGATTCCATATATAGCATGAATACTGGAACATATAGGTCGTCAATCCCGAGCATTAAAGATAGGAATTTCTTAAGGATATAAATAAATGATCAATTATTACTATGCTTTGCTAAGGTCAGAAGCCCATTTTTGTAACAATTCAGAAGAGGCCTCTCTTACGGTTTCCAGCTTCAGCACGAGCCTTTTAGCTCTAGACCAGCCAATCGTGTAATCTTCGTTTTCACTAATTATGTATATATGAAATGGGGGCCTTTCCTTGTTCTCACGGTTTCCAACGTTTTTATCTATATATCCAGAGTATCCAGCCATAAGAGTTTCTATTTTCCTTCCTCTGGCGAACAACGATACTTTCTTTATTTCTTTTACCTGGCGCATGCTCAGTGCCTCTATTATCTCGGACATGGAGCTATTATCATCTACAAAAATAGCATTTGGGAAGTAATTTAACGTTTCCAATATCCATTTTGCTCCATAGGAAGCTGGAGAAAAATAGGTATCCATTACAAAACCATCTATATACCCTGCTCTTGCAAGATTGTAAAGTTTTCTTATGTTTTGACCAAATTTACCATTTAAAGCGCCATTCATTAGAGTTTTCGCGTTATCATATTTTCCATTATCCTCGAGATTAATTATCTTGAATGCAATTGACAATGCATTAAGTAAATCCTCTGGCCATCCCGCTCTTTTAAATATTTTTATGGCTTCCTTTTGAGGTTCAAGGAGTTTAGTAAAGCGTATCACCGAAACCCCATTATCAAAGGATATACCATAACCTTCATGATTATCTATGCCAGAACCCAAGTTTTCTAACAGTTCATTAAAGATATGTCTGTTAAAGGTTGGGTCCTTCTCATTTAAAATTATATTGACTATTTTGTTGTTGTTTATTACTATGTTATTCAAATCCCCAAAATCAGTTATTTGGGTTACGTTATCCCCATTGATTTCTATGGTGTTTCCATTGTCTGCATCAGTAAGGGTTATTTTTAACCAAGAATAAACTCTAGTTATAAACTTTTTTAACCATGCTACAAAACCAATAGAAGTCATAACAACTAATAGGTTTTGAAGTAATCTTCAGCTTCAATCAGATCTGTTATAATATCTAAGGAACCTGGTAATACCGCTTTAACATCGTCAACTTTAACATTTGCAGATCCGTCGTGAGTTTTGACATGCTTACCTTCTCTTAGAAGAAAGCCATGGGAATCAACTTCAAAACCCATACCCTCGAGGACTTCGCTTTTTTGGACTCCTTCAAATTTAATAAATAGAAAGTTATTCTCTTTTGTCATAATCTACCTCTTCATTTCAAGCGAAGATAAAAAGATTAATCCTTAAAAGTATATGAATTATTCCAAAGCAATACATCTGAAAATATGGCGTCAAAACAGACTTAGAATTTCCACTTACTCGGGGTGGTCCATACGGTATTTTTCTGGATTTATGAGAAAGTATCTCGTAGTGGAATATAATTTCCGTTTCAATGCAAAAAAATAGATATTGGTGATGAAGAACCGCCCTATACACCTCCTAGGTGTAATATGTGTCTTTGAAAAAATCTAGGAGTATTTTGACGCCATATATCTGAAATGTGAGAACAACAGGAAATCCATTGTGAAGGCAATCAAACCTGCTGTTCTCAGCATAAGGAAAATTTCAATTTTGAAATGTGCACTTAACGCGCGCTTTTATTTATCTACTACTATGAAAGAAGTTTTTTGATCGTACTCCATAACGTGCGGAGTACGGGTCCGGGATAGGCCACCGAACTAATCTATGAGTTTCGAACTCGCTTCTTAGGTTGGTGGCTTACGGACCGACACCATGCCCTCGCAAGAGGACGAATAGTAGAGTGTTTACCGGCCACATATTTCCCGGAATTACCAAGGAGGTAACGGAATGTATATAGGAATAGATGCACATAAACTTAGTGAATCTGTCTGCGTCACAGACAATGATGGAAAGATTGTAGAAGAATATAAGATGGATAACACAGAGGAGAACTGGACAGCTTTCATGAAGAAATACCATAAAGATAGTGAAATTGCAGTGGAAACATCAACTGCAGGAAAATATATTGCCCACATGTTAAGGGATAATGGATTCAATCTGCACCTTGCAAATTCAAAGGAACTGAAACTTATATTCAAGTCAAAGAAGAAGACTGATAAGAATGATGCGAGGATTCTGGCGAAATTACTTCGCACAGGCGATCTTCCCGAATCATACCTTCCCACAAAGGAGATAGATGATATGAGAACAATGATAAGATACCGCAGATCACTGGGTGAGGATATAACCGCTATAAAGAACAGGGTTCATGCAATTCTCACACGGAATGGCATATCCATAGCAGCAACAGACATATTCGGTAAACGATCCCTCAATAAGATACTTGAATCATCCAAGAAGATGTCAAATGCTGACAATATGATTCTTGTAGATCTAATATCACAATTCAATGACATTAATGCCCGTGTTAAAACGATACAGGATCAACTTGCATTAATGGGTAAAGAAGTTGAAGGAATTGCAATACTCATGACAATACCAGGTGTTGACTATTATACCGCTCTTGGCATATACTCTGAAATAGGAGATATAACAAGATTTCCTAATGCTGAACATTTCTCCTCATATACCGGTCTTGTTCCAAGGGTTGATCAGAGTGGAACCACTGCAATATATGGACATGCTACAAAATCCGGACCATCAGTATTGAGATTCTTCCTTGTGAATTCGGTACATACACTGATTAAGCTATCTCCGACCTTCAAGAAAATATATAAAAAACTGAAGAAGAGAATCGGAAAGAATAGAGCCATAATAGCAGTGGCAAGGAAACTTGCTGTAACAATATTCAAAATGCTGTCAAAGAATCAGCATTTTGTTGATGATTACGCGTTTAAAACACTGTATGAAAGGAAGTTGAAGAACATGGAATCAAGGGGAAACATGGCTCAGAAATTTAAGCCGGAGGATATGGAAAAAATAATAGGTGATGTTAACATACTATCTAAGTCAACAAAACTTCTTTCATGACACCTAAAATATAGAATTTTTAGGAGGCGATAATTACACTGAGATTACGATGCAAAGGAATTGTGAATGAAAAATAGATGGAGAAGCAACATATACGTAAATCGGTTCGTTGGCATGAGAAATCCACGCTTGATCAACCACATGAAAATAGTGGCGGGGGAACGGAATAAGACATGCAGTCAGAGAAAGGATGGAATTGCCGGAAGATAGAGAAAAATAAAATCTCTTCCGATGTAAAGGATCTAACAAACAACTGTTCAAGAACCGAAAACATATCTACATTCCAAAAAACATACATGAAATCAAAAGAGACAGCTCGCCCGAAATATGTCTGTAATCAATGCAGTTCAAAAACCTGAACTTCCAACAAAAGGTGATAGCTATATATGCTTTGAATATGGTATATTCAGGATGTTGTCAGAAGAATTTGCCCGGTTTCTCTCATAGAAAGCAGATAGATTCATGATAACTGCAAAATTGCAAATCGATGAAGAATTCTACGATCTGGCCACATTCAGTCTTCAGCAGTCACTGGAATTAAACCTGATATCAATTTTGTTGGCCGGCGCAGAGGACTATCCCAGGACTCACAGTTTAAGAGATCTGCTTAAACTTGCACAGGAATCTTCAGAAGAAAGATGCAGAGAAAAAGTAAAGCATATTCTAAATCAGTATTCATTTGAACTGAACATGTTGGAAGATGCATATTCAACTTCCAGATACTTTCAAAAATCATTCGATGAAGGCGATGTAAGGAAACTTTATGAAATGACGGAGGTCATTACTGATGAACTTAGAAATGCGTGTCAGTGAAACCTTCAGGAAGAGGAAGATATGGGACAACCTTCAGTCGGAACTGAACAAACTTGTTAAGGTTGTCAAGAACATGGACAAAGACTCACAGATATATCTTTTTGGTTCCGCACTTACTGGAAAACACAATTTGGCCAGCGACATTGATATCCTTGTAGTAACGCGTGTTCCATATGGTGAAATGCTCTTTGACCTCACTGAAAATGGGTTTGAGTATCCTTTCGAGATACATGTTAGAACACCTGAAGAAGCTGAAATATATTTATCAATGATTCACGAAATGAAAAAGATTTCATGAATAGAGATACAAGAATAATCGATTTATTTATATCGTCAACTTGGAGAATGGTGGAAATTTTCACTTTAAGATATATGCAGCCAATCAAGTTCTGGTTTGAAATCAATGAGGATGACAATTCTCATCGTTGATAAATTTGAAAAAATAAATTTATATTCGTTATCCCTTCCATTGACCTGCATGGAAAAGTAGACTTATCATTACATGAAAGCGCGTTCCTTTTTTATTTCTTTTGGAATTTCAGAATTCACTCAATAATAATAACATCACCATCTCTCATGGTTCTGAAAGGTATTCCGTTTTTCACAAAATATTGAACGATTGGATCTGCCGAGGCTGTTTCAGGATGATCTGAGCGGTAATGGGGAATAACGGAGAAATCAATCAAACCAAGTCCTTCCCATACGGTTTCAACATTATTGCCATAGGGCTTCTGGGAAATATCGTCCATAAGTTCCAGACCACGAATTGATGGTGAAAGAACACAAACCCCTGCACTGTACCCGCCATAGAGCATATCCTTATTTCTCAGGCGTTTAATTATCTCATCGAAACCGCTTAGCTTCATTGCCTGTCTGAGTACAAAGACATTGCCGCCCCTTATCCATATTACTCCATAGTTTTCCAATAATCTCTCAAGACTTTCTTTCTCCCCGAAATAATCCCTGAGGTCCAGAATTTCAGGAATAAGACCAACCGATCTCAGATCATTCATGTCCTGATTATTGCTCTTGTCCCTCCTTGAAATGTCAGCGGAATAGTCAATGGCATTGGGAATATAGGCGGTGAGCTTGTTTGCTGGAATCATTTCTTTCAGTTTATCAGTTTCTCTTCCCAAGCCTAAGGATGATAGGTAAAATTGCACAGTCTATTAATATCCAAATCTAAATAAAAGGTTTCCATGAAATCCATGATTTCAATTTCCTGCAAAAACTTTCAAATGAAAAACAATGTGAAAGATATCAGGAACCATTTACAAGGGAGAAAGTAACAGGCACTCAAAGATCTTACATTGCCTTCTGGCTTGATCTTTTGATTGGTTTGATTTAGGTTCAATGAATTTGGTCAGAAGATTAATACCTGAATAAAATACAAGGTCAATGGTACAGAAGATATTTGTTGAATCATATGGCTGCACTCTGTCCAAGAGTGAAACAGGACTATATGTCAACAAAATGCTGAATGATGGCGGTATTTTAGTTGATTCGCCAGATGAAGCAGATATCAGTGTTATTGGAACTTGTGTTGTAATCAAGCACACAGAAGAAAAGATGCTTAAACGTATTGGAGAGCTTTCAGAACATTCTAAGGTAAAGGTCATGGGATGTCTCCCTCCGGTATCAGCAGGTACCCTGAAAGATGAAAGAATAGATATTGTTGATCCGAAGGAATTCAGGAAATTTTATTCTGGAAGTTTGGATGACATTGAGATAAAGGAACCTTCAATTTTTGAGGGCATACCAATAAACCAGGGATGTACAGGAAGCTGTAACTTTTGCATTTCGCACATAGCCAGAGGAAAGCTTGTATCCAGAAACCCTCAGAAGATTGTGAATCAGATCAGAATGCAGCTGGAAAGGGGCATCAGGGAGGTAAGAATAACATCTCTGGACACAGCAGCCTATGGAAAAGACACGGGAACAAACCTTGCAAGATTGGTTGCACAGATATCTCAAATAAATGATGATTTCAAGCTTAGAATTGGAATGATGGAGCCAAGGAATACCCATGATATAATGGGAGAACTTCTCTCATCTTACGATGATGAGAAGGTTTTCAAGTTCATGCATATTCCTGTGCAGAGCGGTTCAAACAGAATTCTCTCACTTATGAACAGGGAATACCTCAGGGAGGAGTTTGAGGGTATAGTGAAGACCTTCAGGGAAAAATTCAGGGATAGCGTTATTTCAACAGATATAATCGCAGGATATCATGGCGATGACGAGGAATCATTCAACGAAACCATGGATCTTCTGGAAAAGTCAAGACCTGACATAGTCAACATAACAAGGTTTTCTCCCCGCCCATTCACCAAGGATTTTTCTGAAAAAACACCATCCTCTGAAAAGATAAAATCATGGACACAGGCATATACAAATAAACACAAAGAGATTATTGAATCAAATATGGAGAGGCATATTGGAAAGGAAAAACAAATAATGATTACAGAGAAAGGGAAAGAAGGTACTTCCGTCGGCAGGGATAACGCTTACCGGCCAGTGGTGGTTTCCGGCGATATTGGAATATATACCAAGGTTCATTGTGAGGTAGTGGATATGGGAAATACCTATCTCATAGGGAAAATTATCTGACTGGGTCAACACCAACTATTTCGTCCATAACATATCTTCCATTGCCATTACCATTGAACACCATGAAGAATTCTGTTACTGTAAGGACAGGCATTTCATATCTTTCCTGATCGTCTATCGGCACCCTTGGACAGCCGGTGAACACCACCGCATCTGCTCTCATATTTGAAAAGTCTGTCGGATTTGATTCATTGGTATAGACAAGAACAACCTCCTTCCCGTTTCTTTTGAGGATTTCCATAATTTTCTCTGCAACTTTTATCCTGTATTGCCCCACCTTCGAATCCACAACAACAGCAAACTTGTTTTTTTCTTTCACTGAAAAGATGCTAAGATATCTCTTCCTCTTGATTCTTTCTGTTCTCTCCATCATTGAGGTAAGGCTTCGATCATTGAGATCAAGGATGAATACCTCTTTATCCGTGGAGAGTTGTGCTCCAAGGGAATGGAATATACCAGTGCTTATGACAAGGAAACAGTCAACCTCTCCGGATATGGAATGAAGGGAACTGTAATTGCATCCCAATACCTGGCCGTCATAGGATATTCTGTTGTCCTTTTTGCCTGTATAAACTTCAAAACCTATCTTTCTCATATGTTCTTTTACATTTTCTGCGGTATCCTTGTATTGAATTGAATATAAAACACCAATCTTCTTGTATCCGGAATTGGAAATAACGGAGAAATCAACATTCTGGAAGTTTTCCTGGGCCTCTTCAAGATATTCTTCAAATATTACTGGAATAGGATAGTCTATGTTTGGTATCCTAGAATGACCAAGCTGAACAATACAATCCACTTTGCCATATACATCCATTGTTCCTGTATCGCATGCCCCATAGAATCCCTCTGAGCTTACTATAACATTGAATTCTTTGGAAAGTGCGTTAAAATATTCAAAAACTCTTGGTTTTAGACCATCAGGTAACTGCAGAAGAATTCTCTTTGCATTCATGGCTCGAAGCTTTTCAATCGTTTCAGTTGGATCTACATATATCATTGTTCATGGTGTATCCGTAATCGTCTATTGAATAATTTCTTTGAAGAAATGCGACAAATCCACAACACTCAAAAAAACCAAGGATGAACCTTTTATTCAGTTACAGACAAAAGTTTGATCACTCTAAATATCGGACACAAATCAATTCTTGTTTCTTCAGGGTCAATCTACTCAATGAATCTATTACAAATGTATCTCTTTCCAGTTCAACAGCATAAAATTATGCAATTCTCCATTTCAAAATCTACTCTATAGAAATATTGTATAAGTCTATCTTACCCAAAAAATACGTTATATAAGGTTAATGTGAGAAAACCCTTTCTTCTTGCTAAATTCCAAGTGTCTCTTCGTTTTCGCATATTTAGGTGTCATTTGGATTTTCATCATCATTTCATTCGTAATATCTTTGAGGGGCATTCCTTTGTCACGTCTTTAAATCAAATACCACTCCCCCGCGTTAAACAGTCAAATCATCATTTCCATAATGGAAAGAGGAAAGAATTAACTGGCGATTTTGGAAACTTTTACTTCGCCGTTTTTGGAAGATATTCAATTGGCGTTGACAACGCACCCCTGAAGGGTGCGACATCTGGTTGCCAGAGATAGACTTCTCTTTGACCTGTTTCAATCCACGCACTTATAAAGGATGCGACTTTTACGAGGGTGTAAGCAATTTCAATATACTATCCCTTGATCTTTTTACGTTTGCATCATTTCCTCTTGGCTTGCCATATTCTTCTCTGTCTGCCCCAATGAATGAAGCGTCCTGCATTGTGCCTTTCTTAATTCTTATCCGTATCGCAATGATCTGATCTCTTATCTCGTTGAATAAAAGACGATCCTTGCCCGTTTTGGATAATTTCTCACGGAAATACCATATGGTATTCCTGTCCGCCAGTTTCTCAGGATATCCCAAGAAATTGAGGAAGGATATCGTGTCCCCTGATCTCCCTTTCTATCTGCGGATCGGAGAAGTTGTACCGTTGTTGAAGAAACAGTATTTTTACCATGAGAAGTGGATCCTAGTTTGGCCTTTCAAGCTTCTCCATGTCTTTTGTAAATAGATCCTAAAGAATTGGACTGATCCTTTCGAAGTCAATGTGATCTGATATGCCTGTCACGGGATCGTCAAGTGCTTCAATCCCCTTGTACAGTTCTGATAATCTGAGGTGATAAAGGTTCATGGATATTGATCATGAGGTCACGAAAAAGGGTTTCGGTGGGTGGTTTTGGAAAATCTCGTTATGTTAAAGAGAACAGAATAGCTTATAAACCTTGCTGAAGTTTCTTTTAATTTAGAAGAAATCCTGCTTTTCTAAAAGTTTTCGTGAGGTCTCCGTGATTTTGACTGTCATTTTCCTATTTTTAACTACTGGTTCTACTAGATATGCCTCTCTAAGCAAACTTATTCTTCTAGATATAGTTGGTTTTGAAAGCCCTAATTTTTCGGATATTTCTCCCAATGATAGTGGATTTTCTTCAATTAACTTAAGAATGTTCAGATTCTTCTTTGCATTTCTAAATAGATCTTTTGATTTTGAAATATCAACCATAGACGTTTTATCGCTCTCTCTGTTATAAAAAACAACAGGTATATTATGAGTAATCGAGAAGAACGTTAGCGATGAAATTGCAATGCCTGGGCCAGCACTTACATTGATCCATTTTGGTCTTCCTTTTCTTTCCAATAGAATTTCGAGATTAACAAGCACTTCAAAAAAGTTGAAAATATCACTTACTGATAATAGCGTACACTCAACATTATTGAACGCAAGTAACTTTTTAACTGCATCTGCAGTTTCAAGAGATTTTGAATTATTAGTTACAATAAGGATTAATTCATCTATTGGGTTCCTTACACGAAGAAACGGCTTTATTATGAGTTCTGATTGAAATCCTGAAATTGCAATCGAATATTTCACAGAAGTTTATGTGTTTCAGATATTAAAGCATTTTTCTGCAACGTTGCATCACTTATAAAATAATTGATGCAATGCATAAACTTATTTATACATATGAGAACATGAGTCTTTATGCAACTGATAGTGAATCTTGACTCAGATGGATTCGAGATGCCTTATGATCATAGCTATCAATTATATTCCTCAATTATAACACTAGTTTCGAGCAAAGACAGGGATAAAGCTGATAAACTACATACCTACAACTCAGGCTTAAAATTCAATATGAGTCAAATTATGCCAGGGGGAAAAAGAAAATTTACAAAGACAGGTTTTATAGGAGAACGATTTATTTTCATGATTTCCAGTTTAGATGCTAATCTTGTTATTTATTTGCAGGAGTTGTTTATTTCATCAAAAGAAATTGAAATTTTTGATCATACATTCAGGATACATTCTGCAATTAGTAAAAACGTAAATCCTTCATCAGAAATAATTACCTTGAAGACTAGAAGCCCTGTAATATTGAAAGAGAATAACAAATATTTATTCAACGAGCCAGAGAGTGAAATTTTAGAGGCAATTGAGGCAAACATTCTAAATAAATATCTGAAAGTTACCGGAAGCAAGCCAGATATAAAATTTATAAAGATTGTAAAGTTAAAACGAAAGATAGTTGAGATAAAAGGAGCAAAATTACCAGCGTTTATGTTAGATCTAGCTATATGTTCTGATTTAGAAGTCTTGAAGTTTTTGCTTAATGTTGGCCTAGGATCTAAAAATCAATTAGGATTTGGATTCTTGGAGGAGGAAAGACTGGGTGATAAGTTTGGAGTTTAAGCAAGATTACAGAAACTCACCAAAGCTATTTAGAACTGACTTATTCAGTAAGTGTTTCAGGGACCTGTTTGAAAGTTCTTATGAAGATTCAATAGCTTTGGAGAAAGGCCCGTTGCGAATTATTTTGGATGACTACCTCCTTATTCCTGGAAAGGGGGGCTCAAAGGAAAAACTGAAAGAATGGCCTGATGTTACTTATTTTACTCATGTTCTTAATGGAATTGTCATTTCAGGTAAAACTCTGGAAAAAATGTATTTTTTGAGGGAGACCGATTCATTTCAAGATTCAGAAAAATACGTACGGTTATTTTTTGCTTCACTGGTATTACATGATTCGGACAAGTTATTTCAGGAAGGTGAATTCGGTGCAAATAATTTAGATAAAGTGTTGGAAAAAAATAAGCATGAGATTGTCAAAATTCTATCATACTATCTTGGTTCCTTAGGTTCTCCGATAGACTGGTGGAACGATCTGGTTTTTCTCATATTAAGAAACGAAAACAGAAGCTACAATTACGCTAACTCAATCAAAACAAAACTTGATAGAAGTCAACTGGAAACAATTAGCAAGTTTGTGAAACTGGGAGATCAGACAGGTGGAATAAAGGCAAGTTTATCCAGAACAATTTACAGTGAAATGAAAAAGTTTCTGTACCCATATCTAGAGACTTTAGGAGAAAGTATCAATCTAATTCAGTTCAGTGATTTGCCGCAAACCCTTCTTCTGGATAAACTCTATCTGAATTTTCAAAGGTTTCTGAATGAAAGTGATAGAGATGTTGTCGCCTACTTTCCAGATGCAATCGTTTATACTGGTCAGGAACTAGATAAGAGTGAGTACGAAAATGTAAGAAATAATTTTGCAGATGAAATGGAACCCAATAAAGACAATATTGATATGATTTTAGAAAATTTTGCACCAAGCGGCAATTCCATAAGACTTTATTTTTCAAGAAACGTAAGGCCTTCTAAAGCTATTATTGAGACATATATTGAAAAATTCAAGGGTAGATTACTGATTTGGCAAGGCGAAGAGTGGAAAAAGGCAAATAGGGGTTTTGATGCAACAGTTAGGAGTTTTGGGATTCCTTTAAGCAGTATAGTTAAAAATGGTAAATTAGCATTCCACCTAGATGTTCCCGAAATATCAGATGAAGAATCTGATATAGACACTCAGAAAAAAAGATTTCTCAGCCTAATATCCTGTGGGCAAAGAGTCCTGTATACAAGTAAGAAGAACGATGAGTTTGATACATCAAAGGAACATAATTTCGCTGTTAAGATTTTTGGTGAAAAGATTTTTGATATGGCAGATTCATTGCAAACGAGGACTATTGAATCTATCAGTTATGCCTGTCTTTTCAGTTCCAAGGGTTTAGAAGAACTCAAATTTGAATATGGAAAGATATGCGAGGAAATCTCCGAAAATTTAAAATCCAATTTTGATAAAAGCAATGCAATAAACTATGAAGACTTCTTCAATAGGGCACTTAGAAAAGAACTGCTTATTCAGGAACCTCCAGATAAAGCTGATATGTGCATATACTGTGGAGTATTTACTAAAAACCCATTAAAAGAGGAAAATGCATTTGGCATCAAGCCTACGGCGGGTACTGGGAAGAAAATAACAGTTCTGAAATATGATGAAAACAAGTTCAACGGAAAGATTTGCGGGTATTGCATAAAAGAAAATGAATTGAGATCCTCAAAAAAAATTGGAAAACTAAAAGAAGCTCTCTGTGCACACATATACTTGGGAGATTATTATGTACCGGTAAACCCGGACCAAATAGTGGAATCCCTGAAAGACGCTTTAAAAGATAGGAGCAATTTTGCATTCGATAACGCTGTGACTCTTACAGGAAAGGAAAAAGTAGTTTTCAGGATAGGAAAGAAATCAGAAATCGATCTTGGATATCACATGGTAGCAATGATTTCTAAACCAGGAAATAAAGCAAAAAACAAAAATAAGGTGGATGAGTTTTACAGACTTAAATCAACACTGGACTTCATAATAAAGACTGGAATGAAAGTACGACTTACTCCTCTTATATCTTCAAAGAGAATTTTTTACCCTATGTTCGAATGGGATAACGCTCCAAGCTGGGTCGTGAATCTCGAGATGGACAAGGTAAGGATAGATAGACTCAATGTTGTGAAAAGAGAACTGGAGCTCATTTTCAATGTATCTACAATTGACAGATCGCAGAGCTCACTGTCCAAAGTGATTATAGAGACGAATAGAAGCAAAAGAGGGATTTTTTCAATTTTATGGAGATACCTATCTAAGGAATCTAACCATATTGATTTGAGAAAATATCCAAAGACAATGGAAGGAGTTGAGTGGTATATGGACGAATTTAAAAAAGAATTAAATAGAGAACGTATGAATAAGGTAGTTGACGAGGCATGTGGCATTTCTATGAAAGGCCCAAAATCTAACAATGATAACACATGGATGCTTCGAGAGTCCATGAAGTTGTACATAAAGTACCTTAATCATGATGACGAGGATTTAAAGGAAAAGATCGCGGGAACAATTTGGATTTATGCTAGTAGAGAAAGCAAATACGCAGGAAAGGAAGCTAAAGAACACTGCGTAGGTTTTGCAGAAGCATTTGTTGGGTTAATGAGATCGGAGTTTAAAAATAAGATGCCGGCAAATGATAGAAGAAAGGATTTAATCTACCAATTTGCCCTGATGTATAATATTGAGAAGTGGAGAAGAATATCGAAGGAGAAGAAAGAAGGTGAAGAAAATGATTGAAAATATAAGGGAATATATTTATTCCAAATTAGGTGAGAATTGTTTTGCTAAAAATGAAGATGGGATTCCGGCGTTTGCACAAAATAGGAGGAGAATAATCACTCTTTATGTTTTGAGAGAGACAATAGGACCCATGATAGATAGAAGTGATGACCCAGAGTCTACTATCACTCTAGTAATGCAGTTAGATTCCGGAATAGAGAAAGAAATAGTTGAAATCCCTGCCAGAAAGTTCAAGTCAAAGGAGAAACTGATGGGCCTAAAGTTATGTCGTATGTTCAATGCAATTAATCCCCAATACGAGTATAATAAAGTTAAGGAAATTTCTTACCTCGGAAATCCAAATTCTGCAATTTTTGGAGACAGTGTTGTTGAGGGAGGAGATGCCGGTCAGGCAATGCTTCCGTCAAGGGTCTTCTATTCCTCTTCCTATAGTATCAGGAGCAGACCTGATATTACTAAACAATTAACTCATAATTCTCTATCAGAAGCAGGTACAATGTGGGATAGAAGTACTGGAACGAATAGAAGCAGCCTTTTCAATACAGAATATATTCTTCCCGGAGTCTTTTTCCCATCTTTCATAACAATTAAGAATCCAACTCCAGAGTCGATAATTCACTTAATTCTATCTTTGAGCGAAAGAAGTTACGGGGCTCAAACCTCAATTACAGGTCCAAATATAAAGAACAATATTGTTGGAATTTACTGTGGTGAGGATGAACTTCCTATTACTTCATACACAGTATCTAGAGATCTACAATCAGAACTGAATGATGGGTTGACCAATGATTCATTAAGAGAGATGATAAATGAGTATGTGTTGAATTTAATGGGAAAGGGAGAAAGAGGGAGATTGTTATCCAAAGATGATCTGAATGGGTTTCTAGGATGGATTGGCCACCTTTCATCTTCCGATCTGTCTGAAATATATAACTCACTAAAGGAGGATGCAATTGAACTGATAAAATATGCAAACATTGTAAAACCAAAAGAATCAGAAAGAAAGAATAAGGCAAAAGGACAAATCAAGAAGGAGGAAAAAAGTGAGAAAGATGAGGAAAGTGAATAATTATGAAATGACCATTCTATCTCCATTATATTACAGGAGCAGGATAGAATCAGGAGCTGCTGGTGCTACCGTAACTTCCCCTTGGATAGGGGACATTGCGATGATGTATGCGATTAATAATACTCTTGGATTGAAGCAACTTAAATTCGGGTATAATTCTCATAAACCAGATTATTCCGAAATAATGGATTTGGGCTTTAAATTGAGTATTCTAGAGCCATCATCTCAGGTAAAATTTACAAAAGTTTTCGATATTGCCACAAGTTTCATAAGTGAGGGGTACCCGCAAGGAAAGGCAATTGCGGATTCGGCAAGGGCACCTATGAGGAACTGGTTAAAACGTCAGGGGCTTGAGCCTGGAAACAAATTTATTTTTTCATTGTTTCTCGACGATGGAGAGGTTGAATTTCCAAAAAAATTTACAGTTAGAATTGGAAACACAAAAGAATGTCTTGGAGAAGTCAGAGAGATACAAGATAATCATCCCAAGGAGGTAACTATGAACCTTTACACATTATCACTAATTCTGGGTACCGAAAAATTAAAGGAAAGTATTGCAAAACTAATGAAAATAAACTCTAGCATACAAATCGAACAGGTTTCTCCACAATATGTTCTCGCGAGGGGGCTCAAGCTAGAAGAAGCAAGGGGCTTGATAGAATATAACTGAGAGGTGACCATTTATTAGCAAGACATTTCATCTAGCTCCCCAGTTCCTTGAATATGGCAACGAGGAGGCCTTTGGATTCAAACTACATGATTTTCAGCAAAAGATTAGGGATGTTTTGCAAATAGCGACTGATTGCTTATTTATAGACGCACCTACAGCATCTGGAAAAACCTTCGCTTTTATTCTTCCATCTGCAACTTCAAGGCAGGCATTAAGAAGACATAAAACACTTATAATTTCACCAAACAACCTTCTCATTTCGCAAACGTATGACGACATGAATGAAATCATAGATAAAAATAATAAGCTCAAGGATTTGAAAATTGCGAAGATATATGGAAGGGAATTTTCCGGCCTAACCTTAAGTGAGAGGGATAAAAGAATAAGAGAGAGTTTCTCCATAATGGATATTGTCATCTCCAATCCTGATGTAATAGCTCTTTTCTTGACAGGATTTTACAATATCCGTAGAGATGATAAAACTAATTGGCTAAAAATGAGAAATACAACTGACATCTTTTCTGAAATAGATATAATAATATTCGATGAATTCCATGTTTATTCTGAAGAGGAGCTCGGGAAAATATGCGCTTTTATATTCCTGACAAAATTAATTGGAAGGGTTCCTAAAATTATATTTACATCAGCAACACCCAGTCATAAAATAAAGGAATTACTATCCATACTGGGAATAACTTATTCAGATTTAGAAGTAAAACCTGTGAATCATGAAATTCCAAATTCTAGACGTATAAGAGGAACGATAGAGCTTACCGTGACAAGTTTACCCATTAAGGATTTTTTAAGTTCGGCCATAAATACTTTAAAAGAAGCGGATAGGAGAATCCTATTTCTGTTTGATCATAAGATTGATGCTGAAATATCAAGATCAATCCTTTTGGATATGGGACTGGATGAGGGAATAATTAAAGATTTAAGCGGGTTTTCTAATAGAGCCATAAACAAATTGCCAACAACAGGTGCTGAAAGGTGTATTATTGCAACGAACGCTGCAGAACAGGGTCTCAATCTGGATGTGTCCATTTCACACATTGAACCGGGGCTATATAGGGAGAACCTTGTACAGAGATATGGTAGAATAGGAAGACAAGGTAAACCTGGAGAAATTATCATCCACGTTAATGAGTATATGGAAAAGGAATTGCCTGATGAAATATCTGACTTTAGTGATTTCATAAACAAGATTGAAAAAGTTTTATTTGTAAAAGATGTCTATTTGTCCCGTATTAAGAGACACTTTTCTGCTTTCATGTCATTATGCACCATAAGAAGCAGTAAGAATGATTTTGCTATACAGATAAGGCAATCTATTTTTAAATTGAAAGATAGGCTTATTACTGAAATTTATAGTTCTATTTTATCATTTAATGATGAGGTTGACAAAATATCCAAACTTAATAAACCAGATCCAAAGGACTTAAAAGATCTGAACGATTGGTGGAATAATTTCCTGCTCTCCATAGGATATTTTCGAGGTGAAACCATGTCTGTTTCGGTTGGTTTGAAGCGCGGTGATAATATTATGAAAACTTCAGAAGACATAATCTGGGTTAAGAAATGGTGCAATTTTGACTTGATAAATGAAGATAATGGAATTTTATACTCAATAAATTCATTTAAATCTGTACCATCTACAATTGAGCTTAACTATAGAGTACCATCTAAGAGGTTAATTGTTAATGAAAGTGAGATGAGAGATCGGCAAAGATTTTCGGATTCATATTTGAGTAAAGTTAAAGAATTCATGTTTGATGCATTCGATGGTTATGATTTTGATCTTGAGAAAGCCCTGGAACCACTATCTGGTGTGGTAAAAATAATTTTTCCTGGAATGTTAAAACCTATAGAGGTTGAGAATGCTACAAAATCTCAATTTATCTGAACAAAGAGGAGTTACAGGAAATCACTTTTTTGATTTGGCTTCTTGCAAAACAAGACTCTGGCTTTCAAACAAGAGAATTGATGTTGGTATGGACAATAAACATATTCAAATAGGTATATATATAGATGAAAAAACAAAACCCAGTCTTAGAAAAAGACTGACAATACAGGGACTTTGCTCAATAGATTACGTTGAATATTCTGGACATTTGGAAGTCCATGAAATAAAGAAAGGAAAGACTCCTTCAAAACCTCACTATCTCCAGTTACTTTTTTATTTGCAAATCATGTTTGAGATAACTGGTAATGAACCCATAGGTTTTTTACATCTTCCCCAAACCAAAAAAAAGATCGAGATTAAAAGAGATCCCGAAAAAGTCTATATGGCATATAATGAGATTCTGAAAGTTATTGCTGGAGAGTGCCCCAAACCTCTTATGATTCCCATATGCTCTGGATGCAGATTTATGGAGATGTGCTGGGCATGACTAAGAATTACCACGTCTTCTCAAATGGAACTTTGTCCGCTGATCAGATGGTGTTTAGATTTGATGGTTCGGACCATAAGATGGTAAGGATACCAGTAGAAAGTGTTAGTTCTTTTGATCTTTATGGTGGTGTAACAATTACATCCGGGGCATTGAATCTTGCAGTAAAGAACAATATTTGTCTGCATATTTTTGGTTTTTATGGAAATTACCAAGGATCTTTCTGGCCAAGAGAAGCTTATTTCAGCGGGGATTTGACCATAAAACAGTCTTTGTTATATTCGGACTATGGAAGAAGAGTTGCAATAGCACATAATTTATTAAATGGAATTAGAAAAAATATGATCACACTTTTAAAGAAATTTGGGAATAGTGGAGAGGATATCGTATTTGATTTAACAGATAACACTATTGAGAGTTTAATGCTTTCAGAAGCTAGAATGAGACGAATATACTACTCTAAGTTGGATCAGCTTTTGCCTGAAGAATTCAGAATAATTACTCGAGAGAAAAGACCACCTACAAACTATGGTAATTCCCTACTTTCTTTTGGAAACTCTTTGCTCTATTCAGAATTTGTAACTCAGGCGAGAAAGACTTCTATAAATATAACTATTCCATTTTATCATTCCCCAGAGTCTGGAAGATTTGCATTGGCATTGGATCTCTCGGAAGTTTTCAAACCAGGTTTAGTAGATCGACTTGTATTGAGTCTTGTAAAGCAGGGAATAATTAGGCCGAATGATGATCACTTCCATTCAATAGGAAACGGAATCCTGCTGAATGAAAGGGGAAGGAAAGTTTTTGTTGAAAATTGGGAAAACTGGTTGGATTCTGCATCATATAATAATAAATTCAAGAGAAAGATTTCGCATAGGGAGATGATTAGGATGGAAATCCACAAGTATGCCAAAGAGGTAGAAGGAATAGAGGATTATAAACCCATAAGACTGCCTGGTGATTAGAATGCATGTCATTATTGCTTATGATGTTACTGCAAACAGAACTGATAAATTTAAGAAAATTTGCCAGATATATCTCCTAAGAATTCAGAACAGTGTTTTTGAAGGGGATCTAACTGAAGCTCAACTAATGAGAATTAAAGATATATTAGTTAAGGAAGTGAAAGAGGAGGAAACTGTAAGAATATGGTTAACTTCAAAGATCCTGAAGTCCATAAACATTGGAACTAGAAAGGATGTGGAAGATGGATTTATATAAGAGTATGATTAGATCAGTTTAAGTACCAAAAATTAAAGAATCGGGAATAACCCCCATGTTGACATAAAAAGGATTTTATATGACTTTGATTAACCTTTCATCGGAAGGAAAAAACTTTAAATCTGTTATATATAGTTTTGTGAGATTACTTGTCAGAAATTTACTCTATAAGAGATTGATACTCCCATGGATTAACTGAGACGATCTCGGTTCTGTCAATGCCAAACGAATTTTCCTCAAAAACGCCAAAATAAAAATCCCCAAAAACGCCAATTGAAATTTCCCCATTTCATAACGGAGATGGGGGAATTGGCGTGTTTAGGGATGAGAGGTGGCATATGATAAGAAACATGGCGGAAAATGGGATGAAAATATCCGAGATAGCTAAGGAACTTAACATGGACAGAAAGACTGTGAAGAAATACGTAAAATCAAGAACTGTTCCCAAATACGGGCAGCGAAAGAAGACGGGATTGAAACTCGATCCATACAGGGATTACATTAGAGATCGAATCAACAAATACAATCTCTCAGCTGTAAGGATTCTTGAAGAGATCAGGAAGAAGGGATATAATGGCGGATACTCCACACTGAAAACCTATTGCGCCACACTGAGAAAGGATCGTGCCATCAATGCGGTGATCAGATATGAAACAGAACCGGGAAGACAGGCACAGGTGGATTTCGGTGAATTCGGTCACATTGAGATTGATAAAGTGTGGAAGAAGCTCTATGCATTCTCATATATACTTGGATATTCACGGTATAGATATGTGGAATTCACTGTTGACATATCAACACAGAACCTCATCAAGATGCACCTCAATGCATTCAGGTATACCGGAGGAATACCTTCTGAAATTCTTTATGACAACATGAAACAGGTTGTCCTGGAGAGGAAGATCAAAACATCCGAATCGAAATTCAATGAAGCATTCATGAGGTTATCTGAACACTATGGGTTCACCGTGAGACTCTGCTGGCCTTATAGACCACAAACGAAGGGAAAGGTTGAACGTAACATTGGATATCTAAGGAGTAACTTCTTCAGCGGTCGTACTTTTGAATCTCTTCAGGATACAAATACACAGTGCAGTAAATGGCTTATTGAGGCAAACGGAAAGGTAAATACAACCACAGGGAAGATACCTTCAGATTCTGTAAAGGAAGAGATTCTGATCACCATGAACGGTATACCGGAATTCACTTACAGCATAACCAATACACGAAAGATATCAAGGGAATGCTATGTCAATTA
The DNA here is from genome assembly GCA_021809755.1 of Thermoplasmata archaeon. GTDB lineage: Archaea > Thermoplasmatota > Thermoplasmata > Thermoplasmatales > Thermoplasmataceae. Next base: position 33,945 of record JAJZJZ010000002.1, read on the forward strand.
CAATTCCAACAGGTATTCCGTTCCATGGAAATATGCGGGAAGAGAATGCACAGTAAAGGAAGAGAACGGAAAGATCCGAATACAAATAGATTCTGAGATTGTTGAACATGAGATGCTTGCAGGGTCATTTGGAATATCCAGAAAGAAAGAACACTTTGACGGTCTTCTAAAGGCAATAAGGGATCAGAATGTGAAGAACTATTCCGTTGAAGTGCAGAAACGTGATCTGAAAGATTTCGAGGTGTTATAATTGGATATCTACGAAAGAGTTCATGAGTATCTGAATCGTCTGGGTTTATCCGTAACTGAACAGATTATGGACAACTATCTGGAAACTGCAAAGAACAAACCGTTCATGGAGATTTTCGATCATCTCCTGGAACAGGAGGTGAAGAATCTGAAATCAAAGAAAGTGGAAATGAAATTGAACTATTCAGGTCTTCCCTTCAGGAAGACTTTGGAAACATTTGATTTCTCATTTCAACCATCCATTGAGAGGAAGGTTATTGACGATCTCATGACCATGCGGTTCATTCACAATAAGGAGAATGTCGTGTTTCTGGGACCACCGGGTGTTGGCAAAACACATTTATCTGTTGCACTTGGAATGCAGGCTGCCTTCTCTGATATATCCATATATTATATCACGGCGGTGAAGCTTGTTCAGATATTGAGAAAGGATTTCCTCTCATCGAAACTGTCATACCGTCTTGCAACCTATGCAAGGTTTCCGTTGATGATAGTTGATGAGATTGGATATCTTCCCCTTACAAGAGAAGAATCCAATTTATTCTTCCAGTTTGTTTCATCAAGATATGAGAAGCATTCCACCATATACACCTCAAACAAATCGTTCTCAGAATGGGGTGAGGTACTTGGCGATTCTGTCATGGCATCTGCTGTCCTTGATCGTATTCTGCATCATTGCAGTGTGGTGAACATAAGAGGAGAATCATTCAGACTAAAAGAGAGAAAGAAGTTGGGCAATACAAATATAAGTGAGATGAAATAAAATGATAGAAAATCTAAATATGAGTGGGGAAATTTATATTGGCGATTTTGGGGAATATTCAACTGGCGTTGACAGTTCCGGCTGTCAGAAATTTACTCTATAAGAGATTGATACGGGATTCCGTCAGATTCTCCGACAAATATTCTTCCGGTCAGAAATTTACTCTATAAGAGATTGATACCAGTCGGTGCAGACAAACAACATGAATCCCCTCATAGTCAGAAATTTACTCTATAAGAGATTGATACAAAGATAAGGCCGAGGAATCTCATAATAGATCTCTGGTCAGAAATTTACTCTATAAGAGATTGATACAATGCCTTCGAAGATCTGGTCTTTCATAATGTGCAGTCAGAAATTTACTCTATAAGAGATTGATACATGAAAAAAGAGGAGGAACCATGAGGCATCTACTAAGTCAGAAATTTACTCTATAAGAGATTGATACCCAATCGGTATGTGCTTATTCTCAGTTCCATCCTTCGTCAGAAATTTACTCTATAAGAGATTGATACCTCATAGGATTGACAGCTGCCATAGTGATTGATTTGTCAGAAATTTACTCTATAAGAGATTGATACGCACGAAATGCACACCGAAATCGGTATGGAGAAGATGTCAGAAATTTACTCTATAAGAGATTGATACATGTAACCATTCAGAAAAGTCATATTCGGTGTTGATGTCAGAAATTTACTCTATAAGAGATTGATACTACCCTCATTTCCCACATCAACGGAAAGCTTACCATGTCAGAAATTTACTCTATAAGAGATTGATACAAAATTGATGAATAAAAAAATTATGGTGGGGATCAGTCAGAAATTTACTCTATAAGAGATTGATACTAAGGGAGATTATAAAGAAGCCATCTTTCTGGGGTTGTCAGAAATTTACTCTATAAGAGATTGATACCGATTCTCCTAACAACTCAATCATTATCTGATCTAGTCAGAAATTTACTCTATAAGAGATTGATACCAGCTAAAGGCTACAATCCTAAGCGGAACTTTCTTGGTCAGAAATTTACTCTATAAGAGATTGATACTCCGGATCACATCCATCATGATTTCTTGTAGATCGGTCAGAAATTTACTCTATAAGAGATTGATACAGGGAGAATGGGCAGCGGTAAATCCACACTCCTAAGGTCAGAAATTTACTCTATAAGAGATTGATACCTATTACCATTCCTCGTGCATGGAGTTCATAAGGAGTCAGAAATTTACTCTATAAGAGATTGATACAAGGGCAGTACATCCATGGTCTTTGATACAGTCGAGGTCAGAAATTTACTCTATAAGAGATTGATACCTAACAGAATACCCAATAAATATAGGAACAAACGCCGTCAGAAATTTACTCTATAAGAGATTGATACAGGGCAAACACAATTCCCAGGGTGAGGAATACAAGGGTCAGAAATTTACTCTATAAGAGATTGATACCAGAGGAAGTGATCTTATCATCGGAAAGTGGCACATGTCAGAAATTTACTCTATAAGAGATTGATACGCACTGCACGGACAAACACCCTATCGCCAGCCTTAAGTCAGAAATTTACTCTATAAGAGATTGATACGAAACACTTTAAGCTCTTGGGCAGGCTCGAGGAGCAGTCAGAAATTTACTCTATAAGAGATTGATACTCATCGAATGTCAATTGAAATGACATTTTATGTCCCGTCAGAAATTTACTCTATAAGAGATTGATACATAAGCAGGATACCCAATTGCACAATGATCTAAAAGTCAGAAATTTACTCTATAAGAGATTGATACGTGAATGTAACGGAATTTCCAACATCTGTTGGGTGTCAGAAATTTACTCTATAAGAGATTGATACCAGAACACTTTCACGGCTGCCGGAAATGCAACTCTGTCAGAAATTTACTCTATAAGAGATTGATACTAGATGAAGCACACCGCATTAAATCGCTCAATTCGGGGTCAGAAATTTACTCTATAAGAGATTGATACCAGAGTAATCGCCGGTTGATAATTGTGCATTTTTGCCGGAATAAAAATGATCCAGGTCGCCGGTTTAATTTTGATCCATTTGCTCATCAGTAGATCAAAAAGCACATCCAGAATTCCTATTTGACTCGACAATAATGGCAACAAAGGACTTGGCTCTAATCAGTTTTGACGCGATGAATATCCTCATGTTAACAGCTATTATCTTCACTCTGGATACAAAGTTCATTAGAATCCATATGTTGTACAGAAGGATTGCCTGATAGAAATGTAACTGCCTGAGGTTATGCCTCTTGGATGTTGCTTTTGCAAGGAATTTCCGAATCATGCAATATTGTGTTTCTCTCCCTATCTCTTTCGGTACAGTTTTAAAATCTTCTTTGGTGGGATGTTCACGTTTGTCACTAAACTCAGTTAAAATTATCATCAGTGTCAAAAATAAGCTTATCTAAAGAGCTTTCCAGTAATTAAAGGGTCGATGATGAATAGAACTCAACTAACTTTCAATCCGCCTCTGTAAACAGAATTCACAATTCCACTTGCCCATTTATAAGGTATTTCACAGGGGTTATCAACATTTAAAATTAAAAAATTAGCCCTCTTTCCAGGTTCAATGGTTCCCATTCTGTCAATCGCTCCTAAGGATGCAGCAGAATTAATTGTTGCAGCATTAATCGCCTCGTTACTTGTCATACCACAGTTCTTCACTGCAAGATGAATAGAGAAAAGCATGTTAGGGATAGGCGATAGAGGGGAGCAATCCGTTCCCAATGCAACAGGAACATTCCTGTCAATGAAGTTTCTAGCATTGGGAAACTTTTCATTAAGTGAAAATGCCGTTATGGGGAGCAAGGTAGCAATTACTCCATTTCTTTTCATGATTTCAATTCCATTCATATCTGTTTTCAGAAGATGATCTGCAGAAATTATTTTGTGTTTATCGGATAACTTAAGGCATCCAATATTTGAAATTTCATCTGAATGGATTCTGATTTTAATTCCAAGTTTATCACACGCTTCAAAAAATCTATTGGTCTGTTCAGGGGTAAAGGCGCCTTCATCGCAGAAGCAATCTCCAAAATCCACCATTCCAGAGATTTCAGGAAGCACCTTTTCAACGACGAAATCTGTGTAATGATCTCCATCAAATTCTGGTGGAATAGAATGCATTCCAAGAAAAGTGGTTACGACATCCACAATTTCCATGGATTTCAATTTAACGGCAGCATTCAGAATAGCTCTCTCTGTATCCAGATCCAATCCGTAACCGGATTTTACTTCCAAACATGTTACCCCACTTCTTATCTCCTGCTTTATCCTGCTCATGGAATCTTCAAGTATCTGATCAGAAGTTTTTCCTCTCGTGTCCCTGACAGTTTTCAGGATTCCATTTCCTTTCTTCAGGATATCAACATAAGTCTCTCCTCGTATCCTCTGGTAAAATTCTTCCGTTCTATTTCCTGAATACAGAATATGTGTATGTGAATCTACGAATCCCGGCAGAATCCCCAGGCCGGTGCAATCTATAACTTCTCCATTATTTTCGCTTAGGTAAGATTCAGCCACCCTGTTTGGAACAATTGATTTGATATTGCCGTTCTCCTCTATGATCGAGTGTTCATATGTGAGTTCCATATGATCCTGTTCCTTTCCCCTAAGAGGTCCATTGGCCTTTGTGGTTACAATAAATTTGGGATTGTAAAACACTTTCAAAACATCACCATCAAAATATCACTCCTGAAAAATAAGAGAGGAATGTTGCAACAACGGATGCAAGAATTGGTACCATGAACGGTATTCGATACATGGAATATTTTCTGTCTCCAAAAACTTTAGTGGAATATTTGACTGGGTTGAGATCTTCCTTAAACGGGGAATATATGAGGTACATCTTTCCGAAAGTTTTTTTGTTTATCATCCCCACAAAGGGAAACGACAGAGCTGACATGAAACCAAGATTCATTATGAGGAGAAAGGAAAGAGGGAATATGGAATTCAGGTCTGAATAATAAGATGCGGCAGATATGGATAATGGTGCAATACTTCCAAGGATTGCAATGATCCCCTTAATATCACCAATGCCAAAGAGCTTTTCCATATAACCTGCCACAAACATCAGAGAAACAAGGGTAAGTGTGAATCCATAGAAGAATCCAATAAAGAAGATCAATACAATCGAAATCAAAAGAAAAACAATTCCCATCAAGAAATAAATGGAAATATCTGTTCTAAGGAAGGTAAAAATAAACACCAATATGAGGAGTATAATGAAAATAGATGGAACCGATGCAGCGTAGTCAATCACAGCACCTGTTGCCATAAGAGGAATGAAGAGATACGATTTCACGGACCTCTTCTTTATATCAGAAACTGATCCTATGAACAGACTCACTAAGGCAACAATGATAATTGCAACCATTTCATAATCATTCAACTGCATATTATCAGAACTCCAAACTTACAGTTCATAGCATGAGGAACCCGTATCCTGAAGAGCGCATTCCATTGAACTGTATTTCATCTTACGGTTGTCCATAAAGGTCTTTACATGATTTAGGGCAAGCTCGGGGGTATTGTTTTCCCTGCTGATATGCAGAAGAAGAATCTTTGTCTTATTGGAAGCAATCTTTGACAGAGCTTCCCCAGTCTGCTCATTTGAAAGATGCCCGTATGGTCCAAGTATTCTCTTCTTCAATTTCTCATGATACTTTCCATTCCTGAGCATCTCAACATCATGATTTGATTCCAGGGCAAGAATATCTGAATTTGACATTGGCTCGACCAGATCGTCAGGGAAATGTCCCATATCTGAAAACACGGATATCTTCTTCCCTTTGTATTCTATGACATAACCCACAGGATCAACGGCATCATGTGGAATCTTGTACGATTTAATCAAAAAATTTCCAATAGCTGTTTCACCATTCATTCGGTAATATTTATCAACATTAAGGGCAAGTGCCGTCTTTTCCCTGAGATAGATATCAGCCTTAAGTTTCCTTGCAGCTGCATTAATCCCTGAACTATGGTCAGAGTGCTCATGGGTGACAAACACAGAGATATTCCTTTCAGAAAGACCAAGTTCGTCCATTCTTTTCTGAAATTTTATTGCTGAAATGCCGAAGTCAATGGTAATAATGTCATATTTATCCCAGATAATTGTGCAGTTTCCTCCACTGCCACTCCTGACAACACAAAACCCGCTTTCAATCAATATTACACACTATGCAACACACAATAAAATATTATTGTTAAGCATTCACGTTTCCAGCACAGTCCAAAAAGAGTCATGGGAACAAGTGGAAAAAATTACAATTCTTTGATCATAAGATCCATTAATCATTTCCTCAGGTTACTTATCATTTTATTGTAATCATCCTCAGAAATCTCTCCCCTGGCATATCTCTCTTTCACTATCTTTTCGACATCGCTGTAATTATCCCTATGATGATTATCGCTGGAATCTCTGAACATCTCAAAGAAGAAATATATGAAGAGCAGAACAAAGATCACTGAAACTATTCCAATAATGGGCATAAAAATGATCATTCCGGTATATCCGCTACCCATCATTCCATAGGGTCCATAGGATCCATTATATTTGTATCCACCGAATATTGCTGCCAAAGTCGCAACCACTGCCATAAGGACGATTAGTGCCATAACAATCCACAAAAACTTTTCCATCTTTTGCATGATTTATAATAATGCTGAAACAGTTCATAAGGTCTATCTGAAACGTGTTTCATCAAGAACAATTTCATTGGTAACACCCTTTCTCATTCTCACTATAATTCCCTTATTTTCAAGTGCTGTTAACGCTCTTGAAACGGATGCCTTTGACGTGTTGATTAAGGGAACCATTGCGCTCTGGAGCATTCTGTTTTCATGCGATTTTAGGAGGTGAATGATATCAAGTTCTGTCTCCGAAAACAATTTCCTGGCTGCTTTTTCATCTATAGAATCGCCTTCTGAAGATACCTTCTCACCGTAGTTTATTACGACAGGCCTTTTCGCCTGAATATTGTTGATCAAAGATGGCAATATCTTCCTTATACCCTCAATTGACCCAATTGATATGACAATATTTGCGCTCAATATGAAAAGGAAAAGTAACATCTGGATGCTGTCTATTTTTCCTCCAATATAAACGACAGCAGAAAAAATGGCAACAACCACGGCAATTATCATAACTGAAAGAAATAGGGAACCTGATAAGAATACCATTCTCCTTATTTTTTCATCCATGGAACTTCACAATACCAGTCACGTATAATTGCGACAAGGATACATATCAAAGTGATACATCATTATTGTCCTCAAATCACTTCAAATCAAATCGCTAAAAGACTTCATATATAATTTTAGAAGGTTGAATGATGCATGCAAGTTTGTTCTGTATCAACGCTTTCCAATGAGAATTAATTGGCGATAGACTGAAATTGATCTACCAGAGAAAATTCTTGCTCATTTTCTATGGAAAATCAAATTTGTGCAACTTTGAAAGTTGTTTAAAGAGATAAGATTTAATGAGATCGTAAATAATCACTCACTTCCGAAGCTACAACGTCAAAGGAAGGCGGGTTCAGCACCAGAGCTGGAATTTCTTTTTCCCACTGGGTTCTAAGCATTTTTATTCTTTTATCTGCCTCATCATAATTATATGTTTTTTTATAATATTCCATCTTCACAGAAATCAATGAAAAATCCAATACCACATTTTTCTTTATTAGGAAATATATGTCGTAAAGATCCCTCGCCTGTTTTCTTGTCATAAGTGCCCTGATTTTTTCAGAAAATATCTCTTTCAGATCCATCTCGTTGACCATATATGGTCCCAGATCTCGGTAGATTGGCGTTATGTTATAATTTACAGGAGGTAGTAGCACACTTTCCCTTAAACTCACATCTATCCTGATTGTTTGCAAAGAAAGTGGTGTGTGAAACAGAGGGCCACGAATCTTTATTACATAATTGATCGATAAATTTCCACTTAATTTTGAATATGAACTCGGATAGAATCTGTTAACTTCAGATAATGCACGTTCAATTTTTTCACCCCTAAATGCACCTGATGCTGTAAAATCAAGATCTTCAGAGAATCGGTTAAGACCATAGCATTTTTGGAGTGAAGTTTCTCCCTTGAAGACCAGTTCATTACCAATGTTTGCATAAATTCTAGAAAGAACAATATGCTGAAGATAATCCTTCTCTTTCTGGTACGCGTTGAATGATATTGGAGTATCGAGAAGCTCCTCTTTACTTAGCATAAGTTACCCTCCATCTTATATCTTTGAACTGACCTTTTCCCCCATAATTAACATATCTCTGAGATCTAAAAACCTTTAATTTTTCGCAATTATATCCAAATTTTTCAAGGAGGTGTCCAAGTCTGTTGATAATTGCACCTGATTGCATGCGCATGCCGTATTCCGTGAGCCTTTCAAAATTTACTCCATCTTTATTTTTCAGTACTTCCTCTACCTCACCTATGAATGTGTTAAGATAGAGTGAGTCTATGATAGCTTTTTCAATCGTAGCAATCATACCAAGATCGGACCGTTCAAACCCGAATATCCTATCTTTGCGAAATCTGATGAATACGATTCTGTTTTGTGCAATGGAAATTGCCCTATGTTGGACAGGGGAAACTACCTGAATTTCTGCGGGTATCTGAGTTGTTAAACCATGGAGATAAAAAGCTGAAATTAGACTAATATACGAAGGAGAAACAACATGGGAGGCAATTTCTGAAATTTCCACATCGTCCAGATAGTAAACTCCCTTCTTGATCCTCTTTATATGTTGCATTGTGGAAAGGCGGTTTGACACATACTTCTCGGATTTTCCAAAAATCCTTGCAGCATCATGAATACTAAAAATTTTTAAATTCTGATATTTAAGCTGATCAAAGAAATCCTCCTTTTTCACATGATAACTATACTTTCGTATGTATTAAGCCATTCTATTATAGGTGTAACTGTATATGATTATTAATTTGCCATTTCTTGTATGAGCAGTCACCATTATTATCATCTGGTATCTTTCAGTAAACTACCCAAAGCCCTCATAGGGGACTTGTTGCTGTAAGGGATTTGCGGATCAGGCCCAAATATTCACCGATTGACATTTCATTGTCAAGGCAGGGGAGTTTCTCTCACATCTGAAACATCGAATATTTCAGTTGATTTATATTCATCTCGTCTCAGTCAGCCTTCTGAGTGATCTATTTATCTTGCCCCTGAGAAGAAGTGAATTCATTACCACAGATGAGGAACTCATACCCATGGCAAGAGCGGAAAGTATTGGAAGGAAAGAGTATATCGAAAGGCCTGCAAATGGTACAAGAACACCTGCAGCAATGGGAATCAGTGCAGTGTTGTAACCAAAAGCCCAACCAATATTCTGTTTAACCTTTCCTATGGTTTTGTCGCCTATGATCTTTGCATAAACAACATGCATGAGATCGTTGTTCAGGAGAATTATGTCACCGCTCTCTCTGGCAATATCTGTACCCGAACCCATAGCAATGCCAACATCTGCAGTTTCCAGAGCAATGGAATCATTTATTCCGTCACCGGTAAATATGACATAATCACCATTCATCTGGTATTTCTTAATTATATCTGCCTTATCTGAAGGCATCACCTCAGCATGAATATCCTCTATACCTATCTCAGAGGCAACCCTTTCTGCCTCTTCATAGGAATCCCCGGTTATCATAGATATACCTATACCCATTGCCTTTAGCCGCCTCACAGCTTCAGCAGCATTTTCTCTTATCTTATATGAAAGCTTGAAAATTCCAGATTCAACGCCATTGATCATGACTGCAACGGTTGATCCACCTTCCATCTTCTTTCTAATTATCTCAATATTCCTGCCCTGTGCAATTCCCTTTATTCCCTTACCTGGCATTTCCTCAACATCTGATACTTCCACAATTTGTGCTCCTTTCTCACCTGCCATTTTAACAATTGCCTTTGCAACAGGATGATTTGAAGACATCTCCAGCGAAGCTGCCTGTGAGAGAACCTGATCAGGGGAATATCCCAATGAAGTTGAGAATTCCATAATTGTTGGTTCCGGCTCAGTCAGGGTTCCTGTCTTATCAAAAATTGCCCTGTTTGCCTTTGAGAGACGGTCAAGTGCGCTTGAATTCTTTATTATGATACCGTTCTCATACGATATATCCGATGAGAGAAGAAGTGTAATTGGTCCGGCCAGGCCTATTGCACATGGACATGCGATTACCACAACAGAAACAAATGCAAGAACTGCTATGACTAATGGGAAGGCATATCCAACCGATGAAAGATAAAAATACCAGAATAGGGAGGCTAATATGGCAGTCACAATCACAATAGGAACAAAAACAGATGAAAATACGTCTGCTATCCTCTGAACCTTGGCTCTTCCCGATGCAGCCCGCTGAATGAGTTCATATATCTGGTTTACCGTGCTGTCTCTGCCGGTCCTTGTAACCTTAATTCGAAGTATACCATTGAGATTTTTGGTTCCTGATGATACGCTATCGGGCGCTTCCCTTGTAACAGGTTCCTGTTCCCCTGTTAACATGGATTCGTCAATGTCACTTTTCCCCTGATATATTTCTCCATCCACGGGTATGACCTCACCCGGTTTCACGAGTATGAGATTTCCGGTTTTTACCTGTCCCGTGGGAATTGTTGAAATTTCTCCATTCTCCTTTATGATCGTTGTATTTCCGGGAATCATGCCAATAAGCTTTCCTGCAGCCTTATTGGCTCTTATTTTAGTACTATTCTCAATGAAATTTCCGGTGAGAATCAGGGTTATTATGAAAGCAGATGCATCAAAATACACATCTGATTGTGGAATTGTGCCGGGAAGCAATGTGATATATGCTGAGAAGAAGAATGCTGTTAGGGTACCCATGGAAACAAGCAGATCCATATTGGCAGTCTTTCCCCTTATTGAATGGTATGCACCGTCATAGAACCCATATCCGGAATAAAACTGTACCGGCAATGTCAAGAGAAGGAGAATATAATTTCTGTCTGTGAATGAAGAAGAAACGAGATAGGTAATAATAATAATTGAAACTGCAAGGGGCCAGCTTACAACGAGCCTTCTTTTCAGGGTGAGGGCTGCCTTTTCCGGCGATTCGTATTTATACTGGCACTCCTTAGAACAGAAGAGATACTTTTGGCTGTCCAGAACGGAATATATGGGAGAATCGTCTGGTACATACATACCGCAGACAGGATCTGTTGGCATTCATCCCACTTATCTGCTGTGCTTTAAAGGATTCTTGTCAAATTCTGCCTTGCATTGCGCACTGCAGAAGTAAAATTTCTTACCCTGGAATTCGCTCTGGAATTCAGTGGACTCTTTTACTTTCATCCCGCAAATTACATCTTTTGCCATGCTTATGCAATGCTAATTGCATTCTTAACAGTTGCGGAATATTCCTCAGTGACATCCTCCCCCGAACTAACGCATTAAGCTTTCCGATTCAGAGACTGGATTTTCCATACAGGTATTGATCCAATCTCCACAGGCTTTATCAGTCGAGTAGAGAGCAAGCGCGGTAATCTGAGTAGACCTAATTTTAATCCAGACATCCCGTCTGGATGGTTTCTTCAGTTTCCGTTTCCAGCTCCCCCTCTAAGATTCCGGACTGAGGCTTTTCGTCTATCCGGCTCCAAGTCTGGCCACGGTGGATTTCTCCACGACATAACATGCACCCTTCCCTTTCGGTTTGATGCGTGCTTAGCCTCCAATTGACGGTTCGAACATCTCTTCCATCCTCACTCAGGCGGGTGGAAGGCATAAGGTCTTGTAGCCCTTTCGGGCAATAACCTGTTCCTCCGTTTTCTCAAAGGCAGCCAGTACCCACAGACCCTTTCCTCTTCTCCGTTATTATCAGGAGTGTCATCGGTACTACGATCTGATCCGCCAGGCCTTGAACGACCAGTGAGGTTGGCTTTACGCATTCCCTACCGGCCATCTTTGCCCAAGGTCTTTCCCCACTTTGCACATTATGCCTTGTATCCATGCTATCGCCCTTACACCGGAGTGTTTCTCATGCACATATACCCGTTTCACATGAGAATTCTGCCTTCGTCCGAATCCGACAGACTCGACACACTCAATAACACGTAACCATCTTTGACTGTGCGTGCTGGATGTTACGATGCTGCAGCGTTCGCTTAATGCTATGGCCTGGATACTTGCTAACCCTTCTGGATGGTCTGGTCTTACGACTTCAAGGGTATTGTCACCGAAGCTTGCATGTGATATGTTACCATATTCACATGTTCGGTCAGCTACATTGATATCAGGTTCTTTCAATGGTCATTTCCTCCATGACTGGCTTAATGTGGTTATGGGCTGCACCGAATGCCCATCCTCATCTTTATTTGACCAATTTTTTATTTGCATGCGGATGCATTCATCTTTAAGCAGATCATGAAACCACAAACATTACATCATGCTTGAAATTCCCAATTCAAAACACATCATAATGTCATGGGGCTCGTGTAAATTTGCGGAAACACATGGAAATAAAATTAATTTGCATACATTCATCTAAATGCCAAAAAAAGAAAATTAATTCTTGTCAGATCCTGTTGGAAATTTGAAATTTAAATTCCGGACCCATTCAAGGTGTAATTTTTTTAAGTATTTGCCCAATGCTCAACATTAACGCCATTAAAACAGCGGTTGAAGCTTTATAATCCTCATCCATAATGAATTTTCTTATCTTAGGAGAATATTTTTTTGGGTTATGAACGGCTTCCTGAACGTTGTCTGTTATGGTTTCAAAATTGAACATGAACCCCTTAATAAGGTCAGAGTTCTTTTCTGATGCCATGGCGCCCATAATGGAAATAGATACATTCATTGTTTTCATTAAGGCTATTGTAAATTCTTTTGATGAAAAGAACTTTCCGAAGAAGTCCACATCTGTGGGTAAATAGTTATTGGAAACAGATTTCATCAGGTCAACTATGTCTGCGTCCTGCAGCTTCTCAAGAATTTCGAGCAATGAATCTATTACTTCCGCGTTTTTCTCAATTCTGGAAAGAACTGTTTCTGTTGCATCCTTTTTTATCTCTTTTCCTGGCATTTACATCACTCCCCTAAGCATGGCGCTAAAATAGGTATCTGCTGAAGTCCATTTCAAAAGGTAATCCAGTTTGCTCTGGGCAGCTGCTCTTGGAGGCTAGTTGTATGAGAAATAGAGGGTCATTGCTTTCTCATCTCCAGTTACCGTGGTACAGGCAACCGCGCCATCATATTCATCATCCGATATAAATCCCGATATTTCGGATGCTATTTTAGAGGCCAAATATTCCGACTCAAAATGAGCAGTCGCTCCTGCCTTTGATATGGGCAGATTAGTTGCATCACCAATAACAAACACGTTATCATAATTGCCATATGTAAGTTTGTGTTTGTCAACATCTATATACCCAACTTCATCTGCAAGTCCTGATTTGGTTATAACTTCCTGACCTTTGTGTGGAGGGACAAGGACCAGCAAATCATATGGTAATTCTTCACCCTCAAGTGAATTAATTTTTCTGGCTCCTGAATCTATGCTTTCCACATTGAACATTGTGTGATACTGAATATTTTTCTCATCGAAGAGCTTTTCAATATACACCGCCACGTTTTCAATGGTAAAGACACGATTAGGAGGAAAGATATAGTGGATCTCAGTGTCTTTAAGGATACCTCTTTTGTTGAGATATCTATAAAGCTGGAATGTAAATTCATATGGCGCGGGCGGGCACTGATATGGTATACTTGAAGGTCCTATGACAATTTTGCCACCATTGAAGCCTGCGAGTTTTTTCTTAAGTTCTAGTGAGCCTTCTAAGGAATAGAAGTGGTGTGCCTCAGAGGCAAAGTTTGGGATATCCTCAGGAACTAATCTGTCTCCTGTCGCAATTATTAGATAGTCGTATGTATGTTCTTTTCCGGATTTGGTCGAGACCTTTTTGTTCTGTACATCAATGTTGGATATTGTATCCTTGACGTAGTTTATACCATAATTGAAAAGAAATTCTGGTTTTTTAACGCTGTCCTGATATCTTTTCATACCAAGTGGAATGTGAATTCCATCAGGCTTAAAATAATGAAATTTAGAATTGCCAATTACCGTTATATCTGCATCTTCAGTCGGAATCAAAAATCTCAGTTTGTTGGAAATGATGGTTCCAGCTGCTCCATCGCCAAGAACCAGTATCCTATTGCTCATTCACTTCACCCTTTGGTTTTTTTCATGACGATCTCGTAATATCCTTCGTGTTCGAATACGCCTATAAGTTCATTGTTTGACTTTTTTATCCACGCACTGGCATCTCTTTTGGTTCCACTATCGGTGGAATAAACAGATATAATATCATTCAATTTGGCAGATTTATACGCTTTGATTAACTCCATCAGTGGACCTGGGCAGAAAGAGCCCCTCGCATCTATTATTTTTGTCGGCTTTATTTTTTCTTCCATATTTTCACCTCCTTATCATTAAATGAAGAATGTCATAGAATCTTTAGAGAGTGAGACAAACTCATTTACTCCTATGATATCATCTACAATTGGATCCAAATCTTCTTTTTTCATTTCAAGCAGATCAGCAAACATTGCACAGCCATAGACCTTAATGTTTCCAACCTCCTTGGCATTTTTCAACATAGTTATCCAGTTCGGTACCTTTTTTTGTTTCATCAGGGCGAAAACTTTATCCTTCATTTTCTGTCCATCAAAACTCAGATCAGGGGGAGTTTTATCATTTTTAATTGTCCTTGTAAGTCCCCAAAAAGTGACAAAAATCTGTACCTCAAGATCGTTGGCCACAGCACCAGAGGCAATAATTGCCGCAGCCATTAGCTTATCTTCCGTTCCAGAGAATGCTATAATTGACATCTTATCAGTCATAATACAACTATTTGATAATTTACAAAATATATTTAAGTAAAATGCCTAATTTTCAAGCTTAAAGATTTAATAATCAACACGTGTTCTAACTAAATCAAAATGTGCATAATTCTAATATAGACATAGTGTAAATCGGCTTCCAGAACGTATATAATCAATTATTCTATTTATATTGAAAATAACCTCAGGAAAAATGAATTTCAATCTGGATAGCGGATCAATTTATGTTTCAAAAAGGTGATTGGTCGTCTAAAAATAAAAGGAAGCGCTTTGCCTCAATTGCTTAACCTTATGAAAGATTTCATCATAAGGTTATATGGGAGAAATTCCTACGCCGGACCGGAACAATATTACTATAATGCACGACGGTGGAGATATCAGTATAACGAAGTCAGAGGGAGTACTCAAAATTCTGGGAAAGAAATACTCATTGTTGATTATCGGTATTCTTGGAAATAACACTGCAATGAGTTTCAACGACATAAAGAAGTCCGTTGGTTGTCCCCGATCAAATCTCCTGTCCCTACGACTTAAAGAGATGAGCAATGCTGGCATTATGAAAAGAAATGTCATGGATTCACACCCGGTTTCCGTTAAATATTCCCTGACAGAGAATGGGAAGGAACTTAGAGAAAATCTCATTCCGTTGTTCAAATGGATCGAATGCAATTGTTACCCGAAATTGTGACAATGAGTTCGGTCCAAGAAGAACCTTCACCCACAAGAGGCAATTTAAGATGTTAAACTAAGTTCAGTATTCCGCTCTATCCTGTTTAATAATTTGTTAGCATTGCTTTTATGGAGATATATGATTCATTCAGGACAAAATCGATGCGTTCTTCAATTAGGCTTCTCCCAGAACCACGTAAATTACCGCAAAGAAGGATTAATTAAGCCACCTCTAATCGATTCCTTTCACCAGTTTTCATCTCGGTATCGAGGCTGAGCCAAGATGAAAACGCAAGACACGAAGCGGATAAGAGTTCTGATCTGGGTAACTCTTGCTGAAGTTCTTGCAATGAGCCTGTGGTTCAGTGCCTCAGCAGTGTCAAGCACACTTACTACTGTTATGAACCTTTCTCATTATCAGGTACCATGGATTACCGCATCGGTTCAGATCGGGTTCGTTGTAGGGGCGATGTTGAGTGCAATCTTCGGCATACAGGATCGATTAAATCCCCGCCTAATGTTCCCAGCATCTGCAGTTCTGGCATCGGTTTTTAATTTGCTTTTTGTGTTTGAGGTACATATAGTTATACTTGGGTTTATCCTGCGGTTCCTCACCGGCATGTTTCTAGCAGGAATCTATCCAGTCGCCGTACAGTTCATATCTGCATGGTTCCCAAAGGGAAAGGGGTTGGCCATGGGAATTTTGATAGGCGGGCTTACCCTCGGATCAGCGCTTCCAGAGTTCGTAGTTGGGCTATCTTTTGCAGGGACATGGCAAACATTCATCATGATAAGCTCAGGTTTGGCATTCGTGGCGGCTCTAATTTCAATCTTAACATTTCATGACCCACCAATGATTGTACGGCCGCAGAGGTTTTCATGGAGAAGTATTTCAAAAATTATAAAAAACAGATCTTTGATGTATGATAATTTTGGGTATTTTGGCCACATGTGGGAACTATACGCAATGTGGACATGGATACCGACCTTTTTGTATCTCAGCTGGAATAATTATTTTACCGGACAGGCACTGTTGGAATATTCCACAATTGCCGCATTCGCTTCCATAGGAATAGCGGGGATAATAGGTGCCGTTGCCGGAGGATATATTGCCGATAAAGTTGGAAGAACTGCTGAAACAGCAGGATCAATGTTCATAAGTGGATTGTGCTCCGTGATCATAGGATTTACATATGGTGACATTCCGGCTATTACCTTCGCAATTGCATTCATCTGGGGGATAACCGTAATATCAGATTCCGCACAGTTTTCCACTGCCGTTACAGAGCTTGCTTCCAATGAATATGTGGGAAGTGCCCTCACATTTCAGATGGCCGTGGGATTCCTCCTTACCGTTGGTTCGATTGACCTTATTGGTTATATAGTTCCGGTTATAGGATGGAATTTTGCATTCTCCCTGTTGAGTATTGGGCCGCTCATTGGGATCATTAGCATGCTGAAGTTGAGGAAAAGGCCCGATTCAACTCTAATGGCATTCGGGAGGAGGTGAGCGGAATAATAGAAAGCATTGGGATTTTTACCCTCATAGGAATAATAACAGGCATTCTTACGGGAATAACAGGATCGAGTGGTGTTATAATTGTTGTTCCCAGCATGACGTTCCTTGGATATTCATTTCACATAGCGGTGGGTACGAGTCTGTTTGTCGATGTGATCACAACAGCTTCAGTAGTTTATGTTTATACAAAAGGGAAAAAGATAGAGTGGCGCATAGGGCTCATTCTTGGAGGGGGTGCCTTAATAGGGGCACAAATCGGTGCCCATGTTGCAATCTTCATTAGCGATACTCCGCTTGAAATAATATTCACTATGGTTGCACTCATAATGGCACGGCAGTCGTTCCAAAGGGGAAAAAAGGGATTGAATATCAGGCATCGTGATATTTCGCATCCAAATTGTCTTGGATTTTTAATCAGCTTACCAATAGGTATTATGACCGGAACGCTTGGAACCAGCGGTGGCATAATGTTCATAGCAGTCATGATGCTTTTATATTCACTGGATGCCAAGACCATGGTGGGAACTGCCACTCTATCCATGTTTGTTTCAGCAATGAGCGGTACCGCCGGTTATCTCGTACTCAACAGCGTTGATATAATCGGGGGATTAATCATAGGGGTTATATCACTAGTTTCCGGACTATATTTTGCGAGAAGAGCTCTTGGAATGGAAGATAAAACTATCTATTATTTCCTTGGATCCGTGTTTATAATAGTTGCATTTCTCGAGGCGGTCAAGCTTGGCACAAATATTTAGATTAACATGGTACATTCTATAGTCGGACCAAAAACATAAAATCAGGGGGAATAGGAATTGAATGAATATATCGTATGCACCAGTGAAAGTATCACTTTTCCGATTCATCAACAGTATAAGAACATCCTAATACCACTAAGGGTGTATAATTTTCCCCTCTCAAATGTTAAAATAGGTCAAATATTCAGGGATAATGCGAATTTTAGGCATTATACAAGAGTTTACAATATTTAATAGCAAAACGTTTTAAATATTGACATGTTGCTTATATATGCTGGTAAGAGACATAGATCGAAAACTCGACATGCGGGTAATCCTCCGTCTAAGGCAAAACACCGAACTTTTCAATCTCACCAGGGAATTGAAAGGGAAATTCCCAGTATTCTTATTCAACCGCAACGAAGAAACATGGATGAGCACATATTTTCCCAAGGAACAAAAAAACCAGAGGCTTGAAATCGTTCTGAAAACACTTCAGGGAATTGAAAAAGAAAACTCTTTTGTCATAGATTCAAGGATAAACAATGTCAAAGACCTCAGGATTGTGAACAAGCTCATTGAAATCCCTTCATTTATTATCAACAGATCAGACATGAACAACGGCTTCCTGAATATATATGCCAGATTCCACAGTACACACTTGCCCGATGTATCAGAGAACCTCTCAGCTTATACTGGCGATTTGGAAAATTCCAGAGTTGAATGGCTCGGACCGAATCCTGGAATAATAAAGACAATGGATCTCATAAATTCTGAATATCCCGTGTCGCTTGTCACTTATGTTGTAAAGCTTGAGGGGGAAAACAAAGCCTTGTCCGAACTTGCAAATAACGCGAATACATTGGTTGAAATTAAGAACAGCCAGATGAGTGATGGCAAATTCCAGGCTGTGATGTACAGCAATTCAGATTTAACCAAATTAATAAAAGGAATTAATGTGATATCAAAGGAGGACGGTATCTTTGAAATGCCCCTGACCGATGAAATTCTGGAGTTAGTGAGAGATGCATCAAACCGTGATCACATAATGAGGCTGAGGTTCTTTATCAAACCAAAGGATGGAAATCTTGAAGTTACAGTTTTTCTCCCAAGTTCATTGCTCTATGAATATTATTCAGTTCTTTATAATTTAACAAGGAAGATGGGTGGAAGAATCATTACAAAATATATATTGCCATACACACCAGATGTCTGGGATTTCATTTAGCCAGTCAAGTGTTATGGAGTCATAACACATGTGCTAATGAAAAGTTTATATTATTGGGTATTGCCCAGTCTGCAGAGATCATGGTAATTTTTCATTTCAAGAGAGTGACAATGGAAAAGAACTCATATGCAATAGATTCGCGCGAGATATAGAGTAAAGCTAATTAATCATCTTGCACATTGCTATTCAATGTCCTTTACAGGTTCAAAAACGAGATTCATTGTTTCCATCATATCCATAGCCATTGTCCTTGTCATGATAAGTGTATCATTTGCAGGCATTCCGCCATTTTACAAACTGCTGAATCCAGCCACCGGCATTATGGCACCCGGTCCATTACCTTATTCCCCTGGAGAGAAGAACCTTACAGTAAATGTAAATGGTGAAACATCAAATATTATTGTAAACATGCAATCCGATGGTTTCATAGGCATTGCTTCCAATAATACAAGAGGTGTCTATTATGAGCAGGGATACCTTGAAGCAAAATACCGTCTTGAAGAGATGACAATTCTTGAACTGACTGCTCAGGGAAACCTTTCAAGCGTTGTTGGTCCATCAGTAGTATCCATGGACGTATTCTACAGAGAATTGATGGATAACCAGGTTGCACAGGAGGAACTCAACAATCTATCAAGAACAGGTACCACATATCTGGCTCTTCAATATTTCGTTGAAGGTATTAATGCATACATCTCCAATCTGAATCCTGCTCAACTGCCCATACTGTTCAAGGTTCTCTCATTTTCTCCACAACTCTGGACAATAAAAGATGTTCTGGAGGTACAGCAGCTATTTCTCTGGGAAAACAGTGCAGGCGGTCTCGATCCAATATACTTCAATTACGCACTGGAAAAGATGCCGGAAAATGTGGTGAAGGCCTTATATCCGGCCTACCCTGCAGGGGTCCAGAATCCTATTGTACCATATTCTGTTAATCCATCCGTTTATAATGAACATGGGGACATTTCGAACCTTAGTCTTTACAATGCATCATGGTCTAATTACACCAAGCCGTTCACCAATATGGGAACATCTTCTGCAAACGTCGGCGGGCTTTCACTTTCGCAATTGCTGACAAGCATGAGATACCCATACAAAGATTTCGGCAGCAATGACTGGGCAGTTAACGGCCCCCTTACTAATAATCAGTCAGCCCTCATAGCGAATGATCCACATCTTACCACAAGCGTTCCTTCCATATGGATGGGTTTCCAGCTTGTGTCTCCAGGGCAGAATGTTGTTGGCGTGGTATTCCCAGGATTTCCCGGGGTTATTCTGGGGCACAATCCAAATGTTGGATGGGGGGCAACAAACGGACAGGTTCAGGAGACCTATTTTTACGAAGAGTCGGTTAATGAGTCAAGACCATGGTACTATTATTCTAACAACTCATGGGTTCATTTTACAATTTACAACGAAACCATAAATGTTAAGGGGGCTCACAGTGTTCAAATAGAAGTTAAAAGGGCTAATAACGGGGTTCTCGTTCAGAATGGATGCTTCCCCATAGCCATGGACTGGACAGGATTGTCACCATCCTATGAAATATCATTCTTCCTCCATATTGATAAGACAGGCAGCGTAATGCAGTTTCAGCAAAACGCTTCAAAATACTTTAAGGTAGCAATACAGAACTGGGCTGTTGCCGACATATATGGAAACATCGGTATCTTTCCATATGGAGATTACCCTATCATTGAAAAGGGGAATCCAAGGGGTATTCTACCAGGTACTGGAGGATATAACTGGGTTGGCTTTATTCCAATCAATCAGGAGCCATATCTTTACAACCCATCAAGAGGCTATGTATTCTCCGCAAACCAGATAACCGTTTCAAGCAATTATCCTTATTACGTTGGTTGGGACTACGAATCCGGATACAGAGCAGATGAAATTCATCTTCTGTTAAATTCAACAAAAGGCTTTGATACAGCCAAAATGGAGGCCGTTCAATTAACAATTCACGATTATACAACAAACATATTCCTACCCAAGCTTATTAGCGCAATGAAGGAGACAGGTTTCGGGAACTCAACCATATACAATGAACTCCAGAACTGGAACGGTAACATGACAATTAATTCCACGGCCGCAACAATATATTACTACTGGATACAGAATTTTGTAAATGATGTTTTCTCTCCTTATATGACCTATTATAATATCACAGCATCTGAGGGTCTTGGTCAGGTATCATTCTTCCTTGGAAGTGACGACTATTACCATGGGCCACTAATAGAAGATTTGGTGAACTGGACAATGAACTATCCCGATGTTCAGTGGTTCTCAAACCCGGTAACCGGAGTTCATGAAACAGCCACAAGCCAGATGATGCTTGCACTCAACAAAACCTTATCATACCTAAATAATAAATACGGAAAAATTTCAAATTCATGGCAGTGGGGGGATATTCATAAACGCTATCTGTCAAGTCTCTTTGGAATCAACTCATTCAACACATCTGAAATACCTGCTGCAGGAGACGGCAACACAATCAATGCAGCATATGGAACAATTTCCGACTTTGGTCCATCATGGAGAATGGTTGCAAACATGTCGCATGCATATACCAGCGTTGGAATATACCCGGGGGGAATATCGGAGAATCCCATAAGCCAGTATTATGAAAACGATTTCGTCCCATGGAACGATGGCATTTACTACCGGTTGATCCCGTTGACAGCACCTGCACAGTTCTTCTATATGTATCCGGGAGGTGAAAGTCCATGAACAAAAAAGTGTTATTTCTTCTTGCTTATGCTGTAAATCTCATTTCATCTCTCCTTCTTGCGGTATATGGATTATGGTATCTTATCTTCATTCCCGCTTTGGCAATAGGGCTTATTTTTGCAGGCAGAGAATTCAAAGCATCCATTGCCGGTATATTTGGTGCCATAGGTGTCTTTTTTTCCATACTTGTTTACCAACCGGGATTTAGGATAGGGGAAGCATCCCTGCTTGCAGGAATAATAGGAATTCCCTTCGGTCCTGTTATTGTCATTCTGATTATGCTTGTAATATCATTCCTTCTTGTATTTCTTGGAACAGAAATTGGTTGCTCAACAAGGAACTGGAAAGTGCAGAAGGTGTGAATCTCAGGAATTTATCACAAATTACAATTACAATTTCTTATTCGAGTAGAAGAAATATAATCTATTTATCTTAAGGCCATTCTGTTCTTCTTCTCATCAAAAGATAGATAAAAACAGCAATTTTAATAATTCAAAGACTTTTCCATTCTTTCAATTACAGAGAATTTTGGTATCGATTAGTAACATATGATTTACTTGAACGGTTACTCATACGTCAGTAACTATAATTCCAGTAGCGTCTCTGTCATAGCCGGCACAACAAATAAGGTTGTTTCAAATATTACGGTGGGATTAGATCCTATTGGGGCAGTCTTCGATTCGTTGAATGGTTACATATACGTTACAAAAGGAAATTCATTTAACGTTTCTAGTCAAACAAGCCCTTATTGCGGCAGCCTTTCAGTGATAAATGGTTCAACCAATAGCGTTGTTTCAGCAATTAACTTAGGATCGGACCCGATCGGTTCAACCTTTGACTCAGAAAACGGTTACATATATGTTTCAATTTCAGATACAGGCGAAATCTGCATAATAAACGGTTCAACAAACTGTGTTATTTCGGACATTCAAGTTGGAGTGAATCCATATGGGGTGGCATTTGATTCTTCCAATGGCTATCCATATGTAACAAACTTCGGTTCAGGATCTGTAAGCATTATATACATCGAGAGTCCTTTTAAATCACCCGACCCTCCTGATCTGGGAACATATGCCCTAATTGGCGGGGTTATTGCTACTGCAGGAATACTCACTACAGTTGTACTGATAAGGAGGAGAAAAAGCACTCCTTAATCTATTTGAGATTTTTTAGCCAAAATTAAGGTTTCCGTTACGCAAGTTAGGGCCAACATTCTGAAGAGGTTAAGTGAGCGTCTTAGAAAAGAATACCTCTGATAAACAGGAAGGCTAAGACAGAGGTATTACTCTCAATGATGAGAAACTACCATATTAAAAAAAGAGATAAGGATGCAATTTCTTAGACCTTTCTTTATGGATAGGTCTATATTCGATTAATATTATTTATAGGAGAGATGAGACAGAGCATAGTGAATCAAGCAACCTTTATCGATGAGAAATACTAACTACCTTATGTCATCCTTCTATTCCGCAATTCTTTCTCCAATATAATTCCTCATCTACATATAAATACTGGAGTTAGGGTGTGTTTATTTTATCGCTTTCTTCAATTTTATTTCATGAAGGTAATAGCTGTGTTTCTTTGAAATATGGAATTCATGCATTAATCAGGGGGTTAAGTGACCGCCATAAAAAGAAGAAATTGCAAATCATATAACGGATAAACTTGCGGGTTAGAGATTAAAAACATTGTTAAATATAATATCATATTATTGAACTGTATTTGTAATGAAGTCTAAGATTAGAGTCGAATTCTCAGCAGAGCAAATAACAGTAGGAGATAGGAAATATGATCCTAAAAATTGCACTATTAAGGGTATTAAGGGAAAGAACAGAGCTGCTGGATACCTTTCCATAGCTCTCATAGCTATCACTTCATTCTTGACTTTCATATTTTTAATGAAAATTCTTCACCTAAGTGAAGCATCAATCTATTATTCAATCCTATTCAGTTCCACGGTCTTTATTGCTGTTCTTTGTTCAATATACATATATATTAATTATGTATTGAATTATCTTGGAATTTATTGTGATGGGAGATTAATATTTAAAGTTGGAAACATCCGACGCAACCGCAAAATTAAAAGAACGATTGTAGATGTTTTTGAAAAAAATAGTTAAATCTAAGCTATGGGACATAGAGACTATTATTATGACAATCATTTTAACTCTATTTTGTCAGCTCCCCTCTCTTTACATTATCTGCCTTTTCTGCTCGATTGCCTTAAAAGAAATCGGCCCTCATTGATCGCAATCTGAGATTTCCTCTTCAGTGACCCACCAGCTCAGGTTTCATCTTTTTTGTGATTTGTCAAACCACATGCTTTCCTAAACATTTCCTGTATCTTGTAAATGTGTCTGTTACACTGGTTGACTCGACTATAGGTTTCCCTTGATGAGGTTTTTCGATTTTCTGGAAGAATAAATATTTATCTTCATCCCCCTTAGCAATGTCACTCATTCATATTCATTTGTTATGATTTCTCAAAGAAAACACCACGCGTAATGAACAACCAAATCACCACTCCAAGCATTGTAAGTGGAAAGAATTAGTTGGCGATTTTGGTAAATATTCAATTGGCGTTGCCACTACGAATACATGAGGAAAATAGGAGTTAGAATCATTAAAACCAAACCGCAATGATGCATGGGATGTGACCATCTGAGAACCATATGATTAAAATGGTCACCTACAGTTCTATGAGGGGAACTTGACTAAACCTCCACCCTGACCTGGATGTCGGGTTTTGTTAAGAGAAATCTATCCAGTCCTCTACCCTACCTCATCATAGGAAAATTCCTTAATTTTATTAAAAACATAGAAAGGAAGTGTTTCCATATCTTAAGTATCCAAATGTGGCTAAGACATCAGTTAAAGCGCAACAGCATTTCTCCATACAGTCATGGCTCTTCAAGCGTTGGTTCAAGACAAAAGAAGGATCATTGAACACATCATTCTGGTATTATCGCTATTTATCAATAGGAATGTGACAATGTAAATCAAGCTATGGCGGCAAAAGACTATTAGTATTCTGATCATTTTAAGCTGATTGTACCAGTTCTATTCTCCTCGCAATAGCTGCTTTTTCCATTACTTCGTCTGAAAATGGACCCGTTCTCAGTGTTCCCGATATGAGACTTTCTTTTCCTTTGTCCACAAGCTCAAGAATCTTCTTTCTTGTCATTGGATGAATCATATTCTTTCTCAATCCTCTCCTGTAACTTGCAAATTTGGAAGCTACATTAACTGATCCGAATACCAGTTTCACGTATTCAGGTATTCCAAGATTCTGGAATATTGCAAGTTTATCGCCATTACGGGAAAGGAGTCTTCCCGTTGCAAGATTGCCTGTTCTTTTCCTTACATTGCGCCTGATCTTGCGGAAGAACTGTTCCATCGAATTGTTTGTCCTCGGTATTGTACCTTCCTTATTCTGTGCGAACAGATGCTTTTCCCATTTCTCGTATGCAGATATAATCTGTTTAGCGATATCCATCTTGAAATGTTTTTCGCATATTGGGACAAAAATGAAAATTAATTAAGAAGCAGACCAATGTTCAAAATATTTGATTTCTATCCCTTCAACGGGAGGGAACAGTAAGCATCTACAAATAATAATATCACATCCATGAAAGGTGGACTCTGATAATGATATCGCGGTGATGCACGGAACCTGCCGTATCACCGAGACGGGGATGAGTTTCTTCTTCTGGTCGGAAATTTCTGGCGCAAGGAAGCGAAAAGGTATGGTGATCCACCCGTTCTCCAATAGCGCGAAAAACACTTTCAGCCTTCTTCATCGTGCAGGCGTCCTGAATGAAAGTGCCATAAAATACGAAAAACTGAAAGCATATTTCCCATCATCCGATGATTTGCCCTTGCCTTCAGGAGAACTTTCCGGTCTCGTTCAGGAGGCAAGTAGTGGCGAGAATGCTGTTTACCTGATGAGAGAATGGGAAGTACCTGTGGTCATGCTTGGGATCGACGATGCATTCAGCGCACTTCTAAGCATGAATGATAATTCCGCCGAGATCGGGGTTATTATGGGGAGCGACCTGAAGTTCTGGGAATCAGTGGCTGCTTTTGCCTTCAAACTTATGAATGAACAGAAATTTCTCCCTGCAGTAGTAGAGGAAGGACCTTCTGTAAGATCAAAGTGGGTCCCTCTTCTTGAAACAAATGAGGATCAGAGTGGGCTTTATGAGATCATAAAGAACATGCCCGGGGTATGTCTCGCCTTCAATCACGATGAGGTCAATGCGGAAACCATGGTTAGAATGTTTCTCTCATCAATCGTTGATAGTATTTGCAGGAAATTTGCTGCCATAAGGCATAATATTCCAGGTGAAAAAAGTACCGCCGGGGATACAATGAAATGGGTTGTGTCACTCTCCTCCCGTAATTCCCTTATAACATATAACAGGAGCCTTGTAATACAGAAGATCTCTTCATGGACCAGAAGGATACAGAGCAGGATTGAGTTCCCGATGAGGATGTGCTTTGATCTCGTTCCGCCACCCAATGACAGTAGCACATGGATTCTCAGGTTCATGGTCCAATCGAAAAGTGATCCAAGCCTCTTGATACCGTTCAGCAGAATATGGAATAGGAAGGATCTTGAGGCGTTGTCAATAATCAGGAAATTCTCAGAGTTTCCAGAAGAATTCCTGCTTCAATCGTTGGGTGTGGCACAATCCATATTTCCGCTTGTAAGAAAGAGCCTTCAATCGCAAAATCCCAGTGAGGTTGAACTATCTGCCGACGAGGTTTTCAAATTCCTCAAGAACTATAGTGGCATCCTGGGGGAGGCTGGCTTCGGTATTCTATTTCCTGACTGGTGGGGCAAAGCAGAAAGGAAGCTCGGTGTGAAGATCAAGGCTGCGCCAGCCTCCGGATCTGGGAAGGTTGGTCTCAACGCACTGATCAGCTATAATCTTGAAATTGTTGTTGATGGCGAGCCAATCTCGCCCGAAGACCTGGAGAAACTTTCCAGGCTGAAGGCGCCTCTGGTTCAGATAGGGAAGAAATGGGTAGAAGTTGATCAGGACAGGCTTAAGAAGATCCTGAAACTGATGAGCGAAAACAAGCAAGATCTCCCCCTGATGGATCTGCTTTCAATGGATGCGGAAAAGGGTAGCATACCCATAGTTGATATCTCTGGTGAAGGATGGGTCGGCAAGGTGCTCAACGGGAATACAAAACTCAAGACCATGAAAGAGCCTGAAAACTTTGTGGGCAAACTCAGAGAATACCAGAAGAGCGGGGCTTCATGGCTCACCTTCATGACCGGGATTGGAATGGGCTGCTGCCTTGCGGATGACATGGGCCTCGGAAAGACCATAGAGGTTATAGCTTTCCTTCTGGAAAGAAGAAGGAAGACAAAGAAAACCGGTGTTTCCCTGATTGTTTGCCCGACATCAGTGATAAGCAACTGGGCGCACGAAATCAGGAAATTCTCACCATCTTTAAAGGTGGGAGTGCATCATGGTCTTTCACGAAGTAAGGATGCTGAATTCATGGAAAAACTGGAAGACTTTGACATAATTATGACGTCTTATGCGCTACTCCAGCGTGATATAGAGTTTCTCTCAAAGGTTGCATGGGATGGCGTGATCGCCGATGAAGCACAGTATGTGAAGAACTATTCTTCAAAGCAGAGCAAAGCCCTCCGCGCACTGAAAGCGGGATACCGTTTGGCACTCACCGGTACACCCATAGAAAACAGGCTTGAGGATCTCAGGTCTATCTTCGATTTCATAAACCCGGGATATCTTGGTGGCGAGAAAAGGTTCAGGGAACTCTTCTCCAGTCCAATAGAAAACGAGGGAAACGAGGAAGCTGCCAGTACACTGACCAGACTCGTGAATCCGTTCATTCTGCGACGGGTAAAGTCTGACAGGAAAATAATATCAGATCTTCCAGAAAAGGATGAGATGAAAGCCTATGTTCCGGTGACGGAGGAGCAGGCATCGCTCTACGACGCAACCGTGAGTTCCATGATGGATGCGATTGCTGAGAAAGAAGGGATTGAAAGGAAGGGAATAATACTCTCAACGATAACCAAGCTGAAAAGACTCTTAGATCACCCGTCAATGGTTTCAGGGGACTCAGATCGGCGCATAGACAGGTCACAGAAGCTCATACGACTCATGGAAATGCTCCAGGAAATACATGGGAGCGGTGAAAAGACACTCATCTTCACGCAGTATGTGGAAGCCGGGAAGATAATTAAGGAAGCCATAATCAAGAGATTTCAGGAGGAAGCACTCTTCATGAGCGGAAGCACTCCCCGGATCATGAGGGAGCAGATGGTAGAGAGATTCCAGAATCCCGATGGTCCCAGAATTTTCGTTATATCTTTGAAGGCTGGCGGATTTGGTATCAATCTTACCGCTGCAAGCAACGTGATCCATTTTGACAGGTGGTGGAATCCATCGGTTGAGGATCAGGCAACGGATCGGGCTTACAGAATAGGGCAGTCCAAACTGGTACACGTTTACAAGTTCGTATCAACCGGAACGATTGAGGAAAAAATAGATGAGATAATAGAGGGAAAAAGTTCTCTCAGGAAGAAGATAGTGGGGACTTCGGACGAAGCATGGATGACGGAGCTTACGGGCAATGAGCTGAAGAATGTTTTTACGCTGAGAAGGGAGATCGTCACCGACGGAAGCGATCGGTAGATGGCACAGCGCAGATACAGTCACTCATACTATCCGTATTATAGGCCCAGCACACCAAGAAAGGCGGAGGGAGGAATGAAGATAAAGTCCAGTAGAGGTGAGATTGGGGGAAAGTGGTGGTCGAAGAGATTTCTTTCCATCCTGAGTTCATACGGTTGGGACAGTAGACTTGAGAGGGGGAGAAGATATGCAAGATCAGGACAGGTCCTGAGAATCAATATGGGAAATGGAACAGTGCAGGCAGAGGTTCAGGGATCAAGAAGTACTCCCTATAAGATAGAGATAGCTTTTCCGCTGGCAGGAGAGGAGTCATGGGCCGAGATTTTCTCATACCTGATGGAAAAGCCAGAGATTATTTCACACATGCTCACGGGTGAATTGTTACCTGAAGTTGAGGAAGCCTTCAGGAAGGCCAGGTCACCAATGATCCCGGAAAAGTCCAGTGAGATCACCATGAACTGCAACTGTCCGGATTACGCAAACCCCTGTAAGCACATTGCCGCGGTCTTTTATGTCCTGGCGGATTACCTGGATGAGGATCCATTCCTGCTTTTCCAGCTCAAGGGCAAGAAGAAGGACGAGGTGATGAAATCAATATGGGAGAAGAAGGAGGCGCAGGTTCCAGATGTCAATATAAAAAACACGAAGGAAGTCGGGGAGATTTCCGCGGAATCTTTATCAAGATTCTGGGGTTCGCATTCTGTAAGCGTAAAACCAGTGGTGAGCGGTAATATCCCATCGATATCTCCACTCAAAAAGTATCCCTTGCCGGATGATTTCAACGATCCGCTTGTTATATCTATCCTTACAGGATATTACGATGAGATTGGAAAAGGAATACAGAAACTCAATGTCAAAAGTCAATAAGTTAGGATGGGTAAATTTCTTCATCAAGTTTGGGGGTTCATTTCTTAAATTCGGTTTCTTGCTATGATTAATTCTTCACGGATCAGGGAATTACAATATTTGAGCAAGAAAGCTCTGACTTTCAGGGAGGAGATGAATTGTGAAACCTTATGTTTCGCAAAGACACTAAGATTCAGACACGAAACTCCTCCTGTGAAAAACCATGAGAAAGTCGTGCATGAAAATCCCCATGCAATGATTGAACCTATGGGACTTCTACATGAGGTTGGGGACGTCTCCGTTCCGCAGTCTGAGCAGAGGAATGGGGTGAAGGCATATCCCGATTGCATACAGTCAGGGATGTATGCAAGTGGAGCACCGATACCCACAGAGATGCAACTTTCAGGTCTGGAAAGACGTCAAAACTCGGTAATATGTTCTTGCAAAACCGTCCGAACCGTGAGGAATGAAAGCGAAAACTAAGCAACGATGATAACCTCCAATGCCTTAGCTGAGAGGAGTATGTCGGTGGTTCACATTATATCAGGCTTTGTTTTTCATTTATGGGCATCTCTTAATGCACGGAGGGAAGTTCCGAAAATCACATAGCTCGAGACCCAAAGAATATCACTCTAAGGCTATTTCTTAATTTTCTCATAAATGACCTATTGCTTCCTAGCCAGATAGGACAATCGCCTGTTACGGTTTCTCTGAGTGAGCCACGAAATTAGCCTTCCAAATCTTCCCATTAAAGGGGGAATTGGGTTATCCCATCCTTCAAGTTTACGAATCAGGGAAGCCACAGCGCCGGGATTACCTGTCATCTTTGCTGCGTATCTATCTGCGCTTCCGTTTTGATTAAGAGCCATAAATCCAATTATTAACGGGGAAAATATAATCTCGATCAGTAACAGGACGCCGACAATAGGAAGGATGATGATGCCAAGGTTTGGAAATCCACCCATCAAGATATAAGCAAAAATGTCAGCTTCAAAAGCGAAGACAGTTGCAATCAGGTATACTATTCTGGTGTTTTCGCCGTGGGAGTATTTGAAGAATGAATAGGCAAGTAAAGCGTCCGTTTCATCTGGAGATAGTGTTTCTATTAACGAATCAAGCAAAAATATCTTCCTTTCCTTTAGCGTGATAGCAATCTTTTTCCGGCGGAAATCTGTAAACTGAGAAAGATAGACAGAGGGAATACCTTTGTCGTTGCTTTCAAGCATTGTGGCTATCCTTTCAGTCAGTTCCGCACTGTAAACCCCACTGGGAAATGTCGGGCCAGCCTTTGTCTTCAAATAATGGGCAATGGCGTATGAAGCAGCAAATATGGACCCGGTTAAAATTACGATTCCGATGACCTGCTTTTCCAGCAGTGATGGTAAATATACAAGCGTTGACACCAAGGTTGCTACAGTTCCCTCAAACAGGTATAATGCTAAGAATACGGTAGTTCTGGACTTTATGCTGTTTCTCAGTAGCCACACCTCAAGATAAGAAGAAACCAGAAGTGAAGACCATATGACGGGAAGAAGATAGATGAGCTGAAGCAATCTGCTTTCACCAACCCCTATTAGAATGATCAGTGGGATACTCATTGGTATACTGGCAAAATTGTCTGGACTCCTTCGCATTATGTTTGAAACGTTTAAATTATATAAACATTGGTTCAGAAGCTATGGCGACACCTATATTAGATTAACGAGGAATACAAAAGGGGGTGGAACTCCCGTTAGAAAATGATATACATCCTTTTGATTGCTATAGGTGTTTCCCCTAATTTTGGTTCTTTTTTGACGTTTATGTTGATAATGGTAGTTCAGTCCTTATATCTGGCAAGCGTATATGCAAAGAAGAACGGTATGATCATCCATAAAATGCCGGCTATTATGAGGGTTGGGCTGATGATTCCGTATGCAGCAGGGTTGATTGTCTCAGCACCAAAAAGTCCGAACTTATCTGTAAACATTGCCTGCACCAGACTTGAATATCCGGCGGGGCTTGCATAATCAAAGGCAATGTTTGCAAGAATATATGCAGAGGTGCTTGACGATACATTCAGGGCAGAAAGTACAGCTACAGGTATAATTCCCCAGAACAGATCAAAAACTATAAACACTCCTATGGAACCCCCAAGCAGTGTGCTTTGGGATTTCACAACATGTGAAAAGAAATAAACAATGGCCAGAAACGCAGTACCCTCAACGACATACGTCCATAGAAAATACAGGCTGAAATAAACTGAAAGATACATACCAAAGTAGTGGTGTATTATCAGGGAGGAAAAAATCACTGATAACGTCACTGCTATTATTATAGCTATCACATTGGATGTAAATCTGGAGATGATGACACCTCCTCTGGTTACTGGTCTTTTCATCACGGATTCAAGCACACCGCTTGTCCGGTCCCTGCCATAGGTCAGATACCCCGCAAATATTGCAAGGATTGGAATCAGAAAACCCAGTATTTGGGAAGTTCCCGAAAATACAAGAATCTGTAGGGAGCTCTGTGTCATGGGCACATAATCTGTAAGCGGCCCTATAACGTAAACATATTGCGGCTTAATCATAGAGAATACCTGAAAAACGTCACTATTATTCTTTGCCACAACTGCATAAGTATTATTTATATCTCCATAGGTTACACTTGGGAAAAAGGATTTAACAACAAAATTTGACGCATTGAATTTAAACGAATAATTTTTTGCAGCAGAGTACTGAGATTCCCCAATAGAGTAATTTGAAACATAAATTCCAATCTGCGGTGCTGATGATCCGTTACTGCCTACATACAGCATCAGGAAGCCTAAACTGCTGGTGTTATACGGATTCACGATCCCGGGAATCACGCTGAAACCGGAAAACCTTTCCTTTGGATCAACTTGATATTCTGTCTGGGTAGTTGTTTTTGAGCTCCTCAAAGTAGAATAGGTATAGTTAACGCTAATAACAATTGATGATTTAGAGGTATTTACTTGAAATGTTGCATTGGCAAAGCCCTTCAAACCTGTTTTTACCGAATGAAAGGTGCCATTATATTCAAAATGTGCAATCACTCCGCTGGATGGTTCTCCATATGCATTATGAGCAAATCCCACCATTGTGATATTTGTACCTTTAATATAATAACCGTAGTTTAAGCTTGACTTAGCAAAGATTGAAGGAGGTGAGTTGAAAGTAACAGAAGACTCATAGGCCAGTAGCGAGGAAAAGCCAACTATGGCTATGATAAGAATTATAACAAACTTACTTGTCAGTGTTCTCCTAATTTCGTAAATTATTGGTTTTATCGATCATCACCTATCAATTTGAAAAAGAACTCCTCAAGACTTTCCCCCATCGGGTTGAATTTCCTCAACCTGAAACCTGATTTCATGAGTTCTTCTGAGATGTCAACGATCCTTTCATCACTTATTGTCAAGTTTCTCACAGTCAATTCATTACCAGATACTTCAACGTCACCATATTTCTCAAGCAACTTTTCACATTCAATACTATAATTATCTACAACTATATGGAGAACGGTATTTCCAAGAGATTTCATTTCAAATCTGCTTAGTACCCTTATCAATTTCCCATGATCTACTATGGCCACTCTGTCCGCAAGATCCTCTATCTCGTTCAATATGTGGGATGACAGAAGGATGGCTTTTCCTTCTTTCTTCATCCCAAGAATAAGTTTCCTTACGAAGAGAACCCCCTCTGGATCGAGACCATTTAGGGTCTCGTCAAAAAGAATATTTTGTGGATCCCCAATAATTGATTCCGCGATCGCAAATCTCTTCTTCATTCCCTGAGAGAAGTTCCTCAACTTCTTGTCAACATGTTCTGACAATCCAACATTTTCAAGCAGCTCGTTGATTCTTCTTTCAACGTTAATGTCTCCAAATCTGTAAAATCCCGCATAGTACCTCATAAGTTGAAGTGGTTTCGCATTCATCTCAAAATTTGGTTGTTCTGGAATCCACCCAACGCCTTCCTCTGCCTTAATCTTTTCACTTACAATATCAAAGCCATCAACTGTTATTTTGCCAGATGTGGGAATTATTATTCCAGAACACATTCTTATTGTAGTGGTTTTTCCTGCTCCGTTTAAACCTACAAGACCGAGAATTTCCCCATCTCTCAAATCTAGTTTAAGATGATCAACTGCAAGCGCAGTCTTTGATGAAAATGATTTACTTACCGTCTCTATGTTTATCATTCAACTCCCCCTGAAATCCCCTCCATCAGAAAAGGATAATTAACCTAACTGCAAACACCTTCACATGCATTAGAAATTAAGGCTTAAGTCTTGCCATGGGTGATTTCCTCCCCCAGCTAACGCAGGGGGCTTCCCGTTTCATTGACCGGAGTTACCATTGCTGGTAGAGCTTCAATTGTCAACGCCAATCAACTTTTTTCCAAAAACGCCAATTGAATATTTTCCACCCGTATTTAGATTTTCTTTCACTCCTTTTTCACCTCATTTATTATGACATTTCCAGTTCTTTTACGATCTTTCAGTCTGTATGATTCTCCTCTTATGTTCACAACATTGCAATGATGCAGAATACGATCAAGGACAGCAGATGCCATGACAGAATCGCCAAGTACCTCACCCCATTCTGAGAACGATTTGTTTGAGGTGTATATGGTGGAATGCTTCTCATATCTTGATGAAACAAACTGGAAGAATAAATTGGATTCTTCTCTTGTAAGGGGAAGATATCCAATCTCATCAACTATCATCAACGGAAACCTTGCATAGGTTGCAAGACGGTATGACAGTTTCGATGAGAGGAAATCCTTTCTCAATATCTGGACAAGCTTAACCGCCGTGATATAATATATGGATATATCAGAGAAAGCAGCCTGCATTCCAAGTGCAACGGATAAATGTGTTTTACCAACACCCGGTGGTCCAAGGAATACCACATTCTCATTATTGTGAATGAACCGCATGGTCATGAGATCGTTGATATGCTCCCTTTATTACTTGTACAGTATTAACGAGATATTATAATCATCATCCTATGGTTATATTGGTCATTCTGACGGCATTCAACTTTAACATTTGAGTAAATTGTTTCTTTAAAGATATATTCAATCAAGGATCAATAGTTCCCTATCTATCTAATATAACATTGAATGTATTAATCAGATCAATATATTTCTGACGCTTTGAAGAAAAAGTCTCTCAAAGGCCTATTTTAAAAGAAAAATGGTATTTTGGTCTCCTGTAAATATGATTCACAGATCATCTCATTTCTCGGGACTATCAGATACAGAAAACTCGGCAATAACACTATCTTGAGGGATTGAATGTTTCTGATTTATTTCTTCTTGGAAATCAGATATTGAAGATTTGTTATACACGCTTTCCTGTAGTATCCCTTTTAATACCATGCTTATGGCATAAATTGATAGGTATGAAGCGGTAAAAACGAATGCGCCAACAACTATTACTGCAAAGGACTCAAGTCCGAGCTGATAAAGCGCCGCAAAACCTCCGCCAAAAAGTAGACCATTTGGAAGATTTGAGGCTCCGGATGCACCTGCAAATGCGGTTTGTGTAAAAAATGCTATCATAAGAAGACCAAATATTCCTCCAACGGTATGACCCGGAAGTACTCCGACCGGATCGGTATACCATTTTGGCTTGGAAAATATTCTCTCTGCAAATACAAATATGGGCCCGCTTATGAGACCAATAATAACTGCACTTCCCGGACTCACATATCCTGCCAGAGGTGTTATGACAATGAGTCCCATTAGAACACCGTTCACACCATATAAGACTCCAGGATCCTCTTTGGAAATGAGGAATTTCGTCGCCATGGTTGAAACCATTGCGGATGCAGCAGCCAGAAATGTGGTTATTACCACTATCACGGTTTCATTTGTAAAAGCGAGTTCACTTCCTGGATTAAAGCCAAACCAGCCAACCCATAGAAGAAGAATTGAAAGCGTTAACCAGCCGGAATTCAAATTTATCTTTTCTACCAATGACTGTTTTAATCCTCTCCTCTTTTCTTCCTGCCATATTCTAATCATTATGGCAATTGCAGCGAACCCTGCAGCCGCATGCACCACCAACCCTCCCGCAAAGTCACGAACTCCCATCGTATACAACCAGCCGGTTGGATTCCAAATCCACGCTGCCGGCAATGTCCATATTAATGCAAAGTAGATTATTGCAAATATCATGAAAGCAGATAATTTAATCTTACGGAGCACCACAACGGCAACAAGTGCAAGTGTTACAGATGCGAAAGCAGTCTCAAAGAGAAAATATGTACCCAATGACAAGCCAGTATCAAAGAACTTTGTTCCGGTAAGCCAGAAAACGCTGGTCAATGATCCTGAAACGGTGGTAGAAAACATGCCGAGGAATATGTTGCTGTAAAAGGGATTTCCGATTACTCCACCGATGGTTGGAGCGAAGGCGATATTGAATCCTATCAATCCCATAAAGAACAATGCAAACCCCGTGATAATGAGGGTCTTGTATAGACTTCTGTCCATCCTGTGGCCAAGTTCACCAATTTCAAGAAATCCAACCGATATTGTCATGGTAAACACGAGAAGACCTGCAATCAAAACCCAGAGATTATTTATTAGATCAGTTTGCATCAAAATCACTTACGTCGGGGAATTAGGGATGATTATTTTAAATATCGTGTTGAATTATTAGTCACTTTTATGTTGATGCAGTTTCATATTCAATTTCACCAGACATGTGTGGAAGAAAGCCATAGATGGACAATGTCTAAATTATGATGAATAACGCCGGAAAAACCGGAATGAGAAATAATGCCTGTATGGCAGAAGACACAGCTATGGAAATTTATTCCATATTTGTTTGGATTCTTAGAAGCCACATTGTTCAACAGGTCAATTCTTTATGCCTGAGATAGAGGAATAATGCGAGGATAGAGGGGATTAAGCCCACTGCAATATTGCTCATGAATTGTGCAATAAAACTTGACGCCTCAATATATCATGATTGTGATAGGTATTGTGCAGAAAGAATCATGTTTGTCATCGTGAAACCGACGTAAAATCCTATGGCGGTCAGACTATCCCCTAAACCTAAGACAGGAAGCGGTCCCACAAATGTGTAAGGTTGTGTATTCAAATTAGGGTGAAAATTTTAAAATTGGCAATCCTCTGCAAATTGAAAAGTAGTTTCCTTATGCCTCTTCTAACCATTTGCTTATACATTTTTGTACGTCATCAAAGTCTGGTAATACGCCCAGGATTATTTGTTTCAATTCCCTTTTATACGTTTTGCCTGTCTGGTCCAATCTTTTCATAAATTCATCGAAGTCAAAGTGCGTATGGTAATAGTCAAGCTTCTTGTTTACCAATACCTGGTCAAACTTAATCTTCTTTTTATAAATCAGATAATAGAGATCGTTTACATCCCTGGCTTTTTCACGTGTAAGTATTGCTCTAATCTTTTCTGCTCCCACCTCATCAAGATTCATTCCTTGGACTACCTTGACTGGAATATCGTATTGTGGAAAGTCTGCCATCAGGGATATCTTTGGAAGAATAATATCCTCCCTCGAGCTGATTTCCACATATACGATGCATCTGTCCTTTTCAGTGGTATTAAGGGGGCCGTTAATCATGAATCTTGCAGATAGACCAAGATTGTTATCTTTCATGATCTTAAATTCATTTTCGTAACCGTATAAATTCAAAGATCTGGAAACAAATTCAGGTAGCGTTTTCTTTATGGGAGCTGCAGCAGTGAAATCCAAATCCTCAGAAAATCTGTTCAGGCCATGAAAAATCCACAGATACGTTCCCCCTTTAAACACGAGAGGGTAATCGGAGACTATTGTGAGAATCAGACTCTGCACATAGTGCTTTTCCTGCTGCCATGGCCTCATGCCTGATAGTTTTGACAATTCTATTATTCTCTTTGAGTTGATCATCCAACCGCCTCCAGCAGCTTCAATCTTCCTTTGCCTTTGAATTTCTCCAAATAAGGCTTAAATTCTAACATCTCTTTGCTCCCAGTATATGGATCAATATCTTTTTTGGAAAAATAATTGAGGTAGTATCCATCCAGAAGCGCTTTTTCTACAGTTGCAACAAAGCAGTAACTTCTCCCTATTTTGTGGCGTTCATAACCAAACATGAGTGCCGAAGGAATCTTATGATATACCAGACCGAGGCCGACAAGCACGATGGAGTTCACGGGAGTTACAGATTGGACACTGTGCGGAGCCTGCTGCAGTACATTGTGAAACAGCAAAGCCGAGTGCAGTGATATATATGATGGTTCAATTAACTGAGAAGCTATCACTAGATCATTGGCTGCAAAAGAAATTTTTCCTCTTACCAAAGGAATAGCAAGACCACTTTTCCATAGGCGAGTCAGATAAACTGAAGCAGTGGTGTGATTTTTACCTGTTAAATTGGATAGCTGAGATGTTGTGTATACTGCCCTTTCAGACTCCAGAGCCATTTCCCTAATTTTATAAAGCGTAAGTTCTTTCATTGTTATCAGTCTGTTTATACAATATTGTTAATGTGGGATGACCATATAAGCTTAATCGATCTGCCGACAAGAATCTGGATTACATTTAATGAAATTGCCTGGATTAATGAATAACCCGCAGGGAGATAGAAACATCCTTCGGCATCATGAAGAACGATCTCGAGGGGGACAAGACATGACTGCAAATTCATGATTCGGTCAGGGGGATATCCTCAGAATTTTCACGGTATTATATCTCCATTAAGGTATTCTCAACATCTTGACGGAGAAAGGTCTCAATGGAAAGCCATTGACCAGTGAGTTTCATCCAGAGTTGCTCAACACAAATTTGATCAATCATTGCTTAAAAACAATATTCTAATGGATACCAAAGCAAGCGGAGAAGACGGAAGAGATTATGCGGATAAAGTTATTCTAAAAGATTCTGAGGAGCAAGCTTTTTACAGAGATACTTGTTCTCAGGAAAGTTGAATGTTATTTTAAGATTCAGGATCGTAAAATCCAACCACTATTTCCTTCGCAATTTTCCTTTTTCGGTTACAGACATGGATTCTAAATTTTTCTGAGAAGGTGTATGGAGTATCGGGATATTTGGTATCGGTTGTGAAATCATCGGAACATCATGACTTGGTACCAGTATGGCAGATTAACCATAGATATACTTTAATATAGCTACGGTTGATCAACTATAATGAAAATTCCATTGGCAAATCAACTGAAGAAAAGGCAGCAGGTTGAAACCGCGTTTCTTCAGGATGAAATCATAAGAATCATATATATGACCACAGAGGATTTGGTTTTGCATGGCGGGACGGCTATTTGGAGATGTTATTCTAGTAAGAGATTTTCTGAAGACCTTTACTTTTACTCATCCTCATTCCCAACTCTCACTAAACAGTTTGAAAAAAGGGCATCATCTCAAGGGCTTATGATTACAAAAATAAAGGATACGGGCAATGTTATAGTTTCCACTGTTTCAAACGGCAAAACAAGCGTGAAACTTGAGGTAAATCATGTAAGAAAGGTAGAAGGAACAATAACAACATATGAACTCACAGACGGTACGGAAATAGAAATACTAAGTCTCACACCTGATCAATTTATAGAAGAGAAAATTAACGCATATAGTGACAGGCGTTACATTAGAGACATATACGACATTTACCACCTGGTTAAATCATGCCGTATACTGGAATCTACCCGAACAAATCTTAGACAATTTTTGCAGAATATTCAGCATCCTGTGGATGAACCCATTCTCAAGTCAATCGTTTATATGGGGCTTGCGCCAACCTTTGATCGCATGGTTAACGAGATAGGGAGAAACATTGCATGAAGTTCATGAAGCAGTTTATAGAGGAGTTCAGCAAAAAGCCTGCCTTTGGAATTGATGAAGTTAAGACGTTCATTAGGAGGAGAAATGCATCTGAGGGATATCACAAACTTCTGATTCAGAACTTGCTTAAATCAGGTCGGATTTACAAAATAACCAGGGGTGCCTATACGTTCTACGACGAAGTACAATATGTCGGATTTGCTTTTCCTCCATTCTACTATGGCCTTGAGGATGCCCTTTCATTAAGGGGATTATGGGAACAGGAAACCAACCCTGTTATTATAACACCAAGAAAAGTGAGGAATGGGATTAGGCAATTCGACTCCCGTAACTATCTCGTGAGACGAATTAAGAGAGATATGTTCTTCGGATATACACTATTGAAATATGAACAATTTTACATCCCGGTATCTGACATAGAAAAAACCTTGATCGATCTGGTTTATTTTGATATAAGAATACCAGATGAAATTATTTCCACCGTGATCAAGAAAATGAATCGGGAAACTTTCAATAGCTACCTGACAGAATTACCGCAATATCTCTCAAACCGGATTAGAATTATTGTTCGCAAAAAGAAATGGTGAAGTGAAAGCAGTTACTCCTTTACGATTGGTGACCATTCCAAGTTGAGCAATAGATCGAAAATATATCTCTTCAGACTGATATGCATCAGTTAAATCTGCACATCTCCTGCCCTATCAAATCGATCATATTAGATCGCCCCTATTGTTTTCTTCTTGTTTTTAAGAACGACTGGGTATTCAAATCCTCATAGTATCAGTTCTGAAGTCCAGTTTCAGTCCAATCATTTGAAGTATTTCCACTCCAATTATAGCTGGAAAATCTATATTTTCGAGAATTATAAATTCCGGTTCAGGAATTATAATCCCATTCAGTTTTAGATACTCGAATGTCAATGAACCATGTAATTCCTTGGACGATGACCCTGGTATAGAAACAGGAATTTCACTGTAAGACATAAATCCAAGTTGTTCTGGTCTAATTCCACTGGGTAATACAGCATTTATGTAGTTACCTTCAGCTCCAGAATCTATCAATGCGGAGAATTTGGCACTCTTGCTTGTGCCCTTTACTTCAATCTGTTCGATGATCAATCCCATGTGAAAGAGTGTCCTTATGTCGGGTTCTCTTTGAATGCCTCAACCTTTCTGGTAGAATCATTTATCACCAATGAGGCAATAATTCCTGCCTTTTGCTTTTTATCCCCAACTTCTATGTCTCTTGAATAGACAACAATAACACTCCAATAGCCCTGATAGAATTTTGCAGATGCAATCCTAGCTGGTCCGTCTATACCCAAATCCTTAAGGTGTTTTTCGACAACGAGTCTCACATCCTTAATATCCATCTGGACTTCCTGATCCATACTATATACATTATTGTGTCTTTAATAAACATTGTTTTGGATTGCCGTCATTAGATTTTCTATCAAAAATGCAATTCGAGAACAAAGTTTTAAGTTTTGATAAATATAATTATCTTCAAGATACTATATTTATGGGTCCGACCTGATTTAGACGTATGTCATATGAAGCAATACCAAGTTGAAATATTAAATGAAAAGCCTTATACCTTAAATTCTATTAGACAAATTATGAGATTCACGGTGGTCCTGGAAAAAGATGAGGACGGGGTATACGTAGCCACAGTTCCAGCTTTACCCGGATGCATATCAGATGGCAACAGTGTAGAAGAGGCTATGTCAAACATAAAGGAGGCTATTCGTGGATTTATAGAGGACATGAAAGCGGACGGAGAGACTATTCCTCACGATATAGACATAATCGGAAATGTTGAACTGAATGCCTAAACTCCCCTCCGTCTCTGGTAAGGATGCAGTAAAAGCTCTTTCTAAAGTTGGATTTGAATTCAGGCGGCAGGTTGGTAGTCATATGATACTGAAGCGAGAACTGGATGGAAAGAGAGTAGCGATTCCTAACCATGATGAATTACCTAAAGGTACGCTGAGAGCAATAATCCGGCAGTGCGATCTTACTGTTGAGGAGTTTGCCAAATTGCTGTAAAATCTCATGAATTTCAAAATCCATAATTCAAAGCAATTGGATTGAGATTAGTAGATCGACTATTCTTCGTCACTGGGCTTCTTTTTTCCTTTTTGAAACATAATCTCCAGGTATCATCTGAAATGCAATGTTGGCTCTGTTCCATGAGTTTATGCTTATTACCGCTCCAGTTAGTTCGACGAGTTCAACCTCGTTAAATTCTTTACTGACTTCCTCAAACAGTTCATTGGTGATGTGATTTTCAGAAATTAGAGTAACCGCCTCAGTCCACTTAAGTGCCATTTTTTCACGGTTCGTAAACTGTGGAGATTCTTGCCATGCATTTAGAAGAAAAATCCTCTGAGGAGATTCGCCAGATTCCATCGCATCCTTGGTATGCATATCTAGGCACCATGCGCATCCATTTATTTGGGATGCCCTTATTTCTACCAAGTCTAGAAGGCCTCTTTCTAGGTTGCTATTAGCCAGGTATCTTGAAAAGCCAAGCATTGCACTATACAGTCCGGGAGACACTGTTTTATAATTCGTTCTCTTAAACATGAAATCCAAAGAGTTATTCCTGATTATGATTTAACAATGATGATGTCGCATTTTCGTTGACGTCCAACTACGGGCTGTAAGACACTGGAGTTCATAAAGAGCGCAAACAATTTATTTTCTTGTTTCGTGGAAATCTATTCTATCCACTTCCCGTTTTCTTATCCACTTTATCAACCAAAAGTTGACAATGTCTAGCAATTAGGCATGGAACTACACAAAATACAGGATGATATCTTTTCAAAGACTTTGTCCTTGATTGGTTTGGTTCCCTATTGTGAGAGAAGACCAACTTCTTAGCAATCATCACTTTTTTATTAGACTTTCGCTAACCAATGGGTATTTGTCAGGTAATCTTGTTAGTCCTACGGCTACGACTTTTCAGGCATTCTTGCGTTATTCTTGTAGCTTATTTTTTAGAGACTTGGTACACTTGGAGTCAAGAATCTCAAAGTACTTCAGGGATGTATTATCTTATGGACTTACTTATAACTGTAAATGGGCCCGACCGGATTCGAACCGGTGACCTTCTCCGTGTCAGGGAGACATCATACCGCTAGACTACGAGCCCTTTAGGGTTGATAAAATAAGGGTTATTTATGTTTTCTAAAGGTTTATTCTTCATCTGGAGGAGCTACAAACAAACTAATATTCACATATTCATATGGCGTATATGGAAAATATCATTTACCTTCATGGGGGCGTTGGAGGGCATACCGACTATTCTGAAAGAGTTCGTGGTTATGCAATGAATTCCATGACAGGAGATTCACTTGAATCAGCCATACATGGAGTTTTGCAGCTGGAAGATGACCCT
This sequence comes from Thermoplasmata archaeon, assembly GCA_021809755.1. GTDB lineage: Archaea > Thermoplasmatota > Thermoplasmata > Thermoplasmatales > Thermoplasmataceae. Next base: position 76,518 of record JAJZJZ010000002.1, read on the forward strand.
GATTTCAATGCAGGAACCGGATCTTATCCCAGAATAGATGGTAGTATTCAGATGGATGCTGCTGTGATGACTGAGAAGACATTCGGATCTGTAATAGCAATAGAACACGTTAGAAATCCTGTTCTTGTGGCAAGAGATGTAATGGAGAAATCACCGCATGTTATGATGTCCGGAGACGGTGCAATTGAATTCGCAAGGAAAATGGGTCACGGATTCTATGATGTATCAACAGAGAGAACCTTGGAAAGGCACATAAAAATGCTAACCAAGATTAAGGAGGGAACTGACAGCCTCAATGATAAAGAAAAATTTATCAGGGATATTCTTGGATTTGGGGAAAGTACAGGTGATACTGTAGGGGCTATTGCAAGGATTAATGGAAAATTCGCTGTTGCTGTTTCAACCGGAGGATCGGTTCCAATGCTCAGGGGTAGGGTAGGAGATACTCCAATAATCGGTTGTGGCTTTTATTGTGGGCCAAAGGGAGGGATTGTAACAACCGGCATAGGCGAGGAGATTGCCAAAAGAATGCTTTGTTACAATATATATAATCAAATAGGTTCCGATTCGCTGAAAAACATACTTGACGATGCAGTAAAGGATTTTGGCGATATTCTTGTGGGAATTATCGCTGTTACACGAGATGAATATGCAAGCTCTGCTAATGGCAACATGTCCACAGGAATCCATATATTTTGAAAAAGGGGCGTGTCAAAATTTATATGCTGCAATCCAATGATAGTGAGATATGGAGTTTGAAAAGTTCCGGACCATGCAGTTCCCAAGGGACATTTATGTAGGTCACGGCGTTCTTTCACAGATCAAGAATATTGCCAAACGAAATATACGTGAGGGAACAGTTGTTATTATTACTGGAGAAAACACCATCAAACTTGCAGGCAATGAGGTCTCAAATCATCTCTCAGACGCATCAATCGACAATCATATTATCGTTACAGGCGGTGCTACATATGAAAACCTTGAGTCATGCATATCGCAATCCAAGGAATTCAATGCCGGCCTTATGGTTGGAGTAGGAGGAGGAAGCAAGATCGACCTTGCCAAGAAAATTGCATATATTTTGAATATTCCATTTGTTAGCGTCCCAACAACACCAAGCCACGATGGCATTGCATCTCCCAGAGCTTCAATTAAAAAGGATGGATGGTCAGTTTCTGAACAAGCTGCAATGCCTGTTTCCATAATAGCAGATACATCCATAATGGTAAAGGTTCCATTCAAATATCTGGCTGCAGGGGCTGCAGATGTAATTTCAAACGAAACTGCAATACTCGACTGGAAACTTGCAAACAGGATCAAAGGTGAGGAGTTCAGCAGCAGTGCAGCAGCAATAGCTGAATATGCTGCAAAGGAACTTATTGAGAAGGCGCATCTAATTCTTCCTGGAGTAGAGGAGTCGGTATGGCTTGTAGTTAAGCAGATACTCGCATCCGGAACATCCATGGCAATAGCATCATCATCGAGACCTGCCAGTGGCAGCGAACATCTCATAGCTCACAACCTTGAAAATCTTACTCCCGGAAAAGCTATTCATGGGGAGCAGTGTGCAATAGGTTCCGTAGTATCCATGTTCCTTCATGGAGGAGATTGGAAATCTCTGGTTTCAACATATTCAAAATTTGGTTTGTCCGTTAAGGCAAAGGATTATGGAATTCCTGAGGATTTAATGATTGAGGCTGTGAGAACTGCTCACAGAATAAGGAAGGAAAGATATACTATTTTAGGAGAAGTAGATTTAAGCAGAGAAGCATCTCAAAACGCTCTCTATATAACTGGAATACTTTAAGGTGGTAATTGTTTATGTCAAAAATTTCGCTCATTGGAGTTGATCAGGCACGGGAGGGTAACATCTTCACATTTGTTACTCCTCTGCAAACGTGCGGGGAATGCAGGATAAAGAATGTATGCTTCAATCTTGAAGCTGGAAAAACCTACCGGATTTCAAAGGTAAGGGAGAAAGTCAATCCCTGCTTTGTTTATAACCAGGGGAAGGTGTCCACAATTGAGGTAGAGGAAGTTGAAGAATCTCTCAATATAAGATATGGTAACAGGCTTCAGGAAGGATCCACGATCAACGTTTCAGGAATGAAATGTGATCATTTGTCATGCCCGGAGATAGAGACCTGCAATCTCATCCATAAGAAGGATTCAATGAAAGTTACGGTTGATAGGATCACTGAAAAGATCGACTGTCCAAAGGGATATGACATGAGAAGAGTTTCTGTAAAGATCCTTTGAAATGTCTCTGAAGATAGGAATCATTGGGAAGCCCAATTCAGGCAAATCAACCCTTTTTTCTGCACTCACTGGAACAGCGGTTGCCATAGGAAATTATCCTTTTACCACAACCAGCACGGAAGTGGGGGTAGCATATATAACAAATAAGTGTCCTCATTTAGAGATTAATGTTCCGTGCAATCCCAATTATGGAAGATGCCTGAACGGAATCAGGGAAATACCCATAGAGATTGCAGATGTTCCAGGTCTTGTGGAGGGTGCAAGTCAGGGAAAGGGCATGGGTAACCAGTTTCTTGACAGTGTGAGTGATCTCAATGCAATAGTAAATCTGGTAAACCCAATGGGCGATGACGGGAAACCCCTCACCCCGGAAGGCATTGAAAAAGCTGCCTCAGAAACAGAGAATGAAATCTTCACATGGTTTGCATCAAGGATTTCCAGAGACTGGCAGAGATTTGCGAAAAAAGAGGATGCAACAGATTCACCACTGGATGAGAAACTCATCACAAAGATGTCTTTTTTTGGGATTAACAGGGAGCAGATTAAGATTGTACTTTCCAGGGAATCTTTTCCACATGCGCTTTCAGCATGGTCAGAAGATGATTTTATGAATTTTTCCAGATCCGTTTTCAAGCACATCAAGCCTGTTATCCGGGTTGTAAACAAAGGAGATCTGATTCATGATGTGAATACAATGGAAAGGTTGCCGGAAATGGGATATTCCATCATAAGCGCTGATTATGAGCTTTCAATATGGAAGGCACTAAATCATGGACTCATTGATTCTCCTGAATCCATAAAACCTAAGGAAAATGCCAGTTCTGCACAGAAAAACGCACTATCCCAGATATCATCACTCTTCTCAAGTGGAAAAATATTGAGAATTTCCAGTATGTTTAGTAGGATAATATACGATTATCTGCAATATATTGTTGTATACCCAGTATACGATGAATCAAAATGGACTGATAAAAAGGGGAAGGTTCTTCCCGATGCTTTTCTTATGAAACATTCATCGACAGCGGAAGATCTTGCCTATATGATCCACACGGATATTGGCGAAGGTTTCATAAGGGCTGTTGATGGTCGAACAAGAATGATACTTGGAAGGAATTATGAATTGAAAGATCGGGATGTTATAAGGATCGTATCAAAGACGAAATAGTTATACTATTTCAATAATACTTTTTAAGTTGTATTCCCTTATCATTCAATGGACCAAAAGGAAACCGCTCTGGGTACAGTCATAGTTTTAATAGGCATTCTGTTCATATTGCTCAGAAATTATTATGTTGCCGTGGTACTCATAATCGTGGGCGGTTACTTTCTTTATAGAGGTATCAGGAGTCCATCAGATGGTCAGATAGCAAAGCGAGCTAATTCATTGATTTATAATGAGATTTACAAAAAGGGTATAGATAAAATCAGATCTGGGACTATGAATGTGACTGAGGAGCAATTCAGCAGCGTTATGGAAAAGATAGCCTGGATATTTGGCAGGCAATCCCTCATGCCGCAAATAGGATTCGATGCAGTTTATCTTCACTACCAGAAGGAATCAGATGCTGCGGAAAATCTTGAGAGACTCCAACGAGAGGGAATAAAAGCCTCAATAGTGCAGGATAAGTCAGACTGGCAAATAATGATTGAATTCAAATAAAGCATGAGATTGGGTAATAATAACTATTTTAGATTGGTTCTAGTTGATTTAATTTAAAACACATATTATATATAATTATTATTTATGCTGGAATTTATGGGTCAACCCAATATTGGAAATACCTTACGCTGTTCCTTTTGTCTTGGAATGAACACTGTTAATGATACAATATGCAGCACTTGTGGAAAGCCTTTACATAGTGTTGCCAGTACCATCCCTGTGGAAACTTATGCAGAAGTGAATAACAGTGTGAGGTTTGATGAAGATATATCAAATACGATTACGGGTTTATTATTGTTAGCAATTGGAACAGCAATTGCCTGGGTACCCATAGTTAAGTACTTAGGCTTAATTCTTAATTTTGTTGGAGTGATCCTCATATTTTTGAATCGTAAAGAGTTCAATTCCAGGCACAGCACATACGTGGTTCTATCCATAGTTATATATGTCACATCTTTTATAACTGTATTTTACTCGTCTTCCACAACAACCGTCGTAGGTTCATATTATTCCTCAGGCCTTGCCCAGAAAGAAACATTGATCATGAATCAACTTAAAGGAGAAATAATTGCTGCCGTCTTAAGCGCAATCATAGGCTCAATAGCCTATTTCTTTATCACAATTGCATTACAGGATGCTTTGGGTAAATTGCTTCTGGCATGCGGTCTAGTCTCCTCATTTATTATTGAACTGTTAATGGGGAGTATACTTTATGATTCCATATCCACAATAGTCAACAATGCATTTTCCGGCGTTACTTATAATTCAGCGCCAATAAAGTCGCTAATAAACAATTTAACAGTTCTATCATTGCTTGGAATAATTCCCGATATACTCTTCGCTGTAGCCTATTTAAGACTACGTAGCGTGTTGGATGATGAAATCATTGCATGAACGAAAAAAATTAATTTTTTCTGTTTTAAAATCAAATTCATCCGGGATTTCTATTTTATAATATGTCTGTTCACAGAAGTAAATTTAAGGGTGCAATTCAATACTTCATAGGGGATTAGATATTATATTCAAACTGATAAATCTGTATCTTTACTTACTTCAATAGATTAATTTTGCTATGATAAAATTATATATATCCTGATTATCAACACCAGAAATTTATGGATAATAAAAACAATGAGCAAACCATTCGCTGCCCCTATTGCATGGCTACAAATCCAATAACTGCTGCAATTTGCGAAACTTGCGGTAAATCTTTAACGGAGGCGCCTCAAAACAATTTAGCAATGGCAGATTCTAAGGTAAACAATAATGTAAAGTTCGAAGGCGATATATCTAATACAATTACTGGGCTCCTTTTGCTTGGAATTGGGACAGGTATAGCATGGATTCCATACATTCAATATTTAGGATTTTTGCTTAATTTTATAGGAGTCATTTTAATTTTCCTAAACAGGCATAACTTTGAATCAAAACATTCTACCTTTGTAATATTATCCATAATTATTTACGTGTTTTCCATTATCATTGGAGTAATTGCAGGTGTGGCCGGTACTCTGAGCATAGTTTCTAGTACTATCACCTCTTCAACCGTCTCTCAGAGCACGATCACATCTGAAATTCAGAGTATAATAATATCAACAATAATAGCAGGAATGATTGGTTCATTAGCTTATTTCACAATAACATACGGTCTGCAAGATGAGAAGGGTAAATTAATTCTGTTAATCGGTATGATTTCATATTTTATTGTGGAAGTCATTGTAGGTTCCATATTGTACAGTTCACTGACATCGACTGTCAAAAGCATATTTTCATCAGGTTCTCTAAACCAATCCAAATTAGAAGCTTTCTCTACAACTATCTCAATATATGCTATGTTAGCAGTAATACCCCTTGTAATTTACGCATTTGCATATTTGAGAATCCGGTCAATAATAGGAAAGGAGGCGGGATATGGGAAAAACGATGATTCTGCACCAGCGTGATTTTTTAAGTGTAATAGAGAGAAAATTGAATATTGCAAATTAAGAACATTGCATCCCAAAAGGATTTATATTCTCCTCTCATTTACCGGTTTACCTATCTCTGATAGTAATTTAAGATCATATTAAAGGTGATTTATTGGCAAATGGAGAAAATGCAGGAACAAAGCTGAAGAACGACAGGGAAAAATTCCGCTGGTCAGACAGTAAGTATAAGAAGAGAATATTACAGCTAAAGAAAAAGAGTGATCCGCTTGAGGGTGCACCACAGGCAAGGGGAATCGTTATTGAAAAGATTGGTATTGAAGCAAAACAGCCCAATTCAGCCATAAGAAAGTGCGTCAAACTTCAGCTTATTAAGAATGGAAGGCAAATAACAGCTTTCGCACCAGGAGATGGTGCAATAAATTACATTGATGAACATGATGAAGTTCTCGTTGAAGGAATAAGGGGAAGACAGGGAAGAAGTAAGGGAGATATCCCAGGAGTAAGGTATAAGGTTGTTCAGGTAAATGGAATCGCATTGAACGAGCTTGTAAGGGGAAGAAAAGAGAAAACGGTGAGGTAAATTGGATATCAAATTATTTGGGCATTATGAAATTGCTGGCATAGAAATCCATGATCAGGGGCTTTCAAATTATATTAACCTGAATTCGTATCTGAATTTACATACTGGTGGAAGATTTTCGAACTATTCTGCTGGAAAACGCAATGTCAATACTATAGAAAGATTTCTGAACAAGCTCATGAGAACTGAAAACTGGACAGGGAAAAAGTACAGTGCCTATAGGGTCCTGAGAGAATCCTTTGAAATAATCGAGAAAAAGACAAAACTAAACCCAGTTCAGGTGTTCGTAAATGCCATTGAAAACGCTGCACCAAGGGAAGAGGTTACCAGATTGAAATATGGTGGAATAGCAGTTCCAAAGGCTGTGGATGTTTCCCCGTCTAGAAGAGTAGACGTAGCATTAAGAAACATAGCATTGGGGGCAACCAACGCTTCTTATAAAAAGAAAAAATCTATTGAGGCATGCCTTGCAGATGAGCTTATACAGGCATCTAAGAACGACGCAACATCATTCTCCGTGAACAAAAAAGAGGAGATTGAGAGAATAGCGGCTTCAGCAAGATAATTTTTAAATTATCTTCACTTTTTACTTTTGAAACATTCATAGGAATATGTTAAATTTATAAAAATAGTCAATAAGAGAAATAGTGGAAGATTGCAGAACAATCTATAACAAATTTTTAAATTATGATTAAACTTGACAAATTTTAGCAGTGTAAACCGTTAGGAGGAAATTCACTTAACTTTCTGCAACTTTTTTTCCATTTCCTTCAATTCTTCCTGAAGTTGCTTATTCATAGGGTTTTTGTGTATTTTCTGCTTTAACTCCTCTATTTTCAATTCTATACTCTTGTTCTTTCTGGTAAGGTCTCTTTTCCCAAGTCCCATAAATATCTAAAATTATATTATAAACACAGATATTATCTTATCTAAACCAGAATAAGTAAATGTGAATAGAGGAATCATATTTTACAAGGCACTTCATTCTTTCAAGCAAACCTTTAAAACAAACTTGGCTTTCCCTATTGATTTAAATGAGATCAGACAGGAATCTTTCAAACATCAAAACTGAACTCTTAATAGCTATGATATTTCTAATCTTAACACTTATTGCATCATTAATCTTCATTATTATTTTCAGTATTTTGGTAATATCAGTATTAGGGAACCCTAATATAAACGGACCCCCCATCTTTTTTTCAGGTTTTGGTTTTATAGGGCTAGTGTTTTTCATTCCAGCTCTTATTGTCCTATTAAGGGTAAGGGAAATGCAAGATGCTGTTAATAACGGAGATATTGAGAAATTAAAATCTCTAAATTCTCTTGCAATAGCAATAATAGCACTTATTCTGACAGGAATCATTCCGGGAATTATGTTATTGATAGCATACAGTGAAATCAACCAGTTTAATACAGAAACGAGTCAAGTTGATCCTATGGAGAGAATCAATGGCCTTAAGAAAATGCTAGATGAGGGTATAATCGGACCCCAAGAATTTGAGTCCAAAAAAGCAACCATACTTAAGACTGCAAACCCGGTGGATAGTAAGATAGAGGATATGAGGAAACTTAAAGAAATGAGAGATCAGGGTCTTCTGACAGCAGATGAATATGAAAAAATGAAGAAACAACTTCTATCCAAATATTAATTAGCTTTCTTAATTTCATAAAATAAGAATAATATTAATAGATCAACGCAATCCATAAGGTATAGGTTAGAATAGTTTAAGAAAGTTTTATAAGAATTAGATCTAATTACCTCCGATTTAAAATGAACGATAAAAGTAAACCGATCTATTCGAACTTAGGAATTGCAGAAATCTTCCTCTGGATTTCCATCATTCTCTCGGCATTTTTTGCAATATTCTTTTCCATAATGCTTACATTGTCATATTATGGTATACGCTCAAGGTTTGAAACAGAAGCAGTACTCATTCTTGGCATAATTGGATTCTTCTTCGTTGGGGCAACCATAGAGACACTTGTCATCGTTAGAAAAATGAGGGAAGCAATAATGAACAATGATATCGTTACCCTTAAAGCCCTCAATTCAAAGTCAATATCCATCATAGCACTTTTTCTGGGAGGAATAATACCTGGAATCATTCTTCTTTATTTGCACAAAAGGATCAATGCACTTGAAGAAACTGATTCCAGGATCGATTCAGTGGAGAAGATTGAGGGCCTTTTACAAATGTATAAAGAAGAGTTAATCTCAAAGGATGAATTTCTCGAAAGAAAAAATGCCATTCTTGGAAACATCGATCCGGTTCAGCTCAATATTGCTAACTTGAGGCAAATTAAGGAACTTTTTGGTAAAGGCGAAATAAGTCAGGATGAGTACGACGAGCTAAGGAAGAAGGTGCTTTCAAAATATTAAGGTATTTTAAAAGTTACTGGTCTCCCATCAATATCATTTTGTTTTGTTGTTAGTGTTCAAGCAGAGGAATAGTCATGGCTCATACGAAGAAGTGAAAAATAGAGATATCCAGCACCATGATCGCATAACGAAACTAAAGGAACGAGGCAGGATTCTCCGAAACATGTTCCTATTATACTTCTCTTTTATATTCTTCTATTATGAATGTTAAAGTAAACTCCAGCGAGACTGGAATTATGAAGGTATCCATCGGAGAACCTTTTGAATACCTTAAGACAAATTTTGTTGGCGGCCTTGAGAATGAAATTAAATCATTGAGTGAATTTGGCATTGAAGTTGAAATACGTGAAGTTCAGACTGAAATATCAATTCCGCTGGATCCATTAGATCACATATTGGGATTGGGAGAAAAAGCGTTTCCAGTAGAAAGAAAGAGAACAAAAAGTGTCTTATGGAATAGCGACGCATATGCGTATTCTATGTATTCGGATCCACTATATTGCTCAATACCTTTTTTCATAAAAATATCCAATAATGGCGATTATGGTATTTTTATAAATTATCCCGGTAAGCTCATATTTGATTGTGGTATTTCAAGCTACAATAAAATAAGGATTCAAAGTTCATCTTTAGCATTGGCTTTTTATATCATAGGAGGGAAGACCCCCGAAGAGATTGTGGAAAAATATTCAAGCCTAACAGGTAAACCATTTCTTATACCTAAATGGGCGCTGGAACACCAAATATCACGCTATTCATATTACCCGGACAATACCATCATTTCAATGCTGGAAAGATACCGAGATGAATTAGGTGTTAATTCTGTAGGTTCTATTTATCTTGATATTGACTATATGGATCATTATAAACTGTTTACAATAGATGAAAAGAAATTCCCGGATATTAAGGCTTTTTTGAAAAGGGTTCAAGGAATGGGGGTGAAGGTAATTCCTATCATTGATCCGGGAATAAAGGCTGAACAGGGATATGATCAATTTCAGACTGGAATAGGAAGCTATGTGGAAACTGTGAAGAAGGAAATCTATACCGGTAGCGTATGGCCGGGAAAGTGCGCATTCCCTGACTTTTTTAGTGAAAAGGGAAAATCATTCTGGAAGAAAGAAGTGGAGAAGTTCATGGAAAACGGCTTCGATGGAATATGGCTCGATATGAACGAACCTGCTGTTCAGGATGAAAAAACAGGTACATTTCCTGAAGATCTCATACATTCTGTGAATGGTAAAGAAATGAAACACAGTGAACTTCACAATGCCTATGCGCTTGCAGAAGCTGAGGCAACATCCTCTGCTCTTGGAAAAAACAAATTCATATTAAGTAGGGCAGGCTATTCAGGAATACAAAAATACGCCGCAATATGGACTGGTGACGGCACATCATCATCTGAAAACATGGCACTTCAGATCCCAATACTCACAGGATTGAGCATATCAGGTGTTCCATATGTGGGATGTGACCTTGGAGGTTTCCTAGGATATACAACTCCAGAAATGCTGCTTAGATTCTACCAAATGGCACTTCTCTTTCCAATATACAGGAATCATAAATCGAATACTGGAAATGATCAGGAACTGTATATTTTTCCAGACCACATAAAAGAAAAATTTAGACAAATTCTTGCCTTGCGCCATGCACTTGTTCCATTTCTGCACTGGAAAAGCGTCAAAGCAGTGGAAAGAGGAACGCCAATTATCAGGCCACTTGCATTTAATTATCCTGAAATCGAGTCGCTGTTTACCATAAATGATGAATATATGGCTGGAAAAGAGCTTCTTCTTGCTCCAATTGTAAATGGTAACAATGAAGAACGTTATATCACACTTCCACCCGGGAAATGGTACTCATTTGAACATGCGAAAGTCTACGAAGGGAGTTCAACATTCAATTATACTGGGGAATTGCCCCTTTTTCAGAATAAGGACACCTGTATAATTGCCGGAGAAAGGTTGTACATTTTTGGTGAAGTAAATGAAAGGGTATTTTTCAAAGGAAAGTGGATTAATGTTACCATGGATAATGATTCGGTTTACATTGATGGAAATAAAGCACAGGAAAACGAATATGTAATAATAAACAGGGGTCAAGATGTTTATTTAAAAGACCTGACTCAATAGAACTGCAATGCAACTGCAAGTATTGTGATTACTACCATGAGGAGAAGCGTGATATAAGAAAATAGATGTGAGGTCTTTCTTAATTTTCTCAACCCTTCCATATTGCCCTCCTGTGCCATTTTCATTATTCTTTTTCCATGGTACATATTGTTGGCATACATCAGAAGAACCATGGCTACCACCACAATTCCCTTTACGAAAAGTATCTGGCCACCCTCTGTGTAAAGGAGCGCGTTTATGAAATTTGGGCCAAGGTACCATGTTGCATTGTATAAGCCGGTCAATATCAAAATTATGATTGATGCATTGGTGAAAACTGCAAATCTCTTTCCGATTCTTCCCACGATCCGAGTACGCAGCTTTTCATCATCTGTTATTTTGAAGGATTCCGGATAAACTACCAACCATATGAAAAATGATCCTCCTATGAAAAAGATTGCAGTGAAAATATGTATCCACAGAATGATCAGATCAATTAATGTATTTGACATTCAATCAGTCCCCATTCTGCTTATCGACACTTCTCTCCCCTTTCATTTGCTCTATGAGTTCAAGAACATCAGTTTTAAAGTGTTGAAGTCTTTCCTGCCTGTTCTTCTTGGTAAGTATGAACGCTGATTTTACTATTTCCACTATAACCTCTGATACCTGATCTATTGCCTCGTTTAATATTCTTGAATCTTCCAGATCCGCAAGAATTTCCGGGAAAATGATATCCCTGTTCATAGAGGTAGCCAGCATCTTATTCCTGATGTTTTCTCTGAACTCTCTGAGGTTTTTCACATAGCTTTTTCCCTTGTCAGTAAGGAAGTAAACCTTTGATTTGCCTTCCTTTTCATGGCGAACCAAATCTTCTGCTTCCAGTGCTTTCAAAAGAGGTCTTATTGTTCCACCGGAAACGGAAGTTCCATCCCACTTGATCCTTCTGGATAGCTCATAGCCATTCATTGGTTTAAGTGAAAGGATGAAAAGTGTGCTATCAAAATATTCGCCATAACTCATATATCGATTTCGATAATAGTTTAAGAACATATAAACCATGGTTTTTTCCCCGCGATATATAAAAACAAAAAAAACAGGAACTGTAAAAGCAATCTGTTCAAGCGCATAATGTTGAAGCAAGGAACTAAAAAAATAGATAAACGAAGAAGGATAAATGGAATATTATCGTGATTATTTGTTCAATTACGCGAATTCAAGCAATTTTTCAAGCGTGTTAACAACATATGAATTTTCCGGTAGTGGGTTCACAAGATATGATAATTCCGAGGACCACTTCATTAAGTTCAAAGCTTCTCTGATCTTTTCTCTAAAACGATTCGTATTGAATTGTGCAAAGCCGCATCAAAAGCTTCCTTCACATAAGAAAACGCTGGTTTATTCAGGTAAAGTGAGTCAAGAATTCCCTTTTCTATTGAGGCAATGTAAAAGTTTTGAATTTTCTCAAATCCAAAAAATCTTTAACTGTCAACTGTTCTGAATTCTATTCCGTTGTCTCCAAGATTAATCTCCCTGTGTCTCTTCAAGGATATAACACTGTATGTGTTTATGATCTGCTCAATGACAGAATAATATTAAAATGCTGCAAACAGGCTAATATATGATGGAATGTAAACGCCCATTCAAATTTACCCATTTTCGCCCATTGAAAAGTATCCAGAAAAGGCAATTGAATATTTACCACTCCATACATTTTCATGCTGGAGATTGTAAATGCGCTAAAAGCGGAGGATTGGCATATGATTAAATCAATGAAAGAACAGGGAATGAGCATAAGTGAGATAGCAAGGAGAACTGGTGCAAGCAGGAAAACTGTTAGGAAATACATCGCAATGGAAAAACCTGCGAAATACAGCAGAGGGGGGAGACAGTCCGTCATTGCCCCTTACACCGATTATGTAAGGAGTAGGATTGACAAATATAACCTCTCTGCTGTCAGGATATATGAAGAGATCAGGGAAAAAGGTTATCCTGGGTCATACACAACTGTCAAGAGGCTATGCAGGGAACTGCGCAAGGACCGCAGGATACAGGCTGTATACAGGTATGAGACTGAACCTGGAAAACAGTCCCAGGTCGATTTCGGTGAATTCGGTCACATTGAAATTGATGGAAAGCAAAGAAAACTCTACGCCTTCTCCATGATACTTGGATATTCCAGGATGAGGTATGTGAAATTCACCACTGACATCTCAACAGAGAATGTCATTAAGATACACCTCAATGCATTTTCATTCTATGGTGGATTCACTGACACGATACTATACGACAACATGAAGCAGATCGTCATAGACCGGAAGATAAAGGCATCTGAATCGACATTCAACCAGAAGTTCCTAGATTTTGCAGAGTACTATGGCATAGTCATAAGGTTATGCTATCCCTACAGGCCTGAAACAAAGGGGAAGATTTAGAATACAATCAAATATCTGAGGTACAATTTCTTCAATGGAAGGACTTTCACCGATCTCAATGATGTAAACATACAGTGCGCAGGGTGGCTGAATAAGGTAAACTCACAGGTACATGGAACAACACATGAAATACCCTTGGAAAGGCTGAAGAAAGAATCACTCAATCCGGTATCTGCAGTACCGGCATACATGACAAGGAAGGAGGAGATCCGCAAGGTCTCAAGGGATTGTTATATATCATACAAGGGAAACAGGTATTCCGTCCCTTGGAAATATTCGGGAAGAGAATGCAGAATAGTTGAGGAATCTTCCATTCTAAAGATAGAGATCGATTCCAGTATTGTTGCCGAACATGGAATTCTCACAGGAACAGGAAGGACGTCAAGGAAGAAGGAACATTTTGAAGGATTGCTTAAGGCCATAAGGGAAGAGAATTCCGCCATATATGAGCAGAAAGTGGAAGAGAGGAACCTGAAGACATATGACGGGGTGATCTGATGGATTCATATGAAAGAGTTCATGAGTATCTTTCAAAACTTGGTCTCACAAGAATGGAAAGCATCATTGATTCATACCTTGAAGCATCCCATGACAGAGCGGTAATGGACATACTGGATCACCTTCTTTCAGAAGAGCTGAAACATAAGGTCTCAAAGAAGACAGAGAACATGCTTAACTGGTCCGGTTTTCCCTTCAGGAAGACGCTGGATGATTTCGATTTCTCATTTCAACCATCCATTGACAGATCTGTCATTGATGAACTCATGACCATGAGATATTTACACAACACCGAGAATGTTGTTTTTCTTGGTCCGCCGGGTGTGGGGAAGACACATCTGTCAGTAGCACTGGGAATGAGGGCAATCATGTCGGATATCCCGGTTTATTATACATCTGCAATGAAACTTATCCAGACACTTAAGAGAGACTATGATCTCAAGAGGCTGGAATACAGGATAAAGACATATTCAAGGTTCAGGCTCATGATAGTGGACGAGATCGGTTACCTTCCCCTGACCAGAAAGGAATCGAACCTGTTCTTCCAGTTTGTTTCATCAAGATATGAGAAGCGTTCCACCATATACACATCCAACAAGTCATTCTCAGAGTGGGGTGAGATATTAGGGGATCAGGTCATTGCGGCAACTGTCCTTGACAGGATACTGCACCACTGTGTGGTGGTGAATATAAGGGGAGAATCCTATAGGCTGAAGGACAGAAGAAAGAGTTCTTTACCAACAATGAAAAAGGAGTGATAAAATGAAGACAAGTATAAATACAACTGGGGAATTTTACTTGGCCGATTTTGGGTATTTTTCAATGAGCGTTTACATGGAAAAACAACTTGATAAGCAATTTCATAGAGGTTAACCACCTTTGATGAATCGATAAAATAAAGTCCACGTTCAATTCTCTTTACTTTCCTGTTTGAAGATAATATCTTTGAAACATATTCTTTTGGTTTTTTCATCAGGATGACTGTATCGTTTATGGTGAATACATTCTTGCCATGCAACTGTAACTCTTCAAGTATATCCTGAACTTTATTATATACTGTTAATGGCAATCGTTAGATCCATTGATAAAGTTAGTATAACATAATACCCACAAATCTGGTGCTACTGTTACAAATGACTGAAACTTAATATGACATAAGCTAATTTTCCGTTGAAACTTAAAAATATTGAATGGGATGAATATATTTAAAGGAAATCAAGTATGGAGATCACGTTTGGGAGGAGAAGAAGGCGTTGTATCTGAACATGAGAACGGGAACTGTGAAAAAAATTGCAGAAAATAGGCTGTGGAAAGATTTTTAAAAAAGACAGCAATCTTCTAGTCATGAAATATTTTAGAGTTCAGAATTATAATTGGTATACCTTCAACATGAATAAAATATGAAAGGTTCTAAGCTATACAAATACAAAATTATTTAGAGGAAAACTCTACCTTTCCTGCTATTGAAATTATTTTATCTATTACTGGTCTTCTCTCCCTTGAATAGCGTAATCCTATATTTCTATTGTCACCAAGTGAAATAGTAGCATAATTGATGAAGTATTTAAATAATATCTTCGTAAATAAAAGCGTAAAACTTATTGTATAAATTGCTAAAAGTGGGAGAAAGTACGTGGCTATGTAAATCTGCTTCAAAGATTCAAACATAAGAGTGGAAAGCAAAATATATACAAATATCAGAAAAATAAGGTATGTGTTACCTCTATATTTATTTAGTTCTTTTAGAGTAACTTTTATGTTATCTGCTACGTAAGCTTTACCTTGGATAATAACCTTATTTTCTGATATTTCGACTTCCATTTTTTCCACCTTATGCTGCACCCAATGCCCCTAAATAGGCAGCCCCTAAACCCGCTAACGTACTAAGCACTGCGGCACCCAGAGTTATTGACACCCCTGCTTCGGCAGCAGCGTCACTAGCAGCAACCAATGCACTAGCGCCAGTGTAAAGACCAACCAAAAACCCTGCAACCCAAGCAACTGCTGTTGAACCTACCAAAGCTTGGTGACCAACAGATGCATTGACAAGATCAGCGATTCCTGTGATTATCCAGCCCATTCCTGTTGCATACATTGCGTTAATCATGGACTGTATAGCATTTCCGTGAGATGGACTCCAGAAAGCGTAGTAGTAATAGACATATGCTGATGATGAGCTAATCGAAGAACCAGATTCGAAATAGCTCGTGGCGGTTCCAACCTCGTTCAGCATCAAAGAACCTCCAAATGCCGCATAAAATCCAAAAAATAGCATTGTTACCAGCAACACACCAATAATCATGCCTATTCGCTTTCGGTTCATTTTCTTGCGTTTGACATCTACTGATCCATCAGTTCCTTGTGAAATAAGGTAAACGCAATTATCTTCTTGCCTTTTATTTAAGATATTGCTAATACCATATTTCTCCATACCTATGACAAAACTTGTCTCTGTCATATTACTCTTTAGTTTATTATAATATATAATACTTTCATTTTGCATAACAGTCAAATCATGGCTGATACAACCATTCTGCATTACGTTTTATTGGAAATGAGAAACGAATAAAGATCAGTTGAAAAATAATTCTCATGTGGGGCTTATAGGAAAAGTCTTTTATGTATTCAAAAATTAAGAAGCCATCTGGTGAACTTTCATTTGGTATCTCAAGAAAAGAAATTGATACTATATTATGAACCTTCCGATTATTTTTCGAGGTTTCTATCCTATATTGTGGATTTGTTTTTCATAATGTCAATAGTCACATTGGTTGAAGTATATTTTTTTAACGAACCTCCCATTATCTATCAATTTCCATATTATTATTTGTACACGCATAATTCTATACAAAGACTATTGCTAAACAACAATGGTCTAGATTTTCTTCTCCTTTTTCTTTTGATTAATTTTTTTTATTATCTTTTTACTTATTTCTTAGGTTACACCATTGGTGGAATTCTTCTAAACATGAGGGTAAAATACTTCGAAAAAACTAAAGTCAGTATGGTGAAATTAAATTCGAAGTTAAGTCCTTTAGAGAAGTTAGAGAAAGCAATGGTTAAATCCATTTCAATGACAATACCATTTATGCCCATAATCGATAACATTCTATCGAAAAATGGAGTAAAATATACAGATAGACTCATCCAATCCATAACAGTGATCCCTGTATATATGAAACCAATGAATGGCTTAAGTGGTTTGGGTAAAAATAAGATGGTTGCAAAAGTCAAAAGTAGACTTATCACTTATAACGAATTTATAGAATATCATAAAATTGACACTAAAAAGGATAGGAGTAACATAAAGAATAGAATCGCCAGAATGAATACAAATGAAAAAATATCTATGGACCCCGCACACTCTAGAAGAGTTTATGACATACTTAAAATGAAGATATTTTATCTTACTGGATTTCCTAAAATTAATTTAAACAATGAAACCCCAGAACAAAATGGCATATACAAAGTTATTAGGAGGCAATATTTTTCAATCTTCTATATAGGTCTGCTTACCTATTTTATTCCATTTATAACAGCAATATTGGTTGGGATACACACAACAAACGTTTCAACATTCCCCACACCTTTGCCCTTGGCGACAAACAAGTATTCTCCAGCCAATGGGTATGCTGGTCTTCAGCAAAGTTTGTTTAATAACAACATTGAAATTGACCTAAAATTTTTTATTTTAGGTGGAATCTCAATGTTTTTCCTTTCGTACCTCGGTATATATTCATCAGTTTATATACCAAATCTCATCATAGCAAGCTCCTTACATTCACAATATTGGTATTATTTGATTTTCGCTGTTGTTCCTCAAGCAATCCCAGAAGCGCTCGGTTACGTCTTTGGAATCAGTGCAGGCCTTTATTTATCTAAAATTCTCGTAGATTCTTTTATTTCATATGTAAGAGGTGTTGAATCAGGTACTTTCTTGGGATTAATTTATGAAAATCTAGAACAGTTTTTTATATATTTTGCAATATCATTTTTTCTAATTCTTTTCGCTTCTTATATTGAAGCATATGTCACATCATATCTTCTCAATCATTTATATTTCGTAAGGTCTTAGAAGGCAGTGTAGGAGGCCACTCTTAGTTTCCACTATGACTTTGGAATCTCCCAACCTTTTTGATGCGATTACAGTTTCTCTAGTTTCAAAGAACAAATCGTCCCCTCTCTTCAGGGTCACATCATTTCTCGCAAAGCCACTGTTCGGTATAATTCTTTCATAGTAGTGAATAATAAAATACATTTTTTAATGTTAACATATATCACGGAATATATATATGGTTTAGTTCAGACCTTGATGAAAAGAATAAAAGAATATTTGAATAGAGAATCGATCCGCGGAAAGATGAGTTCGATCATTGAATCTGCAAGAGCCAATAAGAAGAAGACCTTTGCGATCATTGCAGCGGTTGTAATGATTATATCGGGTTCAGCCTACATAATTAATTTCCTAAACCATAACAATAATTCAGTTTCCATCAATCTGGATGTTTCTCTTACAGGTTCAATACCGAATATGTCTGCAGGAACGGATATTAAGGTAGGAGGAATAAATTCATTTGCCCTAGGCACAACTTCTCCTTCGTCCTATGTGAACAATTTCATACTCACTCCATCAAACGCAACATTTCTAATCACTGCTGTAAATTCTTCATTATCAACTTTTAATACTCAATATGTTGCTAATAATGCAACCACCAATTCAACACTTCTCTCAATGATAAGTCAGCAGCAGAGCTTTATGCCAATAAACGACAGATCGATGGATATTGTGTTTGATCATTCACTGAATAATTCATGGGATTATTCAATTCCTTTTACCGATCTTTACAATAATCTGTCACAGGGATGGAGAGAAATGCACTTTGATGCAATTGCATCTCTCTCCATATATGGCCTATACAATTTTGTTTTTAATAACCATGTTTATGCATACTACTATTACAATGCAATAGACTATAACCCATATTCAAGAACGAATACATTGTCAATAGAACCAAAATTCAATCTGTCAAAACCCTTCATGGTCAAATCCCTTCAATCGCCTGGAATAAGTAAAATCCATCCCGGAAGGATCATAGGTTCTGGAGGAGGTAGCAGTTGCAGATCATATTCAACTGTAATGACCGTATATGCAAATACAATGACAGTACCATTTCCACTTGCAATCCTAAGTGGCGATGTTTCTAGCATCCCCGCAATGAGTGATACCAGCACTTCTATCCTGCAATCCCTGTCATATCAGGGAGTCTCAACAATACCATTTTCAGATCAATACACAACCAGTGACAACCCAACATGGTCTTCCAACCATGTGAATGTAACAAATTCTTCAGGGAGCACTACC
>JAJZJZ010000096.1 GCA_021809755.1 Thermoplasmata archaeon
TCCTTGTTCGCGAAAAGAAATATATAAGAGCCAAAAATACAGAGCATAGAGGGCTCGTAGTCTAGCGGTATGATGTCTCCCTGACACGGAGGAGGTCACCGGTTCGAATCCGGTCGGGCCCATTCTACATGTGGGGATATAGATAAGACCAAAAAACGTGCCGCCTTTTATATCCTTTTTCAAAAATTTTACTTGGCCTATCAGTATTCAATGATTTTGCCCTAACTTCTTGCTATTCTCAAAATACTCAAGTATTGAACCGATTTCTGTGGTAACTACGTTTTCTAAGTCTTGTACTTCTTTCAAAAACACTTTGTATTCAAGGATTGAGGTATTTTGAAATACTTGCCAGGTGAATGGGTATGGGTGAATGAAAAGGCTATATTTGTTCCATATTGATTCTATACGCTTCATTTTACTACCAAACACACCCTTCAGGAAATGAAAAATGAAATTTGAAGTTGGAAATTTTGGAATTCCATACAAATATCCTTCCCATCTTTCTTCAATGATTTTTGTAAATGTTTCACTAATGTCCGGGTTCACACTTTCTAAAGTGTCTTGTATCTCTTTGATGCCAATATCTATGGATTCTCTTTCAATGAACGGTGCTCTTGTTTTATCACTCTTATGGGCAGGCACTCCCGTTAATGTAACGTACATTTCAATAGACATTCTCTTTAGTAATTCTTTACGTAGTTTTTCCACTTCTTTCTTTTTTAATATAGAAATAATCTCTGGAGGTATGATCTCATCTAATTTTCTAATTGGTTCTGTATTTTCATCTCTCCATGAGGGATTTATATTTAGCAACATGTAAGGCAGATGATTTTCCTGATGGTATTTTTCCAACAATAAAAATGAATTGACCGTCAAGTAATCATCCAAAATAACATAGGAAAGTCTCTCTGTGAGACTACGAATTTCCCTATAACAAGAAGATAAGAAGCCTTCTTGAACCAAGACTTTAATTTCATCCATTTCTGCAATTATATCCGGTACGAAGCTTACAACAACTGAATTATTGTAGATTTTCCTTCCTTTGTAAAGTGATTCCCTTAGAAAAACTAACAAGCCTTCCAAGACACCATTTATTGAAGAGATTATTGGTTGACTTAGCTTATCGAAAGCACTGCGATATTGTTTCATAGTTGAATTATCAAGTGTCTTGTTTTGAGGGCGAAAGGAAAACGTAGTATCGACAGAAAAGTTCTCACCCGAAAATTTACAACTAGTTATATACTTGTATTTTTCTTCAAGCGAAATATTAGTTGATTCAGAAAATTCTTTCAAGAAGTAAATGAATTTCCCTTTGTTAAAAGAGTATCCAAATAAATATGGTTTCTTTCCAGAAATATTATTTTGAATATGCAGTCTGAAAAATGGTTTTAAATTCCTTCCTGATGCATCAGACCATCTCAAAAACACTTCGTCAAACTCAATATTTGCTTCTTTGATAAATTCTTCAGCACAATTTAATGCGAGTACCGGGTCCGGAATTCCATCACATTTCTCAATAATATCATGGTAAATTTGCTGAATCGTAGGATTCGGGAAATCCACATAAATTGCTTTGTTCTTAAATTTGAATAATCTGCTATTTTTCATATATGGTCTTTGAAGAGGAAACTTGGGCCACAAGAATTTGTCCGGAACTTCCATATTAACTCAATTACCTTTCAATGATTTCTCTTTCATTCCCGTTAATATTATACATTCTGTAGACCAACTCGTCTATTCTCCTGTCTACTTCTTCAATTTCATCTTCTATACTGTTTTTCCTATCTGTCTCTTTATCTAATAATTCAACTAAATGTCTGTTCAGCATGAGCATTTTATCGACTAGATTTGTCATAGTTTGCTCTTCCATTTCTGTTGGTTTTTTTATAGGAACTTGTGCCACATAAATAGGCTTCTGTTCAATGAAACCACCTTGTCTCTCAGCACATATAGATTTCAGGAAATAGGATATTAGAGAAGAATTCAGCAGACCTAGTACAAACTTTGAGTCGGTTGGCAATATACACGCTGGAGCATTTACATAGAAATTGTCACAACTATCAAATGCAAAAGAGGCCTTTGTTGATAAATTACCCCAGACTATCTTTGGTTTTTCGAACAGCCCATAATACGAACATCCTCTTAGTTCATACCAATATTTTCCCTTATCCCATCTCTCTTCAAGGGTTTTCTTATATTTATTGAGATGCTCTAATATCATTGGATATTTTTCAATATCTATCCCTGTTTTCGTTAAGATAATGTAATTGTTCTTCGACTCAACTCTATATCTCTTAACTTCTGCACCAGTTAAAAATGGTTTAATGATTTCCTTGTTTATTCCATCTTGTTTGCAAAAATACTGTTTTTGGGCCTCGTCTATTATAAATGCTTCATTGAAACCTGTCAATATCCCTCTGAATATTTTTGACCCCACAAATTTTTCCAAAGGAATTCCAATGGAACGGATTTTATTAAGTAATAGGGCCCCTTCTTTCCGTTGAACTATCCAGTCCTTGTCACTTAGTACTTCACCATTGATTGTGTAAGAGTGGTCTTTAACATACTCTTCAATTGTACCAGAAGGTATCATTTCCATCTTGCATACCCTAAGTTTTGGATTTCTTTTTTTCAATTTTTTAACTAGAATTATGCTAGGATAGGTGGTAGCGTCAGGAAAGACCCTAAGGTCACCAAAGTCAACAAATTCTTCTATCCAAAAATTTGATAGAAACCCTCTGAGGTTCTTTCCATATCCGGCTCTAAGCCACTTGTTGGACACAATCATGCCAAAATAACCCTTATCTTTGAGCAGATTCAACTCTCGTTCAAAGAAGTATACAAAAAGGTCTGCTGTACCTTGGTGTACATTGTAGTTTTTTGATAAATATGGTTTGAAGTTGGATAGTTCTTCTTGTCTCACATATGGCGGATTTCCGATGACGATGTCAAAACCACCTTTATCAATAATTTCTGGAAATCCTTCTTCCCATTTGAAGGCCCTATCACTCACAGTAGGATCATCTATCAAACTGTTTCCAACCTTGATGTTATTTTGTAGTAATGGCAATCTTTGTTTTTTCTCTGAAATCTGCAACAATAGGTTTAATTGAGCAATTTCTACTGCTTTAGGATCAAGATCAACGCCAAATATGTTGTTTTTGAGAATTTCAACCTTCTTTGAATAGAATTCCTCGCTATCCAAAGTAAGCTGAGCAAAATCAGAATTCTGTTTCCAGTAATTTTCCAATTCCCTGTATGCCCTAATCAGGAAACTACCAGAACCACAGGCCGGATCAAGTATCCTGACATTACGGATTTCCTCAGGTGTATGTGTCTTAATGAATTCTCCAACCGTATTCTTCACTATGTAATCAACTATGTAAGATGGTGTATAGTAGATGCCCTGTTCTTTCCTGTGTGTTTTTGATTCCTCAAGCTTTGCCCTCTTTGGTGTTGATTTAAGAATATTGCCCAGATACTGCTCATATATGTTTCCCAGAACATCCGATTCAATGATGGAGAAATCGTATCTGTAAGAGTTATCCTTAGACTGGTTAAGACCCTCTATTACCTCTTGAAGTGCTTCATTCTCTATGTAAAGATCATCACATAGATGGTGAGCAAAGAGTTTGCTGTTATATTTGCTGTCATAATCCTTGTATATTCCAGAGATTTCCTTTACAAGATGACCCTTGCCTTTAGCATACCATTGCCTTACATTGGATTGTAACTGATTCTCTTCTAAACCTCTATCCTCAGCATTCCTTATGAAAATCAAACGGTCAAGAATTCTCTGTACGGATTCGTCTATGTCATCCTGATTAAGATGCTTATCCTGGTTATTCATGACAATATCCTTTGAGAGTACCTCACGAA
Source organism: Thermoplasmata archaeon (assembly GCA_021809755.1). Lineage (GTDB taxonomy): Archaea > Thermoplasmatota > Thermoplasmata > Thermoplasmatales > Thermoplasmataceae. The sequence continues at coordinate 3,880 of JAJZJZ010000096.1, forward strand.
AATGAATCATATCCTGTAAAAGCTGTTTGTTAATTGGATTTTTTAACTGTTTCTTTCCATATTTAGATGCTTCGTTGTCTAATACATTATTTTCAAGAGCACCTTTTGAAAGATAAGTGAATCTCTTATCGGTTAAAAAATCACTTGGGTGCAAAACAAAGAATAAGTTATTTCTATAATTTGATTCTTTCCAGTCCGCATTGTAAACGGCAATTGTTTCAAAATTCGTAAGTATTGCCCATGAACATGATTTCATCCAAGCATAATCTATGGCTTGCGTTATGTACTTATGATTTGTCTGGGTGTTCTCTTCTTTTAAAGATTTGGCTTCAAGGAAAAACTTTGGAATTCCACTTATGCGGAATCCATAATCCACTCTCTTCTTTGATATGGTTTCCTCAGCACTTACTGAATCGTTACTCTTTCCCCTATTTGAAAAATTCCAACCTAGAGATTCAAAAAGGGGTTGTATGAAATCCTTTTTTGTCGATTCCTCATTGTACCTTTTGATTTCACCGGATTTCTTTATCTGTTCATATTTGGATATGAGTTCTACGACTCTTTCAAAATCAATACCATAATCATCTATTGAGTTTGTATCTTTCTTGTTCATCGATGAAACTCCGTCTTTCCGCCTATAACATTTATGATGTTCTGACAATCTTGTAAAAACTTCAACCATTCATTGATTTTAGATTGTTTTTTAATAATCTCTGGTTTTGAGTGCATTACCTCGTTTCTCATATCTGTTAGAGACCTGATTTTAGCATCTTCAAGGTTAATGAAATTCTCAAATTCTCCTCTTTCGCTGGCGTCTAGGTTAGACTTGACGATTTCCCTGAACAAAATCAATTCCTCATCAAAGTAAAGTTCATCAAACAAATCGGTTTGCGTTTGTAAACTCATCTTATTTTGGAATTGACCTTTGGCCCTATCAACTTTTATGCTTACGCCGGTAGAATTTTTCAAATCGTTTAAAAATTTTTCACCAAAATCCAGTTTGTTGGGATTTTTAGACCTTGCAAAGTTTCGTACTGCTATCTCACAGTAAGCAATTTGTGTATAGATTCCTATTGAAACCAATGGGTTGTTTAGGTCTGAGTAATGTATCATTCTAGGTATGTCATTCCCAATAAGAATGAAGAAGAAATCTCTCTTTGAGAGATAGCTCAAAGTTTCAAAAATACCAGTTGACTCAGAGAGTGTATATTCTGGTTTAATCTGTATTTCCGAATCAGAATGTGAATCATAAAAGCTTTCGATCTTTCCGTCCTTATTTATTGGAACTCTGTCAAAATCTCTGCTTGAATGAATCTTTCTTGCGTCATCTAGGTTTTCAGCTGTTACTAGTACACTGGAGATATCTTTCACATTGAATATTTCATTAAGCTTGAATATTACATAATCAACTGGTATAGAGCCAATCATTCGATTTTCACCTTTGTCTTTCCATAGACTTTAATTATATTACCCTCTTTAATTTTCTTTTGCTGATACCACAAAGTGGATTTATTGATTCGCAACCCTTTCCTTTTTTCCGGGTCAATTGACATAATCTTTGACAGTATATCCTGACTATCCACTCTGGTAATCTTCAAATCTGGTATTCTGAGTTCAAGAACATTTGTTTTTCCACTCAAATATTTTCCCAAAATTCTTACATTTTCGAACATAATATTTTCAAGCGTATGCTGTTTTTTATTAAACTCGTATCTTCTATTGCATAGCGTCCCAAAAGTTGTGTAATCATGAAGGATACCTCTCCTGGAACATTTCCCTGATCTCATCCGTGCATTTATAGAATCCCTTCAAGGATCTCTGTGACCATTTCTCATTTATCTCAGCAAC
>JAJZJZ010000097.1 GCA_021809755.1 Thermoplasmata archaeon
ATCTTAAGGCAATTACATAAAAGGATAAATAATATTTTACATTATATTAACTTCTTAAGTCTGCCTGATTTTGATTACCTTTTGAATTTAATTACTGTAAATTACGGATCGTGGATAAGTGACAAAACGAGTTTAAATTCGTAAAATTTATGATCGGTAAAAATGTTAGAATTTTTTTTAATCTGAGAACAAAAGAGTGTAAATATTAATAGGTGAAATTTAAAAATAAAAGCCTTAGTATGGTGGCATTCCGCCCATACCGCCCATTCCACCCATGCCTCCCTGGCCGCCGGGGGATGGCGCGCTCTTCTTGCTTGCTATGACATCATCTATTCTCAATATCATAGTAGCAACTTCCACTGCGCTTTCCAGTGCATGTCTTTTTACTTTAAGTGGATCGAATACTCCAATTGCATACATGTCAGAGACTTTGTTATCAGAGAAGTTAATTCCTGTGTTAATATTCTTCTTTTCATGCTCTGCCTTTAGCTGTATAAGGGTGTTGATAGGATCCATACCTGCATTTTCTGCCAGAGTTCTAGGTATAACCTCAAGAGCCTTGGCAAAAGCATCTATAGCGAGTTGCTCTCTTCCGCCAACACTGGCAGCATATGATCTTATTCTCAATGAAAGTTCTGATTCCACTGCTCCGCCACCTGGAAGTATTTTTCCGTCTTCCTTTGTAATTGCAACAACTCTTATGGCGTCATTAAGTGCTCTTTCGATCTCAGACACAACATGTTCGGTTCCACCTCTGATAAGTATACTTACTGCTTTTGGATTGCTGCATCCGGTTACAAATGTCATTCTGTCGTCGCCTATCTTTTTCTCTTCTACCTTCTTTGCTGAACCAAGATATGATGCTGAAAGATCGTCGAGATTTGTAACAAGTTTTGCGCCGGTCGCCTTTGCAAGTTTTTCCATGTCACTCTTCTTAACTCTTCTTACTGCATAAATACCTTCTTTCGCAAGATAGTGCTGAGCAATGTCATCTATACCTTTCTGGCATAGAACCACATTTGCTCCGCTCTTTTTTATCTTGGAAACCATTTCTTTGAATGTGTCAACTTCCTGATCTAGGAAATCCTGTATTTTAGAAGGATCTGAAATTTGGACCTTTGCCTCTATTTCTGTCTTCTTTATTTCCAGTGCCGAGTCAATAAGTGCTATCTTTGCATCGTTAACTACAGAAGGCATCTTGGAATGAACTTTTTCCTTATCTATGACAAGCCCCATAATTAGTTCCGTCTCGTTTACACTTCCTCCGCTCTTCTTATCAATCTTTATGCTGGATGGTTCAACTGTGAATTTATGGTTCTTTTCTTCAGCCACAGCATTTACTGCTTTTACAATTAATTTATATAGCATGTCTCCGCCCAGCCCTATGTTCTTACCTGAAAGTGCAGTTCTTGCAACCTGTTCAAGCGATTTGTCGTCCTTTACATCCTTTGCAATAGCGTCCAGCTCCTTCTTTGCCTGATTTACGGCCAGTCTGTATCCATTTGCAATAACTGTTGGATGTACTCCCTGTTCAAGAAGTTCCTCTGCCTGCTTGAGGAATTCGCCCGCAAGTACAACTGAGGTTGTGGTTCCATCTCCAACTGCTGTATCCTGTGACTTTGCAACTTCCACTATCATCTTTGCTGTAGGATGATCTACATCCATTTCTTTCAGAATGGTTGCCCCATCATTGGAAATAATAATATCTCCAATCGAATCTACAAGCATCTTGTCCATTCCCTTCGGTCCAAGAGTTGTCCTCACAGCCTCGGCAATGGCTTTTGCTGCATCTATATTATTTTTCTGTGCATTCTTACCCTGATCCCTGCTTGTACCTTCCTTTAATATAAATATCGGCATTTGTCCGTTTAACATCTTTTTTCCTCCTTATTTCTAATTGGTAAATTTGTTCTTCAATATAAATTTTATGCATATTTTTACGATAAAAATTCCGTAATTGAACCATTCAACTATCCTTAGCTTGGTTACATTTCTTAATAGTAAAAATGAAAATAAATTTGACAGATATCAATTTCAATAGCCATGTTCAGCAGGAAACATTACTTTTTGAATCAATTTCATAATTTTTTAATTTTTTCCTCTTTTCTGTATTCCTGGAAAAATCTACCCAGTGGATACTTACCATAATCAACGAATTTGAATAGTGGCTTAAATTCTGGCTCCCGATCTAGAAATGTGCCAACCATTTTAATTGCAGTTTCCCTAAGATCTGGGTGTGACTGGGGAGTTGATCTTAATTCGCTGAAATATGCCAGTTCCCTGAGATTTGTATTAACAAGTATCTCATAATTCGTGCAATATGGTAACACATATTGTGCCAGTTTTCCACCAGAATCCTTCCTTATGTGAATATAGAGCTTTTCTACATCTTCTAATAATTGTTTCATTCGGGATGAAAGATCGGGATTATTGGAAACATATTCTGGAATATAATAACCATGTTCGGGAGTTATATCTTTCCTTAATATACTCATAAATCTGTGCCTCTGGAACTCCCTGAAAGCGCCATAATTCATAACGATCCTGTATGTCAGATTAATAAACTCAAACGCCCTTGGTAATTTATCTCTTCGGCTCCTTCTTTCATCGGCAATTAAGTCTATTATGTCTTTCTTATTCTGGCCAATGTAAGTGGGATTAGAGAAGCACAAAATATTTCCTATATTTGATGTTTGCTTTTTATTATATTCTGTTAAGGTTACATCTACCGAATTAATTCCCTTTCCATCTGTACTTGAAAGAGATTGAGTTTCTTTCTGTTCAATTCCGGGCTCATGATTTTTGGTGTAACGGGGATCTCTAGCGGACTTTACTAAATTTTCAAACTCGCTGAAGAGTTCGTCATAAAGTAGATCAGAAATTTCCTTCGCTTCTGGTATTCCGCTTTGATCCAGTTTTTGGATTAGATGAATGAATGCCCTGATATTTCCGGATATGCCCATATTCGTCAGGGTGCTGGAAGGAAGGATTGCCCTCATGTCATCCAGTGTTCTTGATCTAACGGCAGTTTCATAGGCCTTTGAAGCTGAATCTTCCCCTTCAGTTTGGAAACTCGAAAGTGGAAAATCTGTTTTTAAATTCTCCTTAATTATTGGAATTCCATATGAATAGAATTCAAATAATTTTTCCATTAAGGAATTATACTCATCTTCAAATTTTTTCGCAATACCAGTCTTTTCAAAATCAAGAAATAGGTATTTTCCATCTACTTTTTTTTCATAGCTAACATATCTTGAGGATTTTTCAAGATAGGATAAACCAACCCTGCATTCCTCGATTAACTTTGTTACTATATTTGATATCCCCTGTATGCCTATTTGAATCGATATTAATTCAGCTACAGATTCATCGCCATACTCCAGAAATACCCGCTCATAAAATTTCTTACCTCTGTCTGGATTTTCCTGAAATTCCTTTCTATAAAGTTCCCTTATATCAAGCGATGATGTCCTGCTATACCTTGATAATAGCGCCCCTCTATCTACCTGATTTTCCATTTTTAAAATAAAAACCCTTTTATCCTGATTAGAAAAAAAATTGTCAGAAGTCATATTTCTATTCCTTCATTGGTACAAAATAGACATCTGTAGGACTAAAAGTAAGATTTCTCTTGAATTTTGCTCTTACTTTCATGCCTATTTTCAAATCTTCCTGAGACGCTCCTATCAGTCTAGCCATGAACAGAGAATCAACACCCTCAAACTCCACCATAATAAGGTTAAACGGAGTTTCAGGAAGAAACTTTTCACTTCCAAAGTAACAAGTTGTAAATGTGTGGATTCTCCCCTCGTTTGGTAATTCATGCCACTCTGTTTCTGAACCACAAAACATGCAATGTCCCCTTGGTGTTGCATATACATATCCGCAGCTCTTGCATTTGCTACCCATCAGTTTCTTTTTTCCCAGTGCCCTGAAGAATTCTGAATCCTGTGCATAACTGTGGATGTAATCTATTTCATAGCTGGATTTTACAATAAGTGGATCAGTGTTGTATACCTCCGTTCCACTCTGAGTTTCTGGCATTTTTGCATCATAATCTATGGTCATTTTACCGCCTCCATAATTGATACAGTTACATAAGTACCCGTTCCAGCGTGACTGTGGATAAGTCCTCTCTTGGCATTCTTTACCTGAAGCGCGTCGTCCTTGAAATGCTTCTTTATGGAATGTTGCAGTTGCCAGAACATGAAAACAGATTGCATTATTCCAGTTGCACCCACTGGATGCCCTGAAGCCAGCAACCCACCAGATGGATTTACAGCAACTTTCCCGTTAATATCTGCTTTTCCTTCTTCCACGAAATGTCCTCCCTCTCCGTATTTGCACAAACCAAGATCTTCGTATGTCTGTATCTCTGAGGATGTATACGCATCATGTAACTCTACCACATCGATCTCTTCCAGTGGGTCTGTAATGCCTGCATTTTTATAAGCCTCTATTGCCGCAGACCTTCCTGCTCTAAATGAGTGAACACCTGGATATTTTAGATTTTTATAATCTGATTCTTTCTCATTAGCCAGAAGCGGAACCTTCAACATTGGTCTGTCAGATAGACGCATTGTGTCTGTTCCGGTTCCAATACCCGTAATTTTAACTGGATGGTCAGACATTTCGAATGCTTTTTCTTCCGATGCAAGTATAGCAACAGCCGCTCCATCTGACATTGTACAGACGTCGAGTCTTGTAAGCGGATATGATACCATCTGAGAATTTCTCACGTCTTCAACTGTGATTTTCATCGGACTTTGTGAATAGGGATTGTGTATTGCATTGCCATGATTCTTTACAGATACCTTTGCAAGCTGTTCTACTGTTGTCCCGAACTCGTGCATGTGTCTTACGGCCATCATAGCATAATAACCCGTGTAAAAACCTCCAACCGGATAGTCAAAGTTTGTATCGCTTGCAAGTGCTATGAATTCATTCCCTTTCCATGTATTCACATGAGACATTGTTTCAAACCCATAAACAGCACATACATCCATTCTTCCTGAGGCAACTTCTTCCACTCCAGTTTGAAACGCCAGTCCACCTGTCGCACCTCCCCCTTCAACTCTTTTACTTGGTTTGGGGGTTAGTGCAAGATAATCCTGTGCCATAATTCCTGACATTAATTGTCTCTGAAAATGATCAGAGAAGTATGAAGCTACAGAGCCGTCAATATCTTTCACGCTGATTCCAATGTCATTCAGGGCATAATCAAAGGCCTTCTTTGTTCTCAATCTAAAATCCATTGCAGGGTTAGACTTAGTAAACTTTGTCACCCCTCCTGAAACCATATATACATCTCTTCCGCCATTTTTCATAATTTCACTGTTCTTTTATGATATCTTTATATTAAAAAGTTAGTTTGATTTAATTAGCTTCCAAAACTCATTAATTATATATAAAATGCATTATATTTATATAAATTGAGACAATATTCTACATAGAAAAAGATTAAGTTTTGAACCAGATATGGCTTTGAGTCAAAATGCAAAGCTCAAAAAAAGGTAGCTCCGTTAAGTGGATTGATTATTTCATACCCCGTATTCATATTGCCTCTTTCAATATGGATGATGTATAACTTTTATCAAAATTTCCCCAAACATGTTGAGGAGGCAGCAAATATGGATGGAATGAATCTCTT
>JAJZJZ010000098.1 GCA_021809755.1 Thermoplasmata archaeon
AATGGCGTACCTGATGACTGCAGGCTTTATGACAGGTATGTCCTCGATTATCCTCGTCCTGGTGGTGGCAGATTCGCTGAGATCAGACCGGCAGTGAGGGCACTGCGTTATGGATATCTTTCGCTCCTCGTCCACATGATCCGCTGCGGGCCTGTGGTATCCCTTATGTCCAATCCTGGCACTGGGTCTCCCGTTTGCAGTGTTCAGGGGATCACTGTCCGCTGCCTGCTTCGATTCGGATCTGTATTCATAGGGCTTGCCATTCTTCACACCCACATTCCCCGGATACCTTACCCTGTATTCATCAAACTCCTTCCTGAGATTTTCAAGCTTCCGATTCAGATCGTCCACCTGTTTCCGGAGTTCGTCTATAATTTTCTGATCCTCCGGGCAGTGAGCAGGTGTTTTATCCATTACAATATTATAATGCAATCATTATATATTGGTCTTTCTGTTTGTAATACGGATTCAGGTAAACTTCAAAGCACTGAACTCTTACTCCATGCTCATGCTGTCTGTACGTAACTGGATCCGAAACAAGATCATCTATCTCAGGGTTGTTGAGATAGATGAGCGATGGTCGCAGAGAATGTTGAGAGGATTCCATAAATACATGGACGAGATCAGGGAAATTTTCAAGAACAGGTATCCTTAAGTTTACACAACTTTCGGGACGCCATCAAGCTACTCATCGGATTTATAGGACTTATTCAGTATTCTGTGAGACCTATTCCTATCTTTCGGTTATCCTAAATGTGTGATCCTGTTGGGATCTCCTCTAAAAGTAAAGAAAGACATTGATTCCTCCCCCGATCCTTCTCTTTATTTGTTCTATTATATAAGTGGAGAGAATGATTCTACTGTGGGATTTAAAATAATTATGGTACTTTTTTTAGGAGTGTAAGGATGTCATGTAAACACCAAACGCATTTCAATCTCATTAGTTAGGTTAAATCCAATGCCTTCATAAAATCGAGAGTTTTCCAAAGAACTGTTCAGTATTACTTTATAACATCCCAAACTTTTAGCGACTTTTATTAATTCTGATAAAAGAACCTTCCCTATTCCTCTCTTTCTGTACTCTGAAGCAGTAACGACATTTTCAATATGGGCATAAGGCCGCCCATTGTGTGTTAGGTTCTTTTGAATCAGCATTGTGGCAGTGCCGACAATCTCTTTATTTAATTCGGCTACGAGTAAGTAATAGTTTTCGTCGTCTATTATTTTTTGCAGAATCCCTGTTCCCATAGCAAAGTCATAATGCTCATTTATACTCTCAGGTTTAAGTTGTCTTAGTATTCTAATGAGAGAAGCAAAATCATCAGCTCTTGCCAACCGTATTATTGGTTTAATGCTATAAATTCCGTTAGCATAAGCAAGATCAATTGGAAAATTAATCCCCTTCCACATGCCGATGATTCTTGTACGCATCTTATAACCCGTTTTGTAAAGTTCAGAAATTGCGTCTGTGAGATAATACTCATTAGAAATGTGGTTCACCCCTATTTTTTGAAAAATCTGAAAGAATTTTTTCGGCATAACGTATATACCAGTATTTATTAGGCCCTTTCCTACATTTTCCTTTTCAAATATTTTTCTGACATAGCCCTTAGAATCTAATCCAATTTTACCAAAGTTTCTACAATCAAAGTGTTGATAGACAAATATCGTAGGTTCTGAAATATTCTTAAAATTTAGCTCGTCATAATTAAAAATATCATCACCCATAAATACTCCAAATATATCGTCAGAAATGAACTGCCTTGCTGCATATAACGCATCAGCAGTCCCTTTTGGAAAATTTTGATAATAAAACTGAAATTTTAGGCCATTTAATTTCCTTTTAAAGACCTCTTCATCATCGGGGTTTATAACAATAGCAACACTTATATTGTCTGAATTAAGTTTGTCAATAATTCTGCGGATAATAGGGATACCATTAACCTCTAACAAGGGCTTTGGAGTAGAACTCAATTGCGGATCACCATCCCCCAACTTCATCCTTTTTCCCTTTCCCGCTGCAAGGATGACTGCTTGATTAATGATTGCGTATCACTTCCTTAACTAGGCTAACACCAAAAGATATGAGGTCTTCTGAGGATTCTCTCGACTTCGCATCTGCGTTAATTCTTATAATTGGAGATGTGTTTGAAGCCCTGATCAGAATCCATTGGCTATCGTCACACTTTGAGTGAATCTTTACACCATCAATTTCTTCCACTAGGTAACCCATACTCTTTGCATTAGAGGATACAGTTGCAACAGCAGAAAATTTTTCTGAGTCAGGGCATTCGATTTCGACCATTCTGCTGGCGTATGAAACGGGCAAAGCGTCCACAAGTTGAGACAAATTCTTTTCACTTCTGGACAGTATCTGAATCATTTTAAAGCTAGCAAATATCGCATCATCCGCCCCACCCATTTCTGGGAAGCTATAATGTCCACTATACTGGGCACCAAAAAGTGCATTTCTGTTTATAACCTCATTGGCACAATAACTGTGCCCTACCCTGATCACAACGGGTATGCCGCCTTGCTTTCTAATAAATTCGGATATAAATGATGGGCAAGTTACATCTATAATTATTTCACCTTTCGACGCAGAAAGTGCATTGTTAGCGAAGATAGGAATAATCTTTTCTCCTGTTGGATAAACATTGCCTACATTATCTACAAACCCAACCCTATCACCATCTGCATCGTATGCAATACCAAGATCACTATTAGTATCCAGAACTTTTTTCTTCAAATCCCTCATGGATTCCACGGTCAACTCAGAAGACCTTCTGAATTTCCCCTGTTCTATATTTATACCTACGGACTCCAGTCCAAATTCAGAAATAATTGGAGGCACAACGTTAGCTGTCACGCTGTTTCCGTAGTCAAAGACGACTGATATTTTTCTTTTTATATTTATTTTATCGCTTACAAATTTGACATATTTTTTGATTTCATTTTTGTAAAAATGCACCCCCATATTCTTTCCTATACTTTGATCTATTGAGGATAATGATTTCTTGATAGATTCGAGTCCAGTACCCTCGGACACTACTATACCTCTCCCGTCACAAAATTTGATTCCATTCCAATTTTGTGGAAGATGTGAAGCAGTGATCATTGCACCAGCCGCTAATCCAAGCTTCCAGGTGTTAAAATAAAGAACGGGTGAAGGTATTTCCCCGAGGTCTATTACGTCAATACCTCTTGAGGTTATGCCTTCGCTTAATGCTTTATTGATGGCTTTACTGCTACTGCGAACATCTCTTGCAACAGCAACTTTAGAATCACTACTGATAGTGGCGGCGAAAGCTTGCCCAATGATATAAGATATCTCCTCATTAAGTTGATCGGGAAACAAGCCTCTAACATCGTATGCCCTAAATGTCTTTAGTATTCCATTCAATTTATCATCGTTCATCTGACTGTCACCGATTTCGCTAAGTTCCTAGGTTTGTCTGGATTAAGTCCTCTCTTAACAGCGATATCGTATGAAAGGAGCTGCAAAATAAAGAGCACTGGAGCAAAACTAAATATTCCAGCAGGTACGGTTCTAATGAAATAATCAAACTCCTGGTACCTTTTCTCGGATATTCCTATAATAGTCGCCCCACGCACTTTCAATTCGTCAATGTTGCGTGCGTAACTTTCACTGCTAATTATTGCAATAACCTTAGTTCCTTCTTCTATCATGGCCAGAGGTCCATGCTTGAGTGCCACCAAATCTAATGCCTCTGCGTGTATATATGTTACTTCCTTTAGTTTGAGAGCCCCCTCCATTGCCAGTATATATCCTTCCTCTGTTCCGGTTATGAATAAATGGTTTTCACCTTTAAGCAATTCAGCAATTTCCTCAATCTTGCTCTCTATCGAAGGAACTGTAAGATTGAATTTATTGAACTCCAATAGGTGAGCATCCCTCTCTAGAAATCCAGTACTACCGGAAAGAAACAGATAAATATAAGTAACAATCATTAAAGAGTTTGATACTGATTTAGTTGCTGCCACAGCTCGTTCTGTTCCAACACTCATTGGTATTAGTAAATCAACACTGCTGGCAATATACGATTGTTCGACATTGATGATACCTATTTTCATATGTTTAGGTATCTGTTTCAAATAATAGATGATATCTGCTGTTTCCCCGCTCTGAGAAACGATGATTACTATGTCGTTACTTCTCATTATATTTTTAAAATCTGGAATCTCCTGTGGCTGAATAGCTACAGAATCTTTCCCACATTTCCTAAACATCATAGAACCGTAAAGTGAAACATGATAAGATGATCCAGAACCAACAAAATAGACTCTTTCAGATTTTTTTATATAAGATAAAGCATTCTTAATGGCACTAATTACTGATTCAGGAAGTACCTTCCATATAGATAATTGCTCAAAAATTTCTTTAATCATGAGATGGGAGTAATTTGAGATCTCCTTATTCGACGAATCTGAGGAGACTAACATTACTTCATGTTTATTCTCGATATTACATATGTTTTCAATTGAATAACCGCTTTCAGTTAGATAAACAACGTCGCCATCACTTAAATAAATTACCTTATTAGTCTTATCGAGTATTGATGGTATATCACTCGAAATGAAATAGCCACTTCTGTCAATCGCAAGAATAAGAGGCGATCCATTTTTAACTGCTACCATCTCATTTAATTCTGAATGAATAGCTACAAACGAAGACATGCCAGCTATGCTTGTAGCTGCCATTACCGTTGCCCTGTAGAAAGATATACCAGATTTCATTCTTTCCTCAATTAGGTGAGGTATTACTTCAGTGTCTGTTTCTGAGATAAATCTATGCTTATCTAAATGAGCTTTTAGCTCTTGTGCATTTTCTACAATTCCATTATGTACTATTGCAATTTTTGAAGTACAATCTAATTGAGGATGTGCGTTTATTTCATTGATTCTTCCGTTTGTTGCCCATCTGGTATGAAAGAATCCGGTTTTACTAATTATTTTATCAATATTGTTTTCTCTAACTCCATCTTCGATGGTTCTTGTACTTTTAAAAATTTGTAAACCATCTGAAGTTCTGAAAGCACATCCGAAGCTATCGTAGCCACGGTATTCTAGTTTCTTAATTCCAGATATAAGATAGGGAACGCAATCAGAGGATCCAATATAGGCAATTATCCCACACACTAAATAACCATATAATTATCTTCCGAGACTATATTAATATTTTGGGGTCAAAAACTGGGATGTTATGCATCGGGGAAGGAAAATATTCCGGTGCGTTCATGGAGTTCACACAGAAAACCCCTTTCTGGACGTGTAAAACATTGATCATATCAGCATGGATATCTATCCATCGTACATATCGCGTGCAAAACAATATTTCTAGGCATCTGAGATAGTCTTTGATCACTTCCATGCCATAAAGATGACAAATGATGCACTTGATAAGATCAGAATAGAAGAAGCGACGAGAAATGCAATCTTGAAACACACAAGATACGAATGGCTGAAGAATTCCTCTGATCTGTCTGATAGGGAGATGACCCGTGTCATCACAGAACCGGAACACTATGATAATAATATTATAGAGAAGAACAGATACATAATGAGCATGCGAAAAGCGGTTTTCTAGATCGTGGAGGTCTTTTCATGAAGGCCAAATATTCCG
>JAJZJZ010000099.1 GCA_021809755.1 Thermoplasmata archaeon
AATTTTGTAGTATTTAATTGTAATTTAAATTTATACTTATTATTTTTACTTAATAAATCGAACTACAAAAAAACTCAAGGAAGAAAGTCTTCAGGCTGAGAATATTTCAATAATGTCCACACAATAATGTCCACACAATAAAGGAAGTATTAGTGGCAATGTAGCGAGAGGTATAAATTAGGTCACAGTGCTTAATTGATAAAAGAGAGTTGACCTCGACAGGTACTTCGAGAATTAAATAATTAAAAAATTTCTGGAAGCAAATAGCTTATACAAAAGATTCCTTATTGTATAGTACTATAACTCATCTTTCACAACAGGAAGCCACCGGGGGGATTTGAACCCCCGACCTGCTGATTACGAATTACACGTAAGTGCTTGATTTATCAGGAAAAAATTCTGCTGACAAAATGCATAGTTTCCTCTAATGATTGTTTGTGTCTCATTATAATTGTTCACAAATAGAATTTGAACAAAGAAGAAGGGCTATTCTGAGAATAAGTCTGCCAAATATAACCGAAGGGAAGACGGAGATTAAAAATCTAGATTTTACTTATTGCCGTTAAATGAAGTTGGTATTACATTATAACCGGTCTCAATTGTATATAGAAGTTATTTCGATTGAAAGAAACCATAATTCATAACGACAACTAAACCTCAACTTTACTAAGAATTGACAAAAATTTATAGTAGCACAATATATAATACTTGATATACAGTGGTGGTTTAAAACGGCTATAACCGAAGCAGACACATGTCGCAGGTATGTCTTACCAAAGCTCTATAATGCAGGGTGGACAGATGAACAAATTTGGGAACAAAAGACATTTACAGACGGTAGGATAGTTGTCGGTGAGAATAAGTGCGTGCGCCAACGACAGAAGCGTGCAGATTATCTTCTGAAGTACGGGCGAAACTATATGATAGCAGTTGTGGAAGCTAAGGCATCTTACAAAAAAGCTGGAGATGGGTTGCAGCAAGCTAAGAATTATGCTAGAACATTAGGGCTAAACTTCGCCTATGCGACAAACGGAAAAGAGATTATAGAGTATGATTTCTCTTCAGGGAGAGAAACCACGATCGAAAATTTCCCTTCACCAATCCAACTGTGGGAAAGACTACGAGTTTTTGAAGGTATGCAAGACCCGCTAATGGCTGAACGCATACTTACCCCAAACTATACGGTAGTAGGAAAGCCGTCACGCTACTACCAAGAGATCGCCATAAATAAGGTGATGAAAGCTATACTGTCAGGACAAAAAAGGATTCTATTGACGATGGCTACCGGAACTGGTAAAACTTTTGTTGCTTTTCAAATAGCTTGGAAATTGTGGAACACTAGATGGAATATGACAAGGGAGTATAGGAAGCCTAGAATACTGTACTTGGCTGATAGAAACGTACTAGTTGACGATCCAAAAGATAAGATTTTTGCACCTTTTGGTGACGCAAGAAACAAAATACAAGGTGAAGCAATTAAAGGTCGTGAAATTTATTTTGCGACTTACCAATCTATCGCTAGTGACAAGAGAAGACCTGGGCTATACCGAGAGTTTCCTCAAGATTTTTTTGACTTGATAATTATAGATGAGTGCCATAGGGGAAGCGCTCATGATGAAAGTAACTGGCGCGAAATTCTTCAATATTTTAGTCCATCATACCAATTAGGTATGACAGCGACCCCTCTAAGAGAAGATAACAAGATAACATATCGTTATTTTGGCAACCCCGTTTATACTTATAGCCTTAGAGATGGTATCCAGGATGGTTTTTTGGCGCCCTATCGTGTAAGGAGAATAATCTCTTCAGTTGATGCAGAAGGATGGAGGCCTACCAAAGAACAGATCGACCGTTATGGCAGGGCTATACCTGACAGAATTTATGAGACATCTGATTTCGAAAGGACGATATCCCTCAAGACAAGAACTCAAGCTGTGGCTCGACATCTAACAGATTATTTGAAAGAAAACGATAGGTGGGCAAAGACAATAGTTTACTGCGTAGACCAAGAGCATGCAGATGAAATGCGAAGAGAACTAAACAATCTGAATAGTGACTTGTCTAAGGCGAGCGACGACTATGTAGTTAGAATCGTTTCTGATGAAGGTGAAATTGGGCGAGGATTCTTGGATAAATATATGGATATAGAAACAAAAACTCCTGTGTTAGTTACTACTTCGCAGCTTTTAACAACTGGGGTGGATATCCCTTTATGTAAGAATATCGTTCTGTTTCGAGTTATCAATTCAATGACAGAGTTTAAACAAATAATAGGTAGGGGGACTAGAGTCAACGATGACTATGGAAAGTTGTTTTTTACAATTCTTGATTATACTGGAAGTGCAACAAGACTATTCGCTGACCCCGATTTTGATGGTGACCCGGCAATTTTGACACAAGAAGAGATGAATGTAGATGGTGTGCGCACTAAAACTATAACTTTAAGGGGCTTTGAAGATTTGAAGGATGGATCAATTTCTATAAGCAATGATTCTGAGGGGGAAGTTAAGAAATACTTTGTTGATGGTGGAATCGTGCAAATTACTGCTGACATAGTTTTTGACTTAGATAAAGATGGCCATAAGATAAGAGCGATTAGTTATACCGAATACGTTGGTCGAGAAGTTAGGAGCATGTTTACTTCCGCTGCTGAGATGAAATCAAAATGGACTACTGCTCAGCAAAGAAATGCATTAATCGAGTCTTTGCAGGAAAGAGGTATTTCCTTAGAACAATTAACTTTGTCTAGCAGAATGTTAGACTCAGACCCATTTGACATTTTGATAAGTGTGGCATTTAGTACTCCAGTTCGCACTCGAAGGGAAAGAGCAGAAAGGATTAGAAGAATGGGTAAGAATTTTTTTGATAAATTTAGACCAGAGGCCCAAAGCATCTTGTCAGAAGTTCTGGATAAGTATGTTGAGTTTGGTGCGTCTCAGTTTGATAATGTCAACGTTTTAAAGATTGAACCGATTTCGAGACATGGAAACTTGTTAGAGATAGCAGAATTCTTTGGAGGAACTGAAGTACTTTTAGCTTCCTTACAAGAGATGCAAAACCGCCTATATGAGGAGTGATATTACATGAAAAAATTAACTGATGTCAAAAGTTCACCTCAAAACTTGGGTACAATAATTAAATCTGTCAGAAAGACCATGAGGAAGGACAAAGGTCTAAACGGAGACTTAGACCGAATTCCACTAATCACCTGGATAATGTTTTTGAAGTTCCTAGATGACCACGAAAGGTTGAGAGAGACAGAGGCTTTGCTAACAAATGAAGAATACAAAACAATAATCGATTCCCCTTATAAGTGGCGAGATTGGGCTGCAAAAGAAGATGGCATTACAGGTTCAGAACTTCTAGCATTTATTAATCAGGAAGAGGCGATTAGACCAGACGGAACTAGGGGTAAAGGACTTTTTGCATATTTGAAATCATTGCAAGGGGCAAATGGCAAAGACACAAGAGATGTAGTATCTGCAGTCTTTAGAGGCGTAGATAATCGAATGGTTAGCGGCTATTTGCTGAGAGAGGTAGTAAATAAGATTAATAAAATTCATTTCGACTCTACTGAAGAAATTCACACTCTTGCCTTCTTTTATGAATCGCTATTGAAAGAGATGAGGGACTCTGCCGGCGATTCTGGAGAGTTTTACACACCGAGGCCAGTCATAAAGTTCATGACCAAGGCACTAAATCCAACCTTAGGAGAGACTGTATTGGATCCTGCCGCCGGGACTGGGGGTTTTCTTGTGGAAGTCTTTGAACTTCTTAAACCCCAATGCAAGAAATCTGAAGATCTTGATCTTTTGCAAAATAACACCTTATATGGTTTCGAAGCAAAACCAATGCCATTCTTACTGTGCCAGATGAACATGCTACTACACGGGATTGAAACCCCACAGATTGATCCAGGGAATGCCTTACGTTTTCCATTAAGAGAAATAGTTGAAAAAGACAGAGTGAACATAGTGATAACTAACCCACCTTTTGGCGGAGAAGAAGAAGCAGGGATTCAAGGCAACTTCCCTAGTGACAAACAAACTTCAGAAACTGCCTTTTTGTTTCTTCAACTTATAATGCGCAAATTAAAGGATAAAGGACGCTGTGCCATTGTAGTTCCCGATGGTGTATTGTCTTCTAATGGTGTAGGAGAACGCATACGCGAGGAGCTTGTTAATAACTTTGAATTGCATTCTATTGTGAGATTGCCAGAGGGTGTTTTTTCTCCATATACTGATATCCCAGCTAACCTCATTTTCTTTAACAAAAGTGGAAAAACGAAGAGAGACATTTGGTACTATGAACTTCCACTCCCTGAAAACAGAAAGAAATACACAAAAACGATGCCGTTAAAATTTGAAGAGTTCGAAGAATGCCTGTTTTTGTGGAAATCTAAGATTCATACAAATAATTCCTGGATTGTAAAATATGAAGACATTGCTAATAAGAATTTCAACTTAGATATAAAAAACCCTAGCAAAAAATACATTCATAATGAAGTGTCGCCAATTGATATTTTTAAACAGTTACGTGAGAAAATAGAAACAATTCATACATATTTAAGTGGGTTTGCGAAAGAATACTCAAACTTTGCTAATGGTTTAGAAAATGAGAAGTTTCAAACTATGTGTATAAACTCTTTTGTCAAACAACAAAAACGAGTTGTAGAAATTGATCCAAGTCAATCTTATACTTTTCTTGGTATGAGTAATGCCTGCAAAGGGCTTTTCAAGAAGGAGGAAAAAACTGGGCAACAAATCAAGGCCGAAAAGGCTTATCTTGTAAAGGAGAATGATTTTGTCTATAGCAGACTTTTCGCAAGATTGGGGTCATTTGCGGTAGCCGATAAGAATTTTGAGGGCTGTTATGTATCAAATGAGTTTCCAGTTTTTGAAGTGGACACAGAATTTGTATTACCACGTTTTCTTCTATCCTACTTTTCGCTACCATCAGTTTGGCAATATGTTGAGAGTAAATGTCGGGGAACCACAAAAGCTAGTCGTTTTCGATTTAAAGAAGAATACTTTTTAGAGATGGAAATCCCACTACCTAATATTAAAATACAAAAGAGAGTCATTGAAATCATTGAGAAAATGAATGAATTTAATAGAATACAAAATGAGGTTTCTGAAATGCAACAAGAATTGGGACTTTCTATTTTAGTGTCTTTGTACAAAGACTATCTAAACCATTGACCTTAACAACCGTTGTGATTACAATAAATTCAATTTATAATAGACTTTCATCTAATGGTCAAAAATGGATGCCCTTAAGAATAACAAGTAAACTTGAATCGAGGAAAGTAACTATTGGAATTGAATCGGAAGTTCCATGAAAATTATGCGAAACAACTCATCGAGAATGGTGCTCCAGCCTATTTTTTCTTCTAACGGAAGTTCCATGAAAATATACGCTCTGCAATATGTTAAAAAACCAATATAATGTAATATAAGCCACCGGGGGGATTTGAACCCCCGACCTGCTGATTACGAATCAGCTGCTCAACCAGCTAAGCTACAGTGGCAGGACTCACAAAAGAGATTCTATGGCAATACCTGAAGGAATCTTA
>JAJZJZ010000100.1 GCA_021809755.1 Thermoplasmata archaeon
GCCTCCACGCTGACTGAAATATTATTAAGGCTGCAGCCTTTCCTCGATCACAGGGTCTGTGGGGTAGCCTGGTATCCTTCCAGCTTCGGGAGTTGGAAACTCCGGTCCAAATCCGGACAGACCCATTGTATATACGGTTTAGTTTTTTGGAATAATACGTAAAATACTAAATCCACAACCATAAAAATGTTACATGCATATAAGGTATTTCTGCTTTCAGGCCGCACTTCCAAATGGAGGCTCCCCCACTTCTAAATTGGAGATATTTCGGGTGAAGGCGTGTAATTTGGGATGTCTTTCGCTTTTGAGAAATGCACTTAAAATCCGGGAAGCGTTTTAGTTTGAAAGCTTCCATACATAATAGCCCCATTTCCTGCCATAGCGCTCAATGTACCGTGACCTGACGAGAGTCTTGCTACAATTCAGGCTGTCCATGAGGCTACGGAAATAATTCATGTCCCCTGAGTCTCCGTAGATTATTAGTATTCTGCCGTCTGGTTTCAGGTAATCTAGTACAATTTTAAAGAATGACGTCATGCTCCTGAAATTCTCATCGGCAACTGCTGCTTCCCTGATATCCCTTGGTGTGAACCACCTGAATGGCGGATCGAAAATTATGAGATCAAATTTTCCGTCCACATTGCTGAAAAGGTCACTTTCCCTGAATTCTATCCTTGACGCCACGCCATTGCGTACAGCATTCTTTCGCCCTGTTTCAATGCAATATGGATTTAAGTCCACTGCGAGAACATGCCCGGATTTAGAGGCTGCAAGAATGGCATTTATTCCACTGCCGGTGCCCATGTCCAGAACACGATCGCTTTCCCTGATCTCTTCCAGGATAGTTTTTCCCAGAAGCTTTGACATCCATGCTGGGGGGATCACTTCCTTGGGGATGACAAGTTTCCTTCCCAGGTACTGCCTGTGAACAGTCTTCTGATCTTCCATTTTTCTGTATACTGAATCATGCCACTGCTTTCTTATCCTGACTTCATCTTCGGACATCTGTGGTGTGTAACCCATTTCTTCCACTTTCCATGCCGATGGTACTATAAGAACTTTCCCAAGGCCATATTACAGAAGTAACAGACTGGAAGTGGGCAGTCATTTCATTTCAAGCATCTCGCCTTCAAGGTTCTAGATCTTGGCCTTTATCCTCTCGGTCACCTCTTCAAGCTCATTTTCCCTGAGGGCGCGGCGTCTCCAGTCCAGTCTTCTATCGCAGAATTTCTGAATACTACTACAGATAAATTCGATCTTATTTTAGCGGATCCGCATTACACTTACGATATCGAAGCAATCGTAAAGAGGACAGGATTTCGTATTATTATAAGCAGATGACCACTCCGGAATTCTATAATCTTCCTGTTCAGAATATCACTGAGAAAAAAGCAATCCTGTTTCCGTGATCGCCATCCTCTAAGGTTGAGGATGCGATGAAAATTATACGAAGATGGGATTTTGAGAATAAGAATCATGTTATTTGGAACAAAAGGTACGTAGATTTAGGCCACAATGTAAGGCAACAGCATGAAATCCTGCTCTTTGCGAAAAAAAAGGAAACTATCCTACTCCTAAATTCAAGCCATAATGAAATATGGAGGAGAAGAGAACAGATCACAGCAGGAATCCAGAAAAATCCTACGAAATCATAGAGGGAATGTATCCGGAAGCAAAGAAGATTGAGATTTTTGCCAGATTTGTATATCCTGATTGGACAGGAATAGGATTGGAAGCACAACCTAAAACGTATACAAAATTTGAGAAAAAAATGTATACAATTTGGCATGTGTCTCTCCTGTTACACCTCAGGACGCCATTCGACCTTAACGATTTTCTTGAGTTTCAGAAGGTCAGCTCGGAAGTCATCCACTATCAGCTCCCTTTCCTTCGGATCCGGAAGGATATCTGAAGGAGGGAGCGATTCATAAGGGAGAAAATTCAAACGGGTTCCTATGCCTATATTCCAGAAGTCCTCGTCGATATACTTCAGGAATAATGGAGTTCCGGACATAACGAATATTCCAACATATACATTCGATGCTCTGTCATCCCCTCTATAGACGGAACCTGAATTTGGAAGCCTTTCATCATCCTGATAAGTCCATAAACTGATCCTGTAGTGGCTTTACGGCCTCAGCGTCCTCTAATATCCTCCCAGGAGCTGTGTTCATCTTTCTGCAGTAGAATCCCATTCCCCTGAGATATACTCCTGTTGTAAGTGGGGATTTTCTTTCAGATTTTCATACCATCTCTTTATGTCAGTATTTTTCAATAGATTAAAGTGCGTTATCCTATTCCCATTCTCATCTTTCCATGTAGTTCCTGCCGAGCATGGTCAATATAGTAGTATATAATGCAACTGTTTTATCATAACTATTAGTTAATACGGACAGGACTCATTCTATAGATTGCTTAGTTTTGTAAAAATACTCCGGGCGTTATTTCTTCAACAAGATAAATAGTGTACATGTTTTGAGGTTTCTGAGCCCCTCGTCCCAAGGTTACCATTACAGCAGTTTTACATATTTATCTACAAAATTATTTATGCTGAATAGTTTTAAGTTCGAAGATGGTAAAAAGGGAACTCTTAGTAGCCATTTTGATTGCAGCCATCATGGTTGTGGCTTCTGTAGGTTTTTTCGAAGTCGGCTTTGATATGGGAAAAACACAGGGAAACGATAATGGATTTCTTAAAGGCTCACAAAGCATTATACTTCAAACCGATGATATGATTGAGTTGCAGCCAAACCAGTCTTTTTATGCTGAATCAGTGCCATTTGGGCCTGGTAGCGTTACTGTGTATTTTTCCTTTGTTTTAATAACTGAAGTTCCACACAACGCAACAGCAGAAATGGGTATTTTAACAAATTATACTCTACCGGTTTTCGTACCCGGGCCAATGGTATTCAACACCGGTTATTGTTCCTATGCTTCAGGACATATTTCCATAAATCTTACCAATATTAATTATACTCCTCTCGAAGTAATCTTCAAAGCGAATTCCAATGACACTTCAATGGTCATTCTAGAAATTACCTCTCCTTTAATAGCAATAGTTCAGTGAAAGTATTTCTGGAAATTCCTCAATTATCGGAGACTGAAGGATGATATGAGAATGGCAAAGGCCCAATAACAAGCATATAATTTCTGTTTGAACTATAGCTGTTTAATGACTGCCAGTTAAGTGATCATCTTATGATGAAAAGCCCCTTTTGAACAGGTTAATGCTTAATCCATACCAGCGTTTACCTGGCGCCTGTATAATGAAGAATCAATTCACCTCGCACCATTTTCTTTACACTGATCAGCCTCAGCGTCTCCTGATCTTTCATAGTACCCCAATAATGGGGGCCCTTTCCGTAAATCACCGGCATCACTAGGATTTTGTAACCATCAGCCAGCCTTCTCTGGATAAAATCATGGGCCAGCGAAGGCTCGCCCTCCATTATTATGTCCTTTCCAGGCTCCTTTTTTAGTCGATCTACCAAATCTCTGATATCGTCTTTCTCAATTTTGCTATTTCCCCATGTTGCTTTCGGTAAAGTGTTGCTCAGTACTATCAGCTTGCATCTCTCGAGAAACATGGATTTATCATAAACATATTCCTTGTCAGTTCTCTTCCGGTCAGGCAGTGCATGAACCTGTGTACGTCCTTCATAAGACCGCCTGCCAAAAATTATCGTATCAACTGAGTCATATCTGCTTATCCACATTTCCTTTCAGAAATCATCATGCTCATCCTCGTCTAGTCAGATCCTGGAAATTTTGCGAATATGCCGAATCCATCAAGAGTCATATACATGTTGACCGTGATTTTTCTTGCCATCGAAATTAAAACCCTTAGCGGTCTTTAAATTAATCCTATCATTGTATAATACTGACCACCGGTCTTCCAATATAGTAAAGTTGTACTTGCATCGGGGGGTGTTTATCAGGATAAAATAAACACTGACTCGGCAACAGATCATGCTTTATGACTCTCATCTGACTATCAGTACCAGGCTTCGTCCTTCAGATTGGGACAAGCCACAAAAAGTGAGGGCCGACCTACTTAGATTATTTTAAATAAAGGGACTGCGGTATTTTATCAAAGGACTTCTCTTCGATTCGAGATCTTTCAATTATATTGAGTTGGAAAGCAATATACCCTGAAAGATGATATGCCAGCAGTGATCCATGGTTTACCTCAGACTGCTAAAATATCCCGGGGCCAAGTTTGTTGTTATTCCAGATATTAGGAAGGTGTTTAATGCTTCTCACTGCAACTTGTTTATAGACGTTTTCGGTGGGTCCGGGTCAGTATCGCTTAACATCAATTACCCCGTCATTGTCTATAACGACATAGACCCCCAGTTCACTAATCTGTTCAATTCAATAAAGTACAAACCTGAAATCTTATATGAAATGCTGAAGGAAGAGGTTACCAGTGAAGATGAAGATCCCAAATTCGGGACTGCACCACCTTATGATAACAATACACATACTCGTGGAAGAGGCGAAGCTGGGAAAACCAACAAAGCCGGTACAGGTTCCGGTCAGCCGCGGGGTCTTTCTGGATCAGTTTCAGGCAGTATCACCATCGATCCACTAATGGCAAGGGACACAATGGTAAGGTTCAGTCGCAGCTTTGGAGGGCTGGGTGACACCTACGGAACGCGAAGAGAAAAGTCTTCAAATCTGTACCTGAAGAAGACGCTTTACAGTTTTGGGAAAATTCACGATATCGTGAGAAAGTGGCAGATAGAGAATTTGGACTTTCGAATCGTTATACGCAAATACGATTCGGAAGGTGCTTTTTTTTATTTTGATCCTCCGTATCCCGGAAAAAACTGGTATAACTATAATTTCACAGAGAGCGATTTTCTGGACCTTGCTGATTTCCTTAAGAGGGCGAAAGGAAAATATCTGCTGAACCTAGACGCTGATGATACATCTCTGGTCCGGATTTTTGGAAAACCATCATACATCCATAAATATGCAAATCAGAACGGGCCTTCCGTCAACAGTAGGAACATGATGCGATCCAGGTCATTTTATACAAATGTTGATCAATAGCGGTTTATGGCCTAATTTTTATTCTGGTGCTATCCTGGCAGCTGAACCCTGGTTGGCAGGACCTTCTCATCTTTAGGGGAATAGGTGCTGGTAAAAAGTATAACACTTGCTGCTATCAGGAAAGGTATTAGATAGACTGCAAAAAATAAGTTAATGTAAATGGCCGTTCTCAGCAGAAACTAGTATTTGAAGGTAGGTACTCATTCATTAGGGCAGACGAGAACAACAGTTTTCAATGTGAGATAAACAGTAAACTGAATATCGGGACCATAAGAATCCCCCACAAAACTACCCAGGTAACGGGGTTACCGAAGTTAATCGTCCATCCTATGCCGAATCTCTTGGCCACAAGTAACGAATGGTCAGACCTGTTGAAATAAAAAATTCCGCCCTTCCACAGAACATCATCATTCACGTTGACAAAGCCGGTTGGCTGTTCCGGGAATCCTGTTTTTATCCTGCTGCCCTGCTGACCGATGTAAATCATAG
>JAJZJZ010000101.1 GCA_021809755.1 Thermoplasmata archaeon
TTCGTCCATATTATTACTTCCTTTAATCCTTTCGGACTCATAATAATATTTAACGCGTATTTAAACATGCGTATTTTAAAAATATTGGTGTTATATTCTGCAGTATCTCAGAACTGATTTTTTTATACAGCGTTGGCTATCAATGGCTGGAGAGAGTGGGAAAAAAGAGTACCATACAGCCACAATTCAGGATTATTTGCCGGTTCGTTCCTTTCTCTCCTCGTTGTTCAACATTGCTGTGCATGTTTCATTCAGTTCCATTTGATACCTTTTAAAACTTCCCTTTCTAGGTATAAACTTGTGAAAACAGTTATTATCAAGCATAAATTCCATATTGTGTTGGTAGTGTTATCTGTCTTAACATAAATATGAAAGAGGTTTGAAAACCATTCCAAACTATCAAATCATTCCTTGAGATTAGACCGGTATACCACAGAAAAGAGGATTGAAGCCCATGTTTTTGTCTGCGTTCTTTCCCTGCTCATGGCAATGCTTTTTGAGAAATTCATGAATGATGAGATTACAATGTCCATGATTTCAGATATGTTATCAGGATTGAATGTGGCATAATTACCCTCATATCTGAATCAGAAAATGTAAGGAAAATACTTGATAAGGTGAAGATACCCTATCCTAGAAAAATATTAAGTTCCGTACCAACACAATATAGAATTTATCCTTGATAATAGGTGATTTTAGGAATTTATAACTCGAAAGTCAAGCTCTAATTATTTCTCCCAGAATTTTTCGGTATTTCAGACATTTCCCATGAATGAGTTTATAAAGAGAATTATGAAAGATTCATCAGATCAGCCTTGAAATGCTCATCGAAGAGCTTTGACATATGGTCAATAGAATCCTTGCCGCCAAAGTACGAAATTTCCTGTTCTTTCATAAATGTTTTCTTTAGGATATTCAAGAGTGATTCCGGCGTTGAAACATTTTCATTCGAAAGTTTGTTTTTCTCTATATAGCCATTAATCTTGTTGACTATCTCAGAAATCTTGCTATTAAACTGAATTGAATCTGTGATTAGATAATTCCAGTGCGCTACATTCCTAGGAATCAATGCGAATGGTCTGGAATCGTCACCTTTATACATGAAGAGTAAACCTACAAAAGACTTTCCCATTAAGATAGATTTCATGCCTGCAATGCTACTCCATGATAAAAATTGTACTGATTTATCCCCTTGCACAATGTGCCCTGAAATATTTTCGAGTTGTAATGCAAGACCGAAATCGGTAACTATGAACCCGCAAACGTCAACATGATCCTCATGAATTAAATAGAAGTTTTCATAATGATTTTCCGGCATCAATTCAGTCAACGTTTGAAAAGCAAAATCGGCGACTCCTCTTACTTTATTCTCTAGGAATTTCAGTATCTTCTTTTTATTTCCGTTCCTTGAGTAGAAATAGATGATCAAATTTAAAATATGCTCATTCTGACTGGTTTCATACTTTTCCAATTCCGATTCATTTGAAAGAAAGTGCTCTTCTGAAAGCTCCAGGCCAATATACTCCAGTTCTTCTCTACCACTTTTTAGAAACTCTAGCCCAGTCTGTAAGCTAAGGGCTTTTAGAGAGGGATTCAACCATGGTAGGGCAATCATTGTTGATGAAGGTGCGTACCACCAATTCCCAAAAATGTCTCCCTTTTCAATTAGGATGTCTTTCAATTTCATGAAAGAAAGTTCTCCTCCACAATATCTTATCGCATTGGAGTAAGTCACTAGACCAGTTCTGAGATCCCTACTATTTTCAATTTGTTTCCAAATTTCAATTTCTAGTTTTTGTCTATCCAATCTCTCGAGACTTCTTAGATAAGACTCGTCTCCTTCTAGACCGACTTCTTTGTCCTCCTGTGAAACAAACAATTTCAATATAGTATTGAAAGAGTTAGAATCAGGAAGTTTGGATAGAGCGTCAGAAGCCTGAATCTTCATATGTTCGGGCTGAACGTCACCCATTTCATTATCATAGCTTAGAAAAGGGAGTATCTCGTCAATCATACGGGAATCGCCAAGCTCCCCTAATGTTTTTATTATTAGATATTTTAAGTAATCATCGTTGGTATCATGAAGTACACTAACAAGTTTATCCGCTACACCTTCAGGTTTAAGAGCTGAGATTGCATTTAAAGTGAATTTAAATTCATTCGTTACCGATATGAATCTTTTATAACCTTCTTTATGTGTTTTATAGATAAAATCAAAGAATTTCCAGCTATAATCTCCGATATCATTTAATTCAAGCGTTACAGAAACTTCGAATATGTTCTTCAAAACACTATCCAATTGTGAAATTACTCTACTATAAGAAGCTTTGGATTCCCCCCATTTAATATTTCCTACTATCTCTTCTTTCTCGGCTATAAGCTGATTTACCTCAATCGTCATATCATAGTAATTTTTGAATATTCTTTTATCATAAAGATCTTTTAATATTTCTGAAATCAAGTTCCTGTCGTCGAAAAATTCCATCGACTTCACAGTTAGTGCAATATTTTCATACCACATTTCTGTTCTTAGTTTTTCCTGGATAAATTGCAACATTTCAATGCCATATAGCTTGGTTCCTAGCGCCAAATATTCTAATGCAATTTTCCTTATCGTTTGATTTTTGTCACTTAAACCACACCTCAGAAGGTCTTCTGCTTTACTAATATATTTGTTTGGATATTCTTTTAACCAATCAAACAAAATTCTGTAACCGTTTTCCCTTAAATCATCATTTAGGCGCGGAAGTGAGGTTTCAATTAATTCGAAGTTATTTATCAACTTTAATTCTTTTGAGTAGTTTAACCCCTTTTTCACTTCGTCTGGCTCAAAGGACAACAGAAGTTTTTCAACAATATAGGACTTTGAATCCTCAAGTTCTGGGACGACTGGTCCAGTATTCCAATAACCTGGCGGAGGTTTAACAGCTCCAATAACCCCAATGAATATTAAAAATTCACTTTCTGTAATCGAGTTCTTTGGTTCCTGACCAAACAGATATAATGCCTTAGTGAGTTCATGGTTAAGAGGTACTACTTTATTCCACCAATTCAAATCCGTGTTGTCCAAGATTATCTCAGAATTTCTTGATGTTACTATCCAGGCATGGAGATTTTTCTTTATTTTATGGTCTACCCCATCAGATATTTTTGGCGCTGTTTGATCTAAAACTTTCTTCGCAAAAAATTCTATGTATTCCTCTCTCTGCCTGTATACCTGGTTAAATGGATTTTCTCTCTTCAACGGGTGTTTTCTTCCCCTTTTATCTTCAGCCTCCCAATATCCTTTAGGCTTTGGGTAAATCCTATTTTCGAAATCCTTTAATTCCAGTATTATAGTGTTACCTCTGAAATATAGGATAGCGTCTATCTGAGGGAGACCGTTAGCTCGTGGATCAATAACGAGATATTGTGTTTCGTTTTGATACCTATTAAAATAAATGTTTAATGTGTCTATAAGCTCCTTTGCCTGCCTCTTTTCATGAGATAACTCTAAATCCTTCACTCTGTAAACTTCAAGCATAATTCTTTACCTCCATTTCATAATCCCTTAGACTTTTAACAGCAACGGATATTGAATGCGATGAATCCTCCATTTTTTTCTGAATTCCTTTTAGAAAGAATACTTCATCTCTATTCATCCATTTTGTTGCAATCACCTCTCTCGGAAATATTGTGGAAAACAGTATTTCCCCTTCATTGTTTTCAAAGCTGTTTGCTATACCGGTCCCACGAAGGAGTGAGAGCGGAAAAATGCGTAGTTTCTTGCATCCCATTTTGTTTAGTGAAAATACGTCAGATGCAAATGACTTCATAACCTGATTTGGCAAACCGTATATGAGATGTGTTTCAAATCTAACTTTGTTTGATACCAGCATTTCTATGGATTCTTGAACCTTCTGAAAGTTGTTTACCCTCTTGATCGACTTTTGAACCTCTCTATCTAATGTCTGTAACCCACATTCCAGTTTTACATTCATTAATGCCAGGATGTCTATTATTGTTGAGTCGAGGTGCTCAAACCTGGACTGTATGCTATATTCAACATCTGGAGTAATTGAAGCCATTAATCTTAGTATCTCAATTGACCTGTTTCTGTTTAGGAAGAATACTGGGTCTAAGACTGCAACCTTTCTTATGCCCATTTCTTTAATTTTCTTCAATTCAAATGCCACCGTTTTAATGTCACTTTCAACTATGGCTCCGTTTGGAGACTTGAATGCACAAAATGTGCATCTGAATACGCAGCCTCTTTGTGTCTGCCATCTTAAGAAATTATGACCTAGCAGGGATTTTGCAAGTTGTGGTTTTGAAAATGGAGAGGATTCAATTCCGCTAGATGGACTTGCCAAAATCTCACCAAGCATTGCTCCTTTTTTATAGATTCCAGGAAATATAGGGGTTCTCTTTTCTATAAGGGATTTTACTATTTCAGCAAATGCTGATTCTCCATATCCCTTGACAAAATAATCCGCTGTTGGAAATTCTACTTTTAGTTCGTTTCCACCGTACGTTATTTCCGGTCCCCCAAGGACGACAAGAGGTTTGCACCCCAATTTTTGTAAAGAAGAAAGGATCTTACCAACCGCTTCATTATTCCACGCATACACTCCAATTCCTAGGATGTGTGGTGCTATTGTCATTATTTGATGAACAGCGTCGCTTAAATTATCTCTTACATCATATTCTAAAAGTTCCACTTCCACTGTTGCAAAATCCTTGGTTATATTCATAAGTTCAGAATAAATATACCCTATTCCCAATGGTAACCTAGGATCCTTCCTCCTGTACCAGTTAAGCGATAACAGGACAACTCTTAATCCATTCGCATTGTTATTTTTTATTTTAATTACATAAGACATATACCGACTGAGACAGCAATCGGGAGATATTACAAAAGCTTTATTATAATATAGTATATAAATCTGACTTTTTTGTCAGTATCTCAGAATCCACATCATCATTCTTCATCCTTTATCCAGCTATAAGTTTTATCCTGATCGCTCCAGTTTTACCACCCCTATGATTTTGTAAAATGTGACCACCCCCGACCGGTAGTTCAGCTTTATTTACAACATCAAAGGGCAGGATGACCTACCAGTATGCAAGGAACATAGTTAAGGCAACGGCAGCCCCAAAGTTCCATACACACAGTGCAAGGCATTACTGCGCAACCGCATTATTGCGGGGTGGTGTGGATATAAGGAGGGCTCAAACCTATCTGGGCCACAGGTCATTAAAGTCCACACAGAGGTATACACATCTGTCAAATACGGAGGTGGCAAAATCGATGAAGAACAAGCTGGAGGAGCTTTTTCGGGAAAAATTAGATGATACAGGGTTTGAACATAAAGGTATAAAAAGTGCCAAACCTGCACATATACTTAATGGGGCTGGCCGGGTTTGAACCGACGACCACCTGGTTATGAGCC
>JAJZJZ010000102.1 GCA_021809755.1 Thermoplasmata archaeon
GTTGTGCTCAGAAGGAAAAGGATAATAAAATAATAAAGCATCCACCTGAGAGGGCTCGTAGTCTAGTTGGTTATGATGTCGCCCTGACACGGCGGAGGTCACCGGTTCAAATCCGGTCGGGCCCATTCTATATACGGTTTAGTTATTTGAGAAAAACCGTATAATAATATCTCTACAATCAATCTGATGGTACATGTATCCCGACTATTTCCATGTTCTCTTTATATACCGACGGATCAGGTTTAGAAATATAAAAATGCCTCACTACAATATTTTTATTGCTAATCAATTTAGAAATAGAATTTCTGGTCCATCCTGTAGATACCATGATTTTATCCTTACTTACATCCTAATCTCTGTTCCTATCTTTTGCCTATTCATGCTTCCATTTTATCTTTTCGACTACCGTTTCTTCCTTCCTGTTGGTCATGGATCGCCATATCGATTTATGTTTTGCCGTCGCATTAATCCAGCAGGATAAGTATATATGAAAATGTGAGGACAAGTGGATCATGTATCGTTGCGTGAGAATCGCGGGAAATTGTTTACATTCAGGAAGATGAATCACGTCTGAACCTATGTGCCCGGATAAATAATACCATTATCCCCTCTGCTTGTAAAACCTATATGCATAGTTACAGCTTAATCATATCCGATGTCTGCATAGCTTTAACAGTGAGATATCCATTATGTGCATCCGAACCCATAGAATCAAGTCAGGATTGCATTAGAGGTATGGCATGAAATCTCAGATTTGATCAGCATTATCACCTAAACATAGAAATTAAACGGTTTTCGATTAGCTTCTCTCTAGCTTGAATAAAATCATTAAACCTCTCAACGCTCCATAATTTAGGATCATTTGGTATCAAATGTTTCTTTTTAAAGGATTCGTCACGTGTTGATAACCATTTTTCAAGCGTCTTAGCATGTTTTTCTTCATTCTCTTCAGGGGACAAAAGTTCAAGGTTTGCAATATTGTCTTTAAGATCAATAAACTTATTAATTTCATCATCCGACAGTCCATATTTTCCAAGATTTTTCTTATTTATGATGCTTTTTGGGAATATGTGATCCTGTTGCGATTTAACTGTCCCCCAGTTATAATCTTGATAAAGTATGGAAAGTGCAAGAAATGTCAGTTGCTCACCGTATTGGTTTGTAAGATAGTTAGCAATCGCGTTATCGTCGAAATAGGGCGTCCTTCCGGATTTCTCAATCGCCTTGTTTATTTCAGAAATAGGAAAATTAGGTCCGCTTATTTCGCTTTGCATTGCATTTCTGATATTGGTTAGCATGGAATCAGAAGAACCTCCAAACACGCCATTAAGCAATGATGTTATTAACCAATTCCTCACAACTCTGGAGTTCTTGACATCGAAAGAACTATCCCCCACAAGTTTAACCTCAGGGTGCCTAAATAGATAATAACAGATTGGAATTAACGCGTTTGTAGAAGTCAAATTATCGCGATCAATACCATAGAAATTAGAGGCATTTACACCCTTTTCAATCGCTGTCTTTATTGATTCCCATTTCTCTTTGATTAAAGTGAGATTCTTTGGTGTGAAATTCTGTACTTTGTATGCTACAGGTAGATCTGATAACACTAAACAAGATTTCATGACAAAATCTTTGTCTAAAATGTTGTGTCCACTAAGATCTTCATTTAAGTGATCAACAAAATTATAAATTTCATCTCTGGCATTCATATCGTCCCAACTCGAAGTTATCATAGAAAGCAGGAGGTCGGACTTACTTAGTTTCGTACCACCTTCATTCGCACGCACGAATATGTCTAGAACTCTATCATAATCTTGATCCACTTCGGTATAATATGAGATAACATCGTCCTTCCAAACAGCTCTATGAAGTCGTTCCAAATTTCTTTCAAATATGGAGATTTGTTTCTTTGTGATATTGTCCGGGAGGTTATCTTTTTCTTTATCACGAAAGGCATAAAACCGATCTTCGCTATCAAAATCTAAAATTTTTCCTATTCTAAACCATTTCTCATCTGGAGAATCGCTGGGGTGTTCATCAAAAAATTGTAACTGATAATGCATCTCAGAATCACCTTTCTCCTCAGAATTTGGGTCTTTTAACAAGTTTAGATACAGTCTCTGTTTTGCCCATGCAGCTGGATCGTCCCATCTTTTGTACTTTTGTTTCTTTTGATATGTTCCCTTAAGCCCTATTAAGATAGATGTTAATCTTTGCTGACCATCTAGTATCAATGTCATTTGATGCACTCCATCAACATTAGCGATTTGATTTCTAAACTCACTATCGGATCCGTTTTCCAGAAATTTATAGGCATCCCATGTAGATCTATTTCTGTCATCTAATTCCCAAAAGAGAAAGGAGCTAATGGGGTACCCACGTAGTATAGAATCAAACAAAGAAATTATCTTATCTTGTTTCCAAACAAACTGTCTTTGAATGGCTGGCAAAAAATACTGTGTGTTGAGTCTCTTTAATATGTTTGCAATGTTTTCGGACTTATACGTCATACCCTTATATAACCTCAAACTAAATATAGATAATGCATCCTCTTAATAATTGTTCGTTAATTTGACATTGTCTGAAAAATCCCTAACTTAATTATTTGGTGACAATACGACTTACTCAATCTTCCTAACCACAATCTCCCCATTAACTTCATAAAATCCAATATGTTCCGATTCTGACACATTCAACTTCTCGGCTATCTCTTTCGGTAAGGTTATTCTTAATGATGACCCTCTAGAGGATGTCTTAGTTACTGCTATAAGTTTAACTGGCATTTGGAGGGGAATATGTGAAATAAGTTAAATTTTTTCCAAGAATAACCCAATTTTTGAGCTACAAAATAATATTCCGAGAGAATCGTTATGTTGCATTTGCAATTCCTTTCCCATAGTATCCCTTTTAAATAAATAGGAGAGCACTTACGCTTAAAAATTTCGATAGGTAATAGTTATCTTATATGAAATTCGAAAAGAATTGGAACTAAATAATTCAAACTTGATTCTGTCAAAATTAAAAATGATTTTGAATTCGTATTTTTTTCATCACACGTTATCATGTGACTTATAACAAAAGAAAAGTTAAATGACCATTTGGAAACTGACCACATTATTCTATCTAGGTATAGGATATAATAGACAAATATGGTCAATTATCAGAAAAGAATTCAAGAATATTAAGAAATCCTAGTATTGAATCTCTTAGTCATATACATATACTAAATGTATACATCTAGTTATCAAAACTGAAGATAACTGCGGGAGAAGTGAGTAAAGCTCCGGAGCAGATTTCATAACAGAACAATCATATTATATTTTTAAGGCTAAAACGTATTCAGTAGGGTGTTCTCTATGAAAAAGATTTTCGATAGGGACTTTTGGAAAACTTAAATTGAATAAAAGATAATAACGGCATTTAACATGGTCAGCATGTTGCATTATGTTTAACTCAAAATACAAAACAGGAAATTTGAAAGAGGCCCTCGATATTTCAGATGAAGTATACGCATTAGCAACAAAAGTCCTTAGTGATATAGAGATTAAAAGAGCAGACGATATATCATTAATGCTAGTTAAAAAAAGGACGAGGAACAAAGGTATCAGTGAGCTAAGGGAAAAGGTCGGATACCGACCAAAGAGACCATTGTTTTACGCTTACATGGAGTTAGAGTACCTGCCACACTGGACAAGAAGTGCAATTCGGTATATTTGTGACTACGTGGATCAACTATGCAAACACTGGGCTTATATTTGCACTCAAAACGAAGCCGCATTAAAAGGTTCAATGGGCACATCGCTGTCAAAAATCAAAAAGAATACAGGGGAACAATATTCTAACTTGATAAGCATCCTTGAAGAGTACAATAATGTTTTTTACGTTCCATCTAAGCATGATTTCAGATTACCGAAAGGAAGGAAAGAGCATAGAATCACATCTAAGGAGGTTGTTTACTCGGCTTTCATTACTATGAAAGTTGCACATCTGATAAGAGAGATAACTGGATGTGATTTGGAAATGGAATGCCATAATGGTGATCAAGCTGAACACACTGTTTAATAAAAGGCAGAAGATTTATGTCCATTCAAAACTATAAGGTTCAATGATTAACCCTGATTCAGATCTTGAAAAGAGATTATGGTCTTCAGCTGATAAACTTCGTTCAAACATGGATGCTGCTGAATACAAACATGTTGTGCTCGGACTCATATTTTTGAAATACGTATCAGACTCCTTCGAGGAGATTCATAGGGAACTTGAAAACGATAGAGAGCACCTTTCAGATCCAGAAGATCGGGATGAATACATCTCAAGAAACGTTTTCTGGGTTCCTCCAGAGGCAAGGTGGAATTACCTGCAGAGAAACGCAAAGCTGCCAACAGTAGGAAAGATGATCGACGATGCAATGGAAGTCATAGAAAGAGATAATCCATCTCTGAAGAGTGTGCTTCCAACGAACTATTCCCGTGCATCGTTGGATAAGCAGAGACTTGGTGAATTTATAGATCTCATCGGAGGCATAGAACTGGGTACTGAAAGCGCAAAGAGCAGGGATCTTCTTGGAAAGGTCTATGAATATTTCCTTGGACAGTTTGCAGATGCAGAGGGAAAGAAAGGAGGACAGTTCTAGACTCCAAAATCCATAGTCCAACTTCTTGTGGAGATGATTGAACCATACAGGGGAAGGGATCTTGGATTAAATGAAGACGAGGTTGCATTCTATGATGCTCTTGCCGACAATGAGAGTGCAAAGGAGGTTCTTGGTGATGAAACACTCAGAACCATCGCAAGGGAACTGGTTGTTACTGTAAAGAAGAACATTACCACAGACTGGTCAGTGAGGGAGAGCGTCCAGGCAAAACTCAGGCTCATAGTGAAGAAGATCCTTAAAAAATACGGATACCCGCCAGATAAACAGGAGAAAGCAACCATCACAGTACTGGAGCAGGCAAAGTTGATGAGGTATGAGTTGGTAAGCTAGTCTTCATGATCCTATAGTTTTATAGCAGATTGACAAGAAGGATTCGTAAAGGATCAACCCATTTTATATGGGGGGATAGTATGACATATTTTGGAACGGAGTAAAGTTCTGAGATAATCTTTGAATTACCTGTTGCTTCGCTTGCTTAAACTCCTGTTCATTGAAAAACGCATTGATGAGAACGAATACCAGATTAACGAGGGCAGCAAACAATCTTTCCCAAGGTTTTCCCCCATGAAGCAGTGAGTTACGCTGATTGGAGATAATATCATATGGCTTTCCATCATTATACATTTCTGAAAAGGCTTCTTTAAAATGTTCCCTAAATAATGACAGATTTTCTTTCAACAAACTGTTTTTGGTGAAATGTTCAACTCCCCTCAGGAGAGATG
>JAJZJZ010000103.1 GCA_021809755.1 Thermoplasmata archaeon
GTTTATTTTTACACCTGCTGTGGAGAGAGCAGCTTCTAATGGTCCGTTTGGCCTTACCGAAAGTGATTCTGCAAGCTTATAGCGAGTTCTACACCTCATTCCAGATATGAAACCCATTGATAGGCGGTAAGAAGTGGCTGATTCTCCAACATAGATTTTTTCGGGGCATTTGAATTTTCCAGTTATCAATACTTCATGATCTTTATAATCAACCGTAAAGTTTGAATCTCTTGCTATACCCATTGCCACCATTTCGTCTTCGGAACCTGAAACGTGAATGATCTTTGTTTTACCCTCTATGGCCATTGCCAGAAGAATGTACCGTTGCGTGAAACTCTTGCTTGACGGCGGCCTTATAGTTCCAGTTAAACGGTTTGCTTTCAATTTAACTTTCATATATTTCCTCCGTTTTTGCTGGTTTATTTGTTAAGTGACTTCTTATTGGAGAAAGATTGAGCTGTTTTAATTTCTCATAGGCCTTCGATGCCTCATCTTCTTTGTTAAATACAGCAAATATTGCTGGACCTTTCCCACTCTGCCCAAATATCAGAGGGTGGGTATCTTCAACGGAACCCAGAATATGAGGATCTCTTCCTAAAATATCCATGAATATGTCACCATTGGCTTTCATGGCATCCAGGAATTTTCCATTGATTACCATTTCCTCAACGCCGTTAAATGCCTTCAGGTATTTGGAAAAGTCAATCTTACCCATGTCAAAAGAACTTCTTTCATGATTCCCCGGGATTATTATGACGTCTCTTTCATCTATTATAGATCGCTTAAAGAGAATTTTTTCATTGTTATCGGTATAGCATAAACCGCCGAAAATACATGAACAAATATCGTCAAAGGCACCGGTATATGAAATTTTCAGGAGTTTTGAAATATGAGCTGATTCCTCTGCAATCTTCAGTTCTGATTCAAATATTCCAAACATTTTATTCAGTGAAAGAAGAACTCCAGAAACCATTGCACTGCTACTCTTCAGACCCATTCCCTGTGGTATGAACGAATCTATTTCAATCTGTGGAGGATTGGCAATATGATATCTTTCCTGAATTATGGAGATCAACTCTTTGAATTTACTGTGAGATTCTC
This sequence comes from Thermoplasmata archaeon, assembly GCA_021809755.1. GTDB lineage: Archaea > Thermoplasmatota > Thermoplasmata > Thermoplasmatales > Thermoplasmataceae. The sequence goes on from JAJZJZ010000103.1 coordinate 1,102, forward strand.
CTGTTTCCCTCATTGTAATTTTCATGGGCAGATCGATTGCAACAGAAGCACCATGACCGTTGGCGAATGCGCTTAACACGGATAAACCTCCATTGATTGTAGTTCTGACTGTTTTCATTATTGTCCGCTTCCCTCAAGATTTTTTCTCACTGCGTTGAATATTTCCATGTCAGGATAACTTCCATGGAATAGATTGAATGATTCATATGCCTGCTGGAAGAACATCTCCCTTCCGTTGATGCATAATGCCTTTGCCTCTGCAGCAGTCTGTAAAAGCGGGGTATCTGTCTTCGTGTAAATCAGGTCAATGGCCACGGCATCCTTTGAAAAGTTCATTTTCTTCACCGGTGATGCATCATCCTCATTTATTCCAAGGGGCGTACAATTTATAATGATGTCATATTGATTTTCTGTTGAATAGCCAAGAATTTCAGTCCCTTCAAAATATTCAAATCCCTGAAATTTTGATTTTGCCTTAAGCGGATCTCTGGATAGAACTGTTATTGAATCTGGATCGAAGTCTGAAACCAATGAATATAGGATTGTTCGGAATACTCCGCCTGTGCCTGCAATGCATACCTTCTTACCGTGAAAATCAACTGAATTCGCTTCCACCGTTTTTTTAAATCCTGCATAATCTGTGTTATGAGCCAGAAGTGTGCCGGCTTCATTGCTGATTACATTGGCGCTACCCAATCTCCATACTATTGGATCTCTCTGCTGTATATATCTTAAGATAATTTCCTTATAAGGCGATGTTACGTTAAAACCGGTCATGGATGAACTTGCAAATTCAATAAAACGATCCATTGATCTCACGTCAAGATCAATTGCAGCGTAGAAACACTTCATTTTGCTTTGAGCATATATGCTGTTGAAGAGTCTTTGACTCCATGATTGCCTTACTGGTGAACCTATGAGACCTGTGATTTTCATTTATCTCTCGCCCTTCACTGTTTTCCAGAAAATTCATGAAGCGATTCTGATATGATTTCCATGGGGACAGCATTCAAGGACATTTCGCCTAATTTAACCGGTAGTGGAATATAGATATTACCGTCGCGGGTCTTCTTGTCGTTTCTGATGATGTGTAACATATTTTCTATGCTGTATTGAGCTGTGTTTACAGGTTTAATTGAAAATTTGTTCATGAATTCTGTGATAATGGAATAAAAATCGTCTTCTGCTATACCCATTTTTCTTGATATCATTGATTCCACCAGCATGCCCGTAACAATGGCCCTTCCATGACTTACTGCAGATTTTGAAATACTTTCCAGAGCATGCCCCACGGTATGACCGAAGTTAAGTTTCGCCCTTATTCCGTTCTGATCATAGAAATCCCTTGACACAATATCGTGTTTGATCCTGACACTCTTGGATATTAATCTGGTTAGAGATTGTTCATTCTTTATTTCATGCAAATCGTTAAACTGTGAAAGCACTGAGAATAAATCTGTCTTTTCAATTATGGCATATTTTATAATCTCGCCAAGACCATCCCTCAAGTAGGAATCTTCAGAAGCTGTTAGAAAATATGTGTCAGCCAATACAACCGATGGTTCGTAAAATGTTCCGATAACATTCTTTACCCCGCCATAATTGATTCCGTTCTTTCCGCCTATGGAACTGTCGACCTGAGAGAGGAGTGTGGTCGGTATTGCCATTAGCTTCATTCCCCTCTTGTATGTGGCTGCCACAAACCCTGTCATATCTCCAACCGTTCCACCGCCAACATAACCTATGAGGGAATTTTTCTCGATCTGGTTTTCCAGCATCACGCTCATAATTTTCTGATAACTCTTGATATTCTTAAGATTCTCTCCATCAGAAACTGTGAATTTAATGCTGCCTTCACCTATATTTCCAAAATCTGGCAGATACTCGTGAAATTTTTTGTCCACATTGCTGCTCACAATAAATATGGCCTTCTGATTATCCTTGGAATAATCCCAAATATGTTGGAGAATTTTTTCACCGATGATATAAGTTGTTTCAAATTCCCCTCTCTTTAATATGAATCTCTCTGCCTCGGTCATTTTCTTAACAACAAATGCTCAGTCCATAATATATTTAGTCATTTGAAAGGCCTCAATATAAGGGAGATTAACAAGGCGGTACAACATGTATTCGCAGACCACTACTAAAAATGTTTTTAGACATAGCAATGATTATGACCATATGCTGATGTATCAAAACATCCATGAAAAATTAACTTCGACAATTAGAAAAGTTATACCTGAATTTAAAGAGGAAGATCTGAGCTTTGATAAGACCGGTCACTGCGATTTGACGGTACGCACATTCAGGTATAAAGGGGATAACATGGAGCAGTTGAAATCAGCACTTCTTGAAGAAAGCTTTGTTAAGAGCGCGGTGGTCGAAGGAAAATATCTCAACCTCTCAATAGACTCAAACTTTCTCTTATCAATTATGCATTCCTCAATTTCCACTACAGGTCAATATCCTGACGTGTTTCAGGATCCGGAGAGGGTAAGTGTGGAGCATACAAGCATAAATCCAACCGGTCCCATACATGTTGGACGGGTCAGGAATTCCATAATTGGGGATTCTATTTCGAGACTTCTCAAAAGATTTGGATACCGTGTGACAACTCAGTATTTTGTCAACGATTCTGGTAAACAGATGATGTCTTTATACCTGGCTTATGAGAAATACAATGCCAATAAACAACCGACTCCTGAATTGCTTCTGGACGGATATAGAAGAATTTACAGGGAAATGGAAAGCTCAGGTTCCGAAGCAGAAGTAGAAGAAATGATCAAAAAATATGAGGAAGGCGATCCTGTATTAATCAATAAGGTACGCAAAATAGCCGGGGTTATGCTTGATGATATAAAGAACGATCTAAAGGCAATAGGTATCAAGATCGATGATTTCACTTGGGAATCAGATTTTATAGTCTCTGGGGAAGTTAAAACACTCATATCTTCTCTTTCAGATTCAATTAAGTCAGAAGGTGAAGCAAAGTATTTAGAATTGAATGATGGAAGGAAGGTTTTTTTGACCAGAAGTGACGGTAGCACCCTATACGTTGTCAGGGATATAGCATATCACATGTACAAGCTCTCACAAAGTGACTGGCTAATCACCGTCCTTGGAGAGGATCATTCTGAACATGGGAAGACCCTGACCGAGATATTGAAAACGCATTTTGATCTCATTAAGAGACTTGATTTCGTATTCAACGCGTTTGTTAGTCTGGAAACTGGGAGCATGTCCACAAGAAAGGGAAATGCGGTAACCCTCAAGGAGCTTATTGAAAAAACCTATGAGAAAAGCAGGGAGATAATTGTAGAAAAACGTGGTGAAAAAGACTCCAATGATGAAATAGCCAGAAAGATAGCAATTTCTGCCATAAGATTCAATATTCTCAAGGTAAGTGCGTCTAAGGCAATGATTTTCCGATGGGAGGATGCCTTGGATTTCAACGGCGATAGTGCACCGTTTGTTATATATTCCTATGTCAGAGCTTCAAATATAATTAAGAAAAGTGAAATGAATATGGATAATGAAACTTCAAGCATATCCGACAAGGAACTTGCCCGAGAAGAGAGAACTCTCGTTCTAAATATGTATACCTATCCGTTTATTCTATCAGAGGCGGTAAAAAACCTTAAACCTGAAGCACTTGCAAATTACGCTTTTATGCTTTCTAAAACATTCAATGACTTCTATGAAAAATGCAAAGTTAATGATCAGGATTCAGAAATAACCATAAGAAGGCTTATGACTGTAACAGTTTATAAATCAATTATGGAAGATATTTCTTCAATCATTGGAATTCAATTAGTAACAGAAATGTAGATAAAAACTTAAAAAGTAAAAAAAGTTAAAAAGTTGGAGAATAAGTTACTTCTTATTCTGATCTTTCTTTGCATCTTCCTTTTTTGGTGTTGCAGGGTTAGCTGGTTTTGATGGGGTTATAGCTGTTGTTTTATCTCCACCTTTCTTTGTCATTGGGAATTTTCCTGCACTGACTCTGTAATATATCAAGCCAATTACGACTATGATAGCTATTACTGATCCGATAATTATTGGAACATTGTATGGGGATGATGCAACATTTACGCTTGTTGAATATTCTCCAAGGTTTGAAACAAAACCTGGTTGGTTAGGTGCGCTCACATTAACAACGAGACTTACAGTTCCTGCAGTTGAAGGAGTCCATGTTACAGATACATTGTCAGTACCATTTACAGCCAGA
>JAJZJZ010000104.1 GCA_021809755.1 Thermoplasmata archaeon
TAGTCTCCTTGGAAACAGAATGCAAGTTGTCACTGATAGAATACCAAATGTACACTTGGGAAATTTTTCCGTAGGCGGAGAGCAATCTGGGAATATTGGTGGAAATAATCCCTACCATTTCAATATTAATGATCTCATGAAAAAAGATGTGGAATATAGAAGGACGATGGAATAGGAGCCCCTCGATCAATACTGAGGAGAATGGTGCTAAACGACATGTTTGATGATGATAGGACTGCTTAATGGATTTAATGATTTAAAGAAAAATGTGAAAAATTTGAGAGGTTAGATTGGTAACTATATACACAGCTTCTAAGGCTCCACAAAGATTAGCGAATTTCATTTGAGATCGTGTATTGAGGAGAGCTGGTCAATATTAAAATAGGTGAAACGAAAATGAATATTGATATTAAAAATGTTAAAATGTTAAGATACGAAAAAGGGATCTTCTTTAACCATAGATTCAACCGTACAATTATGAAGGGAGTTAGGCACGGTGGAATCGTATGAATAATAGTGGTGATATTGGGAATTTACCCCCAAATCTAAATCACAGAGAGCGTAATGCCCGGAACCCTAATCTGGAGGTGTACGTGATTGCTATTGCCCTAACAGCAATATTGCTAAATTTCAGCGACGATTTCATGCCTTATGTTTTAAGGATTCCGACAATAATCATAGTTGTTGCCATAATTGCTGCGGTTTCTTGTTCTGTTCCAATATCCAGGTATTTCAGAACTCGAGCAATTATTTTGGTTAAGGATAGTCATGAGACAAAGTTCAATACACTGAAAATAAACAAAGATACAGAAATTGTGGGGATAGAGGTCCTTCCACATGCAATAGGAAATATGACACTTAGGGAGCAAACCCTTTTCAAAAGTTCTTTTTCAAAAATATGGATGCGAATGCCTGATAATTTAATACTTATATCAATGAACTTTAACAATGCCGATATCCCTGTAAATGAACAAAACACCGCTATGGAATCATATTCGACCATGATAAAGAACATTATGGGGAACACATTCTATTTTAGACACTTTATCCTTTTAAAAAGAGAGACCGGCGTTGATAAGAAAGGAAAAACCCATTCAGATATAGTTACAATTGAAGAACAGTTAGCATCCATAGGTATGGAATTTAAGCGAACGCCCCCTTCACTTCTGGAAAAATTATGGAGGGAATTTCCTTGAAGAAACGCTCAATAAATCCGATCAAGGTTCGTATCTATAAATCATATTTTCACTCAAATAGATACAAATCACACATTCGAATTTCGGATTCCAAACCCGCCAATACTTTGGATATTTCGCAGTTCATCAATGCCTTATCCGTTCCTCTAGATGTAGTATATTCACTTGATAAATTAAAAAAAGACAGTAAGATTTTTGGAAGGATAAGGGCAGCTAAAAGGGCAAACCTTATGTCTGAAAAAAAGAAGCATCCTCAGAATCCATCGCAACGCCTTGTTGCTGAAGAAAAATATGCAAGCAAAATTTATGAAATAAATTCCAGTGAAACTGGTTCAATATATCAAGGTATATTCACAATATCACCTGAAAGTACTAATCCGGTAAAACTTAGAGAATATACCTTTAGAATAAGGAATTCCTTGGAGCTTATGGGTGCATCACTAAATTTGAAAAAGAGATTTCCCAGATCCTATTTGGGAAAACTAAATTCTTTTAATTTTGTAAAAGCCGATAGATATCTGATTGACAGCCAATCACTGGTTTGTCTCATACCATGGTTCACTGATTCAGTTCCTGATACGTCTGGGATCTTAATCGGACTCGATTCATATTCAGGAAAACCCATCTTTCTAAATCTATGGGCAAGGTCTTCATTTAATTCCATAATCCTTGGTGAAATAGGATCGGGAAAAAGCTATTTTACAAAAACTATCCTTCTGAGAAATTTGTTATTGGATCTTGCTGACGAAATATATATTTTTGATCCAATGAATGAATATTTTTTAGGTAAAAGTCTAGCGCCATATTCGGATGTGGAAATAATCTCCTTTAGTGAAGATACTGCGAACAAAATTTTATTGACATCTAACGCAAATAAAAATAAAATTATTAGAATATTTCGATTCATGGAGAATGCCAAAACCGAAAGTAATTTCCTCTTGTGTCTTTCAGAGATGTTCGATTCAATCAAAAAATCTGAATCAAAGAGAAAACTGATGATTATTGATGAGGCACATCTTCTATTAAGATACGATAAAACCATGAAGTTGTTTGGAGAAATTGTAAGATCGTCAAGGCATTATCTTACTTCAGTTTTTTCCATATCACAGGGAATTGGTGAGTTTTTATCCAGTCAGGGTGGACAATCCATATTTGAGAATTCAATCAATGTTTTCATATTTAGAAATAAATTCTGGGAAAATCTTAGGGATACTGGGATAGACCCCGCAGAATACGGTTATTTGGATTTTAAGAACCTCTCGGGAGGAAAAGGCGAGTCTTATTCTGAATTCTTCTATTATACAAATGGAAATTTGAGAAAACTGGCTTACATTTCAACTGACTTTGAAAAAAACTTCATAGATTAACAATTATCTCTTTTCTGGAGAGATTCTCTTCTTTGTTTCTCCAAGTATAACGGCCATTATACCGAAAGCTACAAGAACAACAACAAGAGAATAAAGACCCGGGTCTGTCCATGCATCAAAATATTCCGCCCAAGCAAAATAGTATGCAAGACCAGAAATAACGAAGAAAAGCCCTATGGCTATTGTTGCATTGTTGTAAGTGAATTTTTTCAGTATTCTGTTTAATTTTCCATTGGGTGATTTTTCTACTTCCATTTTGATTATCCCATAATAAGAAATACATATTTAAATTACAGCGTTTTGTTCCACTTACTATTTTCGAAAGCCTTTCTATTAGTAATGAGACATGCTATTTCTACCTTACAGATGATGCTATTGCATTAATTTTTCATACTTGAACAATAAAAGATTTGGATCAAACGGTATACTCATTGCTGAAAAAACCCCACAAAGTACTAATCCTGCCTTTATTATTTCACGTACAATAAACTTATTAGCGGATTTGAAATTCAGGTGGAATATGCCCGACATTGCAGAACAGTTTTTTAACTGCTCAAACAGAGAAAGAGCCATATTCGAAGCTGGAATTAAACTGGGAACAATTTACCACCAATATGTTGGGGCACCAGTGAGTTTATCGAATTTAGAATCGCTTGAGGAGGCCATAAAGCAGAGTGTTCTTGTTCAGCCCTTCGTTGCGAACGCATCTGTGAAGATAAACCCTGAAAATATTCATAGGCACAAGGGAACATACAAATACATCACACTTACTGGAGATATGCTTGATGTAAGTTTAGATATTCAATACAAGGATTCCAGCGTTAGGGCCAGATTGCGTTACATCAAAGAAATGGATTACCCGTTGATGTATCTGGAGGATTAAATAATGGCAGTTAAAATAGGAATAACAGGACCAGTAGGAAGCATAAAAGCAGAAGCGCTAACAAAGATTATGGACATCCTTGTTCACGACGGTAAGATAGTCCAAGGAGTTCTGGTAAGTGAGATTACGGACCAGGGAAAATTAAAGGGCTATTCAATCCTTGATATATATTCCAAGAGGAAAGTTGTATTCGCTGAACAGGGCCTTGTTTCCAGAGTTAAAATTGACAAACTTGGGGTAGATACGCGTCTCCTTGAAGAAATCCTAATACCTAGTCTTCAGAAGGCAAGAGAAGTGGCGGATATAATAGTCATAGATGAAATAGGAAAACTGGAAAATACCACAAAGAACATACAAAAAGAAATCCTTGAAACTTTAAATTACACTAAACCCCTGATTGTAACATTACATAAAAAATCAAGGAACCCGGTACTGCAGGAAATCAGAAGCTTAGAGGGAGTCAGAGTTTTCGATATAACACCAATAAACAGAAATATACTCCCGTTTAAAGTACTCAGAGTACTAAATGGAGAGGAGAACCCATAACGAAAGTTGATGAAGGTTCAGCTACTGTAGAGACAGAGAATACATTTAATGAAACTGGTCCCGGAAAAATACAGTCCGGGTTTTACAATCCGGAACAGGTATTGAATCGTGACCTGACCATTATAATGTTAAATATACTTAAACCCAGGCTTTTTCTCGACGGATTTGGTGCGACCGGTATTAGGGGTATAAGGGTGAGCAAAGAAACGTCTACCCATGCAGTTATATCAGAAAGATCTGAAAAGAGTTTTGTACTTCTCACTAGAAATGTTATCTCAAATAGCTCAGATGCGGAGGTGCACTGGTCCTCGTTTGAACAAATGGTTACGCGCTATGACTTTGATTTTATTGATGTTGATCCATATGGTTCCATAATTCCTTATCTAGATCTTTCCTTGAACAATATAAAAAACCGTGGTTACATAGGCTTTACGGCCACCGACCTTTCAGCGCTCTCCGGTGCAATCCCTGAGAAGACTCTTAGGCGCTACGGTTCAATAATCCCAAAGTCACTCATGAGACACGAGCTTGGCATTCGAAACCTCATTGGAACCATAGCCAGGAGAGCAGCTGCACTTGACTGTGGAATAGAACCATTACTTTCTTTCTGGAACAAACATTATTACAGGATTTTTGTGAAAGTCCTCAGAGGGGCTGCGAAGGCAGATGAAACATTGAAATCCTTAGGTATTATAAACCTTCAGGATTTGATAGGTAAAGCATATACCGGTGAAATATCGGGGCCCATATGGTTAGGCAACATAGAGAATATTTTCAATTCAAATTTCGGAAACCAGCAAAATCCCTTTGTACTTGAAAAATCTACGAATTTCTTTAATGCGCTGAAGAATGAGGATATATCATTACTCTTCTGCGATGTTGGTGAGATATTTTCAAGATATCACATGGATATTCCAAGTATGAAAACAGCTAATGATATGGCTTTACAGAATGGAGCTTCGGTTACTAAAAGAACCCATTTTTCACCTACAGGATTAAAAACAGATTACTTAAACGCATTTGAAAACATTCCAATTAACGAAAGAATATGATTAGATTTTTTGCTAAGGATTATATGAGCCTTAGAATTCAAGTTTGACTATGAATCCATGGGTTAAACTCCTAAGGCCGGAAAATGCCTTAATGGCCATAATTGCCACATTCATTTCGGGACTTATCTCCCTTGGTGCCGGTGTACTCTCCATGTGGTTTATATTATCTCTTGCTTCCCTTTCCGTAATTCTTGTAATGTTGGGAGGAAATGCCATGAATGACCTGTTCGATATTGAGAATGATAAGATTAATCACCCTAATCGCCCACTGGT
>JAJZJZ010000105.1 GCA_021809755.1 Thermoplasmata archaeon
TCCTGCCCAACGGAAAGGCTATAATGAAAATGCCATTTTAGTTGCTAAAATATCATAGTAAAGTATATATATATATATGATTTCGATTTGATTATTATGGGCAGTCGTAAAAATGAATTAATAATGAGCGGAGCTGTGATAGTAAGCAAAGATGGAAACGTTTTGAAAACAAAGATTAATAACTACAAAACACCGATAAAAGTGTCACCAAAAATTCCAACCCCCAACGTTATCGCTAACAGTGGTTTGAAAAATATGTCTTTGATTTTCTCAGATAAGACAAAAGATTACCACATGGCATTCCGGGAAATGAATTATGACGTAACGGAAAAGCAGGTAGTTCAGTCTGGAATAGCATATTCATTATATTTTGAGATAACAGATGATGAAGACACAACATATTTGGAAGGAAATATAATCCCTGTTGAAAACAATAAGGGCATTTTATTTTTATCGGTCAATGTTTCCCCCAAGAATCCGGAAAACGTTGATCTTTTTTCCCTTCCAATAATCATTCGTTATAAAGGAAGTTTTCTGTCTATAGTTAAGGACTTGAGTTCTGTCATAAGTAATTTAAAAAAAGATGCTTCGACGAAGCGAAACAGAATTTATGGAAAAATGGTATCTCTTCTTGAAGCTTTTCCTAAAATATATGAAAATAATCGAAATCGATTGGATATCATAAATAATCTAGAATTATCGTTCAAAGTTACCCTAATGGATTTTAATTTTACATGTTGTCTCGAAAATGCATTAAGTTTGACGGATTGTGTGCTTAGTGTTCCAGACATTGAAGAAATATGTGCTGAATGTTTAGTTTTACCCGATTGTTTGGCAGCTTGCTTTGACTTCTTGACACTCCCTGCATGTCTTGTCTGTTTTAGTCTTGATGTTCTTGCTTGCGCCTATTGTATATATAAAGCGGGAGAATGCACTGAGGACGCAATAAAAGTAATTGACTGCTGCAAATAAGGTGGCTTTATGTCTATAACCAGCAAGAAAAGGTATTATGAATCTATACTTTCATACGCCTTAGCTCTGGTTTTGTTGTATCTATCCGTATTTCTATCACAGCACATAAAATATGATGGAAACTTTACATCCGCAATACCTATACTGTTTCCTCTTGTATTTGCCATGGCATTCATAGGAATCTCCATTTTGTTTATTTTTGGAAAGGAATATCCATGGTTCTTTAGAACTGGCATTATGAGTTTCGCAATGGGATTGACTCTCTTCATATTTGGTATAATTGCATATTATTCAGGTGTTGAATCTCTCCTCTGGGGAGGGTCAATAGGAATAGGTGTCTTGTTTACAATTGCTGCAATTGTAAGATTGCTTATACAGGGTGGCTTAAGTGCATACAGAAAGACAAAGAATTAGAACGGTATTTCTTTTGGCCTCTGGAAGCATATTTCTTATCTCAGGTATTGTTGGTCTATTATGGTTATCTACAGCCCACAACAATAAATCTTTTGGAACGGTATTTGCATCTTTTTCCGTTATTGCAGGTACATATTTCCTTCTCGATACGTACTTGCTAAAGAGGAGCAAAGAGACCAAAAGATTAAGAGAGCACTCATGAATCGGTACAAATATCATATCCTTTTAGTGACCATCGTTTCTTTTGTCGTTTTGATAATAAATATTATGGCTTATTTAGCAAAGGACGAGACCAATTATCTCTACATTTTCGACATGGCCTACGTAGTGGGAAACAGCGCTCATTTTGTTGCACTTTCGATATCAGATAGAGGAGTTTCTGTTAAGGACGAAAGATAGTATTCGCTTAAAACTTTAATCAAATCCCGACCGGTCCATAAAAAATAAACTTTTATTATTTGAAAAGCCTTAGCTTCTTGTAAAAAGGGAATTTGGTTGTTTTTAACAGTCACCCAACTAACTTTCAGAATAAAACGACCTACGCACTATGAATAACGCCAAGAGTATAAGTGCTAATGACCAAATTGCGAGTTCTGCCGTGTATATTGCGGGGTCGTATGGATATAGCATACTCCCGAACATGTTTTCTCTAATTACGTTTACAGCCATCGTAACAGGATTTACAGATACAATGGATTGTAGCCAGGGGGGCATGGTGGATTGCGGATACATTGCATTTGAAGTCAGGAGAACTGGAAGCTGAAGAACAGCTGTCAATCCAAAATAAGTGTTATTATCCTTCGATATAAATCCAAAGGCGAGAAACAAAGATGTGAAAGACAATGACAGCAGCACGATTGCGACAAATATTTCTGACAAGTTCAGAATCCCTAAGGAGTCGCTGATGGTCAGACCACTCAACCCCGGTATGTAATTCAGTCCATAAGAGATTACTAATACCACGAAAGCAGGTATCAGTGTAAGAATAGTCTGGAACAAGAGGTATCCGGCGAAAATTGAACTCTTGTCAGCAGGAGTCCCAATTGTCCTCTTCATGATGCCGAGTGTTCTATCAAATAGCGCATTAACACCCGAGAATATCGCTATGCTTACGGAGGAAAAAGCTACCATTCCTATTGCAAAATATGAGAAATAATTGGGTGCGCCTAATAATGAGTTTGTGATATATTCATTCCCGATACTATTTGGCAATAGAGCAGAGAGATTGAAAGCCTGGCCGAACAAAACAAGGTATAGAAGGGGTCCAAGAAAACCACCCATCATGAACATTGGGGACCTCCTCCACTTAATGAATAACCTTTTAGAGACTGCACCAATTTCATTTAAAATCAATTCGAGTCACCCTCCGAATTAGTTTTTCCATTCTCTGTATGCCCACGACCGGTTATTTCCAGAAATGCCTGCTCTAAGCTAGGGCGGATCACAGTTAATTCCTGTAATTCTACATTATTTTCTTTAATTTCCAAAACCACCGAAGGGATCACCCGATTGCTGTTCTGGCATTTTATCAAATAGTAAGAGTTGCTCTTGACAACTTCCAGCACCCCATAAACGTCTTGTATGATCTTATTGAATGAAGGTGTTTCATTTTTTACCTTAATCTTTATTATATCTCCTTTGACCGTCTCTTTAATGATATCTGGAGCGCCTTGTACAATGATTTTTCCTTGATCTATGATTGCTATCGCATCACATAATCTTTCTGCCTCGTCCAGGTAATGGGTATTAAGGAATATGGTGATTCCAGCCCTTTCCTTTAGGTCTTTTATGTAATTCCAGAATTCTGCTCTGCTCGCGGGATCAAGTTGTAACGTGGGTTCATCGAGGAAGATGATTTTTGGATCGTGAATCATGGCAGCCGCCAATTCGAGTTTTCTCTTCATTCCACCGGAATACCTCTTTACAAGGATATCCGCTGATTCTTTCAGATCCATCTTCTCAAGAAGGTCGTTAATTTTTTGATATGCGGCTTGAGAAGATGAGCAAAAGTCGGTTTGTTTAATGATGCCACTTAATGCCGGTTATTCAAGAGGGCTTTCCAATAAGGATCTGATCAAATCTTAACCGTTCCCTTCTGCATTTTTTCTTAGCTTTTCAGCACTAATCTATTCAATTTACATTGAGTGTAATTATGTGTTATGGGTCAATTAGTATAATCATTATATACCACTATACAATCTATGTGTTATGAACCAGACAACTATACAGATCTCAAAAGATACCAGAGAAAAGCTCAAGATAATTGGACGAAAGGGTCAGACTTATGATGAAATAATAGAGAACCTTATAGAAATAGCCAAAAAAGATATTTTCTTTGCTGAACTTGACAGAATAGCGGACACGGAGGAGTTTGTCCCTCTTGACAAGCTATAGCATTTTTGTTTCAACTACAGCCTCAAAGGAATTCAAAGCTTTGCAGAAAATAGAGCAGGAAAGAATTAGGGAGAAGTTGAATGAACTGGCGAAAGACCCCTACAACAATTCCAATAGATTGGATACAAAAAAACTCTTAGGGACAAAACATACATATTACAGGCTCAGAGTTGGTGAATACAGGATTATATATTATCTGGAAGGGGAAACGATAAGGATTGTAAGGGTAGCTAACCGATCCGATGTGTATTCTTGGTTAGATTGAGGTTCTGGATACCATTCCGTTGTATTCGCTTAAAACTTTAATCAAATCCCGACCGGTCCATTCTGTTTTTTTCTGGTTCTGCATGCAAAAGGAATGCTGGATTTTTCCTCCAGATTTTAAGGCAGGAGGTCAAGAATGTTGAAAGATTAAGCCCATAAGCCCTGGCACTGTATGCAAGTTCACTGTCGATGAACAAATTTATCGTCTTTTTTTATGTCATTATGTGCATAAATACATACTGAAATACATGAAATTCATGGTTTTATTTATCAGCATGAATTTTAATTCCCTCTGATTATGTGTAAGTAGATGGCCGAACTTGTATACCTATAAAAACGTGATCTGTTTTGTCTGTTTTATGGGAATTTCAGTTCATACAGAACTCTTTGATCCCAGAAAGTAGAGGATTGTTGTAAATTCTCTCATGATCTATGATCTAGATTCTGATCTTTTATTTATACAAAATTCGAGATACTATTAAGAGAAACCTGCAGGAAAAAACCTTATACATTCGCTATGCATTGTTATATGATGAAGTATACTGTTATATTTGAAAGGGATGAGGCGGGATTCTATGTTGTTAGTGTCCCTGCACTACCAGGATGTTTCACCCAGGGTAAAACGAAAAGTGAAGCTCTTGAGAATGCCAGGGAGGCCATAGAATCATATATAGGTTCCCTTAAAAAGCATAATGAACCCATTCCTGAAGATGTTGGAGAGGAAGTAATACTGAATGCCTAAACTTCCGGTATTGTCCGGGAATGATGTAATAAAAGCTCTTTCCAGGATAGGTTATAATTTCGACCATCAAACAGGAAGTCACATTACTCTTGTAAACCCATCCGGAAAGAAGATTACGGTTTCAAATCACAGAGAGCCGGGCCCTGGACTTTTAAGGGCAATAATCAAACAGGCGGGCTTGAGCATAGAAGAATTTCTGAAACTTCTCTAATCCCGTTCTATGTATTATCCTGTTTCCAGCTTCTTATCCTCACATTGGCCATTATCAACCTTTTCCTTATGGTGTTTGGCGAAGCTTTGAATCCGCTGCAAGGGCCTTTATCGACGTACCCTCCTTATATTTCTGAATTATGGCCTTTTCCGGTAATTCTTTTAGTGGACCAAGCATGGGTTTCCCTGACCTAGTTCCATGAAGCATTGCCCTCATCCTGCCTTCCTGGGTCCTTTCCACTATGAGGTTTCTTTCAAATTCTGCCACAGCACCAAGTATCTGGAAAAGCATCTTTCCCATCGGTGTTCTCAGATCG
>JAJZJZ010000106.1 GCA_021809755.1 Thermoplasmata archaeon
GTCTCACTGTTTCGTAAATAGTCTCCATTTCCGGATCCGCATGCTTCCAGAAGAAGGTTCTCGTTGTATCTGATGCATAGTAATGGTATCTGCCACCAAAGTCAATCACTATAGAATCTCCATGCTTGAGCCTAGTTGAATCTGGACTGTGATGCGGCAATGCTGCATTTTTGCCAAATGATACAATGGAAGAAAATGCAACTGTATCTAATCCCTGTTTCTTCATTTCGTTCTCTAAAATAGTAGCAAATTCTGCTTCAGAGATTCCTTCTTTCAATTCTGCAAGAGAGGCGTTTAAGGACTTCTCAGACTTATCAATAGCTGATCTTATCGAGTCAAGCTCTTCCTTGTCTTTTGTAATTCTAAGCTGGGTCATTATTGAATCTGCGAGATGTTCTTTGACAAGAATAAACGGCTTAATTCTCTCGTAGTGAAAATACGGTAGTGAACCTTCAATAGAAATTTTACTTTTCACAGGAATAAATTTTTTCAGTTTGTTATATGGATTCTCATCGTCCTTCCAGGAAACTATGTCTGTTATCCATGATTCCTCGAGAACCTGCTGCCTCATTAATTCAGGGCACAGTATGCTTACTCCATTTTCAGTAAGAATAAGTAATGCAAGTCGCTCCATTGATTCGGTATCCATGCCAGTGAGATAGGTGAAATTAGGTCCCGGAGGTATTATCATTGTTCCAATATCGGACTCTGGCATAAGGTGCTGGACTTTTTTGACCCTTTCAAGATATGCAGATTTTTTGTAATACATATTGAGGAGAATACCAATACGTATAATATTATATTAGTTAAGGTTAGGGTCTTTTTACAATAGTAAAGGACGTTGATATTGGACTATATTTTATCACTTGTTGTTTATTTGAAAGACAATAAGAGACTTGGGTATTGAAAAGGTTAGGGAATGGTATAAAATACTGAAAGACGCCGTTTTCAAGGAGGGGCTTCTGATAATCATCTACCTAAAGGTCGGAATCAATCAATAGAAACCAATTATTCCGTCACCAATCCAGTGTGGTGCTATGGAAGAAGAAATTTCACAGCGTTGCCTTCAAGGATCTGTGGACCGCCGAAATAATTGAAATGCCAAGATCAAAGGACGACAGAACAAAGGAGGGAATCAGTACTAAAATATCCAGTAGGCATTACCGGAAGGCCTAGGAGAAATCGGTATCAAATTTACAAGAAAGTACATCATTAGGATACCTGCTCATAACACCAAGGAAAGAGCATAAGAACTCTGCCTCTGATGAAGGGATTGAAAAGTTTAAAAACAAGCAGTAAACATGCTGAGCTCTATTAGGAATAGGATGATAGCTGTATGAATGGATGAATCAGTATTTGTATACGATAGTTTTGTCTGGAAGATAGTTGCGAAGAGAAGCAGCAATTCCAGAATTATGGCAGCGTGATCCAAAGGAAGCATTTCGGACTTGGGGCCTTTTCACTGGATTCCTTCGCTCATTTCATGTCTTAGGAAGGATCAACTCTGAAGTATTCACAAGGTACCAGAATACTCTAAAGATGAAATATGGGAGATTCATTCTATTTTATGCCAGCCTACACTGCCATCCCTCGAGTGAAGTCAAGATATTAATGGAGAAAAACAGGAAAACAATCATTCCAGTAAGAGTTTCAAAGTGTTCCCCCTAGCTTAATCTGGTAGAGATGAGTCAGATTCATGCAATTCGAGGTTTGCTAAGTTAGACTGCGCCGGAAATCTTCGTGGGGAGAAATGAGGTCAGCATAGAACAATTTATGTCCTTACCTATAACTTTAGCTATGACTAAATTTATATTTTATGCTATTTTATCGAGATTAATGAAAACATTTCCAGAAAATAAGAATTTCCTTTTTCAACACATGGAAAAAAGGAGTGGATCAATTAAGGCGACGTCTTTCATTATAGTAGCCATAGTTCTCTTAACATCATCAGCTCTACTATTATCCAATAATTATAATAATGAACATGTGGGAAGAAGTTCTGGGAATATAACCCAGTTGTCGCATCATATTATAAATTTAAATCATTCTCCCAATCCAAATTTACCAAGATCAATCACCCCAGTAGTCAACCCGAGGCCTACTCCTGGCCATGTTAGCCTAAATCAGATAGAGGACATTCATAGTAAGGACCTTAGTAACTTATCCGTTAGTCCAACATATGGGTATTCTTCTGAACCTGCTCCAATGGGCATTGCGGATTATGGTTTGAGCGCCCCTGGACTTTTTGGATATTCTTCGTATGAGTACCGAACCCCTTCATTTAAAGGTAAAGTCTTAATTAACTCACTTTCCACGTATAATTCAGATTTAGGCGGCAATCCAGCCTGCATGACTTTCCAGTTGAATGTAAATCTTGCTTTCAGTGATGGTGGTACCTGCTATGTATACTGGATTCAAGATGTTGCGTTTGTAAACACCGAATCTCCGCAGTTTATCAGCTTTATTGACAACGTGTGGAATTTTTCTGCACAGGGGGCAATTATGCATCCTACTTCTATTTCTGGAAATGGTTCTTTATCATTGTCTGGCTCTAATTGTTACTATTATTCATATGCAGATCCGTCACTGCTAGGAAATGATGTGTCAATTAGTTTCCCCACAACTATTCAGCTTCAGGTGGTTTCAGAAATCAACGCAAATAACCAGCCAGAGGTAGTTTTCGAATATAATGATGGTTATGGTTGGGTGACGTATGATGATGTATTCTTTAAGTTTGTAAATAATCTTAGTGATGACTTAGGTTTTGTTGTGAATGGCTCAACCTTGAATCCCGCTGGTTTTTACTATGATGCAGAACTGATTATGGGCGGACCAGGGGGCGGGACTAAAACCACCAACATTCAATCGAATGTCCAGCTTTCACTCGAATATTGGAATGGAAATAACTTCCAAGACATTTCTAACGCTTTCAATTATGGAAGCGATACGGCCGAAGGAATAAACGGGACTGTCTCTACAGGTAATTATAACTCAATATGTGGGATGTCCTATGCTTGTGCAACCAATGGGAATGGAGCTTTGGAAGAGATATATGATTCTCAGGAGTTGGGTTGGATCAATCTTGTTTCCAATATCCCCAACGGAATTGCCTATATTGGAATAGAATCCCATTATTTTTCATGCGGATCTGCTAATTTTACTGTTGGTCCTGGTACGTATTCAATCAATATTTTCACTGCTCAGGGCACTGGTATTCTGGTTTGGAGCGGAACAGTAACTGTCACTGCTGGTAGGGCCTCTGTTATCTCCATTCCGCCCGTTTATTCTTTAACTCTTTCAGAAACGGGATTGCCTGTGGGGAAAAATTGGTCAGCTACTATTCAATCAAATACTCTCACTTCCAATACTAGTACCTTGTGTTTTTTACTTCCTAATGGGCAATATACCTTTGACATTAAAGGCACTGCTGGATACAAGGCGAATGTTTATAGCGGTAAAGTCAACATTGACAACGGAAACCAAAAAGTGGTAATCAGATGGACTGTCGTTACTTATAAAGTAACTTTCAAACAAGTGGGATTACCCGATGGGGAATCATGGTACCTTAAATTATCCAATGGGACAGTTTTCCAAGTAATAAATAGTTCATTTTCATTTAATGTTCCTAATGGAACATACAATTACTCTGTCGGTACAAGCGATAAAACCTATGAACCTGCAAGTATCACGGGCAACTTCTCTATAGGGGGCGCTCCAATAGAAGTATCAATACAGTTTAATTCAGTTAAGTATTCAGTAGACTTCATTGCTTCAGGGCTTCCAAGCGGGTCTGAGTGGTGGGTAAATTTATCCAATGGCAAAAGTTTCAATAGTCAATCCTCTTCAATTGTATTATTTGAGGTCAATGGAACATATACATATAAAATTGCTACTTCAGATAAATCTTACAGGGCAGATGGAGGAGACCTTGCAATTAATGGAGCAAATTCGACTGAGCGAGTTGTATTCATTGAGGTAAAGTATAGCATAACTTTTGAAGAAAGTGGTCTGCCTTCAGGATCTGACTGGTACCTAAATATAACAGGCGTTGTCTCTTCGGGGCCAATTTCATCTAGTACTTATACTGTAGGACTTATAAATGGTACTTACTCATATTCTGTTACAACTACATCCAAAGGTTATCAATTCACTGGTAATTCATTTTCAGTAAATGGAAATTCTGTGACGGTAAACCTAAGTTTTTCAGAGTCATTAATTTCCATACTAACATCTGGTGTTGTTCTATATGTTATGATTACAACAGTGGTTGTAGTGATAGGGGCATCATTAGTATTTCTGCGAAAAAAGAAGTAAAAATTATCTCACATTTCGAATACCTTACCCCCTTATTGCTGCAGTCATTCCGTTGATATTCGCTTGCGACGATTGGCGGTATGGCTACTAGAAGTCATATTGCATGTTGAGCGAAAATTCAATAAATAAATTTTATTGGACAAATTTAGATCGTATAATCCAGCGCACTTGTTTGGTCTGAACCCCTATTACACAGAGATTTCCAACAATTAGGTATTTTTAAATTCAAGCTAACTATTTGGGTGATGGGAAGGTTCTCTTTTTCATAAATTATAGCAAGTAAACACTATGGATCTTGAACTCATCAGTTCCAAGAAGTATGGGAAGAAATAAACTCGGTATTTACTTTAGGGCTCGGTTGCTAGGAACGGAAAAAACTGAACTTTTTGATACAGTACATCTACATGCGACCGTTTTAAATGAATCTATAAACGATGGCATTTTTTATGACGTCCTAATAGAGTGATGACAACATCTCCAGATCTTGCTATTGGTTAGGGTAAGCTAATATGATGCTTGATATCAAGAATAATGTCAAACAGATTTGATGGGAAAAACCTTAGTTCACTGTTTTACCTCATTATTAAAAATGGCACCCACCGTCTTTAATTATTCCATCTGGGGTAGAATTTGTATTATGGTGCCATAGAATGAGTTTCTGGGGCCTTGTACGTGTTATCGATGTTCTTAACAAGTAATGAAAATGCTATAATACATGACTAATTCCTCGAGAAGTATGTATAGGCGAACATGGGTAAATAGGAGTAACAGTAACTATTCAAACATTAATATATTTAAAATATCAACACGTGTAAGTGTACTCATTGCATCAAAAATTACGAATAAGAGAAAAGATTGAACGCCCGAGCCGGGATTTGAACCCGGATCTGAGGCTCCGCAGGCCTTCAGGATATCCAAATTACCCCACTCGGGCATTGGCACCTGAACTAACTGAAGGTTAATAATTTTCAGTGCTCATCGTTTATG